>NZ_JQNA01000002.1:313185-626371 GCF_000745015.1 Burkholderia sp. 9120 | reverse complement strand
GCAAGCGTTACGACAACCGTGCACCGCGTGCGTATCTCGCCGGACTCGACGGCTGGCGCGCGCGTGCGCAAGCCGCGCATCAGAACGCGTGGGAAGCGCTGGCGATGTTCACTGCTGCGATCGTCGTGGCCGCCCAGGCGGGCGGGGCGAGCACGAGGGTCGACGCGCTGGCGATTGCGTTTGTCGTCGCCCGTGTGCTGCATGGCGTGTTTTATGTCGCGAATATGGCGTCGCTGCGTTCGCTGGCGTGGTTTGTCGGCGTGGCGTGCGTGGTGTCGATCTTCGTTGTGTCGATGCATTGAGTCGGGCGGATTGCGTTGTTGTTTCGGTGACGCGCAAGCGGCCCCCACCGAAACAACCACGCCCGAAAGGCAGGGCGTCTAACCTATGCGTTAAGCGCATTAGTCGATATTAAAAATTAATTGGACTCATGCTGCGTTGCGAAATAATATGGCGAAATTCTCTCCCCTTTTGCTTCCGCTTACGCGCTATGTCCGTCAAATCCCTCACTTCACAACCGGTGCGCCGCGAACGGGGTTCGCTGCCGGCGCTGGCCGTGGTCACCTTGCTGACCGGCCTCGGCGCCGGTCTCGGCGGCATGTTGCTCGCGTTGCTGCTGCACGGCATTCAGCACCTTGCCTACGGTTATAGCGTCACCCATCTGATCAGCAGCGAAAGTTTTCTGCAGGGCGTGAGCGCCGCGGCGCCCGAGCGTCGCGTGCTCGTGCTGATGTTGTGCGGACTGGTGGCGGGGCTCGGCTGGTGGGCGCTGTATCGTTTCGGCCGCCCGCTCGTGAGCATCCGGCAAGCCGTCAAATCCGACGATCCGCAAATGCCGCCGCTGAGCACAACCGTTCACGCTGTGCTGCAGATCGTCACGGTCGCGCTGGGTTCGCCGCTCGGCCGTGAGGTGGCGCCGCGTGAGATCGGCTCGATGCTGGCCGGCTGGCTGTCGCGGCGGGCGGGGTTGTCGGTCGCGCAGAGTCGCATCATGGTGGCGTGCGGCGCGGGCGCTGGGCTTGCCGCGGTCTATAACGTGCCGCTCGGCGGCGCGGTGTTCGTGCTCGAAGTGCTGCTCGGCACATTCGGCTGGACGGCGTTGGTGCCGGCGATCGTGACGTCGGCGGTGGCCGCGCTGGTCGCGCAGGCGGGGTTGGGCAACGAGCATCAGTACCTCGTGCCGTCGCTGACGCTGAGCGCGTCGCTGGTGGTGTGGTCGGTTGTGTGCGGGCCGATTTTCGGTGCGGCGGCGTGGGGTTTCACCGAGATCACGAAGCGTTCGCGCGCAGCGGCGCCGAAGGATTGGCGTCTGCCGGTGTTGTCGCTGCTGAACTTCGCGATCGTCGGCGTGCTGGCCATGCATTTTCCGCAACTGCTCGGCAACGGCAAAGGACCGGCGGGCCTCGCGTTCGACGGCGGCTTGACGATCGGCCTCGCCGCGATGCTGCTGGTGCTGAAGGTCGTGATCACCGTCAGCAGTTTACGCGCGGGCGCCGAAGGCGGTTTGCTGACGCCGGGACTCGCGAATGGCGCATTGCTCGCGATCGTGCTCGGCGGACTGTGGAGTCTGGTGTGGCCGGGCGCCTCGTTGGGCAGCTTCGCGGTAGTCGGTGCGACGGCGTTTCTGGCCGCTTCGATGCAGATGCCGATTACGGCTGTCGTGCTGATGTTCGAATTTACCCGCGTGAGCCAGGACTTTTTGATTCCTGTGCTGTTCGCCGTCGGCGGCGCGTATCTGGGTTTTCAGGCGTGCGCGAAGTGGTTGCCGTCGCTGCAGTTGGGTTTCGGTTTCAATTGGGGCGCGGGGAGTAAAGCGCGATAAGTTTTTTGCGCGTGGCCTCTGGCCTTTGCGGACGTTGTTATACGGTCGGCGCGAAGGCCTACTACTCGCCGCGTCGTCCCGCCCATTCGCGGTTTCTTCCAAGGCCATTGCAGGGCGGCCCCTGCGATAGAGTTCGCCAAGCCTGGTCGCTATGATTTTAATCCCCTCTATAATGCTACCCTAAGAAATAAGACAAAAAATCAGGTTGCTGTATTTCGCAAATTTTTTGAATAGTGGTGGTTTATTTGTGATCGGGGAATCATCTATGGATGATCGTGTTTTTTTGTTAAAACCGTGCAGGGCTACTGATGCTCAGCCGGCAATGAGTCCAGTCAGGGTGGCGGCGAAGCAGTTGGCGGGCATCGAAACATGCGTGATATTGGATCTGAATATTCTCAATCGTTTCAAGGAATATCTGGGCTGTTCAGCCGTTGGTCGATCTGAAGAGTTACGTGGCGATATCGAATCAATAAAAAAATATCTCGATACCCCCTTCATGCTGACAGCGGCGGGTTTTGCTCTGGGTGAGGCGGACGAGTCTTATCTGGACGCGCTGGTCGATTCGTATGAGAGCTTTCTGAAAGCTGAGTTGCCTGGGTATGTCGATGCTCCAAATTCCGTTCCGGCCGGAACAGATCGTGTCCGGTCACGTAAATATCTGCTCTTACCGGAATCGGAACAACAGCTTTTCTCTGTTGCGCATCTCGCGCTACTCAAGATCCACGATATCCTTATCCATGAGAAAAAGGCATCGCCGGAGGCCAGGCTTGACCTGTACCTTGAATATATGGATGGCGTTGCCGACGTTATTCCGGGTATTGAAACAGAAGTTGCGAAGCACTGCTTTTTTGTTTCGCCCGAAGAATCGGGCGATGAATTTACAAAAAAATCCAGATCGGTGCGGAAGAATTTTAATAAAGGAGGAAAAGGAGAAGTGCGGGTCGATAGAGTTCTGAATGGAGCACGAGACATCATGTACATTCGAAGTGCTGCGATGATGGATGGTAAGAGTCTCGACGGCAAGGTTCAGGACACGTGGTTGCTCACGTGTGACGCGGGCGTCGCGGCACTTAGTAATCTGATTTACTTTTACCCGGTGGAGGGCGAAAGGGCGAAATTCACCACGTTCGTCGATAGCTCCTTTCGGGAAAAGAATAGCTTTTGGCGTTATGCCGACCGGACAACGGAAAGTCTTCTAAAGGAGCGGAGTTCGACTCGCCATAACAGGCAGGGCTTCTGTGACGAGGCGCACATCCGATCACTCACGGATCTGGCGCGAGAGCTCAGTGTGAGCCTTGCGAAGCCATCACAAGTCTGAATGCGTCGGTTGACGGCAGCGTACACGCGTCGAGCCCAATAGCGAACGATGCTTGTGGAAGAGACTGATCCGATCAGCGAGGAGGTCGGTACGAAGTAGGGTGCCGAAAGTCTTCGGACAAACAAAAAACCCCGTAAGACGATTAATCTTACGGGGTTTCTCGAACTACTTTCGGCTTAAGCCGGAACAACTTGTGGTGCCCAGGAGAGGACTCGAACCTCCACGGTGTTGCCACCGCTAGGACCTGAACCTAGTGCGTCTACCAATTCCGCCACCTGGGCACGTGTTCAAACTAGACCGCTATTTTAGCGTGAAGATTCAGCGTGTCAACCCTGCCGACAAACAAACTTCGCTGCTTCAACCGCCCGGTTAAATCGTGCGGCGAAGTGAAACTTCACCACCGACTACCGTCCTGCCAACTCCATGAAAACTACCCGATTGCTTCCCAACCGCGGGAACCGGATCAACTAGTCTCACACAAAAAGTAAAGCCGCCCGTAGGCGGCTTTACTTTTGAATCTGGTGCCCAAGAGAGGACTCGAACCTCCACAGTGTTGCCACCGCTAGGACCTGAACCTAGTGCGTCTACCAATTTCGCCACCTGGGCAGGTGATGAACTGCAAAGAACGCCATTATAGCGACCGATTCAGGCCTGTCAAGCGTTTCTGGGAAGTTTCTAAGAACTTGCTTAAACATCGCGATAGCGAGTCCGCACGCGTTTCGCGACGACGTCATATCGACGGCACAGCGACTATTGACGGGCCGCTTGGCGTACGAGACGGGTGTTAGAATGCCCCGCAGTAGTTCGTTGGCACGGTGCACACACGCCCGTCGGACTCAGCCTTGAACGAGCCGGACCCGAGAGGGGTCTTTCCTGTGCAATCGCAAGTGCAACTCAAGCGCCAAGCAAACGCTTCCTAAAGCCGAGCCACATCGCCGACCGACGTCCATGCAACGAGAAAAAATCATCGACAAGCCCTTGAGCAAATTCCCGTATCCGATTCCAAGCCGCGAAGAAATTCTGGGCGTCCTGCGCACGAGCGAAGCGCCACTGGCCGCGAACGACATCGCCGAAGCCCTGTCGATCAAGCGCCAGGAACGCGAAGGATTTTTCAAGCGCTTAGGCGCCATGGAGCGCGACGGCCAGATCCGGCTCGATCAGCGCAATCTCTACCAACTCACGCATCCGTCGAACTTCGTCGGGGGCCGTGTGCAAGGTCATCGCGACGGTTTCGGTTTCCTGATTCGCGACGACGGCCAGGACGATCTGTTCCTGCCCACCGGCGAAATGCAGAAGGTCATGCACAACGACCGCGTGCTCGCGCGCATCGTCGGGTATGACCGGCGCGGGCGTCCGGAAGGCCATATCGTCGAGGTCACGGACCGCGCCAACAAGCGCGTGATCGGCCGTCTGCTGAACGAGAACGGCGCGTTGATCGTGGCGCCTGAAGACAAGCGTATCGGCCACGACATCCTGATCCAGCAGAACACCAAGAAGGCCAAGGTCGGCCAGGTGGTGGTGGTCGAGCTGACCGATTTCCCGAGCCGTCATTCGCAGCCGCTCGGCCGCGTGGTGGAAGTGCTCGGCGATATCGACGATCCCGGCATGGAAATCGAAATCGCGGTGCGCAAGTACGGCGTGCCGCACGAGTTCAGCCAGGCCGCGCTCGACGAAGCCGCCAGGCTCCCCGACGAAGTCCGTCCGGTGGACGCGCGGCATCGCATCGATCTGCGCGACGTGCCGCTCGTCACGATCGACGGCGAAGACGCGCGGGACTTCGACGACGCCGTGTACTGCGAGCCGGTGCAGGTGGGCCGTGGCGATGGCTTCCGTCTGATCGTGGCGATCGCGGACGTCTCGCACTACGTGCATCCGAAGAGCGGGCTCGACGCCGACGCGATCGAACGTAGCACCTCGGTGTATTTCCCGCGCCGCGTGATTCCGATGCTGCCGGAGAAGCTGTCGAACGGTTTGTGTTCGCTGAATCCGCACGTCGACCGTTGCGTGCTGGTGTGCGACATGATCGTCACCGCGCGCGGCGAAGTGAAGGCCTATCAGTTCTACCCCGGCGTGATCAATTCCGCCGCGCGTCTGACCTACACGGAAGTCGCCGCGGTGCTGAAAAACACCAAGGGTCCGGAGGCCACGCGCCGCGCTGCGTTACTGCCGCAGTTGCAGAATCTGTACGGCGTGTACAAGTCGTTGTTCGCGGCGCGTCAGAAGCGCGGCGCGATCGACTTCGACACCACCGAGACGTACATCGTCTGCAATGCGCAGGGCAAGATCGAACAGATCATCCCGCGCACCCGCAACGACGCACACAAGCTGATCGAGGAATGCATGCTGGCCGCGAACGTCTGCGCGGCCGATTTCCTCAAGCGCAACAAGCATCCGGGTCTGTTCCGCATCCACGCGGGCCCGACCCCGGAAAAGCTCGAGAATCTGCGTACGTTCCTGCGCGGCATGGGCCTCTCGCTGGCCGGCGGCGACAAACCGCACGCGAGCGACTACGCCGCGCTGATGGCGCAGATCCGCGAACGGCCCGACGCGCAGATGCTGCAAACCATGCTGCTGCGCTCCATGCAGCAAGCGGTCTACAGCCCGGACAACATCGGCCACTTCGGTCTCGCGTATGAGGCGTATGCCCACTTCACGAGCCCGATCCGCCGTTATCCCGACCTGCTTACGCACCGCGCGATCTACGCGATCCTGCAGGGCCGCAAGTATCAGCCGGAGGCGCCGCAAGGCGTCGAGTTGAACACGGCGCTGTCGCCGCGTGCTCGCGCCATGCAGCAGGCCGACGAAGAAAAACGCGGCCGGGCGCGCGCGAACAATGTGGCGATCTGGGAAGAGCTCGGTCTGCATTGCTCGGCCAACGAACGCCGCGCCGACGAAGCCTCGCGCGACGTCGAAGCCTGGCTGAAGTGCTACTTCATGCGCGACAAGCTCGGCGAAGAGTACGGCGGCATGGTGAGCGGCGTCACGTCGTTCGGTATTTTCGTGCAGCTCGATTCGCTGTTTATCGAAGGCCTCGTGCACGTCACCGAACTCGGCTCGGACTACTTCCAGTACGACGAGATCAAGAACGAGTTGCGCGGTGAGCGCACCGGCATCCGCTACCGTTTGTCGGATCGCGTGCGCGTGCAGGTGAGCCGCGTCGATCTGGATGCGCGCAAGATCGACTTCCGCCTCGTGCGCGATACGCCGATCAAGCCGCCGGCAGCGCGTGGCGCGTTGGCCGACAAGTCGTCGGGTGAAAGCGGCGGGGCGCGTGTGCGCTCGTTGCCGCCCATGGACGGCGGTGGTGGCGCCTCCGCGCCGGGAGCACGGCGCAAGAAAGCGGCGCCGGCGCAAACCGCTGCGGTGCAGGAAGCACGCGCGGCGCGCGGTGCGGCGAAGAAGCATGGCGCCGCGGCCAAACCGGCAGTGAAATCGCAGGCTCGCAAGAAGCGCTGAAGCGGCCTTGTTTTAGAACCGCGCGCATCGGGTACGGAGCAACGTACCGGTTGCGCGCGGTGTTCGTTTTAACGCGGTCAAGTAATCGAGCAAAACCTGCAAGCGGGTAGCGTAACGAAGCGCCCAGCCAAGTACTCAAGCTCGTCTTCATCACAGCAGCGCGCGTTGCAGTCGCGCTCAATCAAAGGTTGTATCAGTCATGTCACGTCTCAAGGTTTTATACGGTTTCCACGCAGTGACCGCGCGTATGCGTCACGATGCGTCGACGGTCGAAGAGGTCTATTACGACGCAACGCGTAAAGATCGTCGCATGACCGAATTTCTGCACACGGCGAAAGAAGCCGGCGTGCGTCTGATCGCCGCCGACGAAACGCGTCTGTGGGGACTCTCGCACACCGAGCGTCACCAGGGCGTGGTGGCGCGCGCGACCGACATGCCGCTCGCGCAGAACCTGGCGGAACTGCTCGACGGTATCAACGGTAAGGCGCTGATTCTGGTGCTGGACGGCGTGACCGATCCGCACAACCTCGGCGCGTGTCTGCGTGTGGCGGATGCCGCCGGCGCGCATGCGGTGATCGCCCCGCGCGATCGCGCGGTCGGGTTGAACGCGACGGCGGCGAAGGTCGCGAGCGGCGCGGCGGATACCGTGCCGTACATCACCGTGACGAATCTGGCGCGCGCGCTGCGTGAGTTGAAGGACGCGGGCGTGTGGGTGGTCGGCACGGCGGACGAAGCGACCAAGAGCCTGTACGAAACCGAGCTCGACGGTCCGGTCGCGTTGGTGATGGGCGCGGAAGGCGAGGGCATGCGCCGTCTCACGCGCGATACCTGCGATATGGTGATGCAGATTCCGATGGCCGGCACGGTGGAGAGTTTGAATGTTTCCGTGGCGAGCGGCGTCTGTCTGTTCGAAGCGGTGCGTCAGCGTTCGGTGAAGAAGTAATTCGCGGAAGTAATCCCCGAGCCCCCACGCGCCACTCCGGTAAACTAGCCGTTTTTACTGCACGCCAGCCTCTCCCATGACTCAAGACGAACTCAAGCAACTGGTCGGCCAGGCCGCCGCCGACTACGTGAACGCCACCGTGCCGGAAGGCTCGATCATCGGTGTCGGCACCGGCTCCACCGCGAACTGTTTCATCGACGCGTTGGCCGCCAGCAAGTCGCGCTATCGCGGTGCGGTGTCGAGCTCGCTCGCCACCACCGCGCGTTTGCAATCGCATGGCTTCAAGGTGCTCGACCTGAACGAAATCGATTCGCTGCGCGTGTATGTGGATGGCGCCGACGAGATCGACCACAGCGGCGCGATGATCAAGGGCGGCGGCGGCGCGCTGACGCGCGAGAAAATCGTCGCGTCGGTGTCGGACGTATTCGTCTGTATCGCGGATGCGAGCAAGCTGGTCGACACGCTCGGCAACTTCCCGTTGCCGATCGAAGTGGTGCCGATGGCGCGTACCGCGATCGGCCGCCGCATCACCGCGCTGGGCGGTGTGCCGGTGGTCCGTGTGACGAAAGAAGGCGTGCCGTTCATTACCGACAACGGTAACGAAATCATCGACGTCAAAGGTCTGCGCATTAGCGATCCGCGCACGCTGGAAATGCATGTCAACGCATGGCCGGGCGTGGTGACGGTGGGTCTGTTCGCAGGCCGTGGCGCGAATCTGTGCCTGCTCGGTACAGATACTGGCGTTGAAACGATCGAGTACAGCAAGGACTGATCGAGCTTCGTTTGAGCCGCGCGTGAGTCTGTTGAAAAAGGCTTGCGCGCGCATTCTTCAGTGGGTTTCAAAACCCCACGACGGTCCGCGCGTCCACTAGCGCCGCGACCCAGGCACCAACCGCGCATCAACCACGCATCAACCACGCATCAACCACGCATCAACCTACGCTTCTTCCCGCCTCATCGCGCAGCCCGCCGGATCGCCTGCGTCATCTTCTCCAGATACTGCTCCACCGAAAACGCCGACCGCGCATCATCCCGCGCCTGTCGCGCAAGCCGCTGCGCGAGTACGGGATCGTCCCGCAACGCGCCGATCGCGTCCGCCAATGCGCTGACGTCGCCAGGTTTCACCAACCAGCCATTGTGCCGATGCCGCACGATCTCGGTGACGCCGCCCGCCGCGGCGGCAATCACCGGGCGCGCCGCCGCCATGCCTTCGACGATCACACGGCCAAACGGCTCGGGCTCTGTCGACGTGTGCAGGATCACATCCATCGCGCTCATCCACGCGGGCACGTCGTCCTGAAAGCCCGCGAAGTGCACGCGATCCGCAATCCCTAACGCCGCTGCCTGCTCGTGCAGGCGCTGCGCGTACGCGTCCTCACCAAAGAGCGGCGCACCGACCAGCACAAGATGCGCCCCAGGCAAACGCGCGATCGCGTCGAGCGCGACGTGCTGGCCTTTCCACGGCGCGAGCCGGCCGAACAGACCCGCGAGCCACGCATCGGCGGGCAAGCCGAGCCGCCGCCGCAACGCGGCGATGCCAGCACCGTCGGCACTAGTAACGGCACCGTCGGCACCATCAGCATCTTCCACACGGCTGAACGCAGCCGCATCGATGCCGTTGTAGATCACCGGCACCGAGTCCGCCGCGACACCCGTCAACGCCGCGAGCGAGCGCGCCGAGGCCTGCGAATTCACTATTACCTGATCGACCGCGAAACGCACCAGCCATTTGACGACATTCAACTGCACGCGGCCGAAATGGTTGCGCGTGAGAATATCGTGCTGATACCAGATCACCGGTTTGCGATGCAGCGGTTTGCCGAGCACGCCGAGCACCAGCGCCTTTTGCGTATTAAGAAACAGCACGTCGAAATCGCGTGCGCGCGCGGCGATTACCCGCACCTGGCGAAACATGCCGGGTAGGACGCGCAAACAGTTCCATCCCGACGCGTGTCGCGCGATGCCCGACACGCGCGCATCGCTGATCACCTGCACGCGCGCGCCAAGCGCTTCGAGCCGCGAACGGAACGGACCGTCGGACAGCAGCACGACTTCGCTGTAGGCGGCGCAATGTCCGGCCAGTTGCAGCAGTGCGAATTCGGCGCCGCCGAGCTGTCCGCTCTGATCGACGAACAGCACGGTGGGCGACACGGGCGCACGCGCGGCTTCGATCGTCGTTAAGTCTGAAGCGAAAGGCGCGACAGGCGCAACGGAAGCAACGGAGCCAGCAGAACCCACAGAAGCGCCCAAAGCAGGCGACGCACCAGACGTCTCGATCGGTACAGGCTGAATACGCGGCAAAGCATGAAGAGGAGGCGAAGCGTCGATCGTCGGGCGCATAGGAAGGCGAGTGATTGAGAGGCGCGGATTCGCAAGAGGCGAACCGCGATGCTTAATTATTCGCGCACTGTCGCGCGTCGAATGTGGGCACGCGCACGCACGGCAAACGATGCGACACCTACACTCTTCGCTAAGCCCTGGAGGCGTTTATCAATAGGTGGGGAGATCATGAGAGTGGCGATCGTGCACGACTGGCTCGTCGCACCGGGTGGCGCCGAGAAGGTGCTCGAACAGATCATCGAATGCTTTCCCGACGCGGATCTTTTCAGTCTTGTCGACTTCCTCGAAGACCGCAGGCCGCTCGGCGGAAAACCGGTCACCACGTCGTTCATTCAGCGCCTGCCGTTCGCACGGCGGCGCTATCGCGCGTATCTCGCGTTGATGCCGCTCGCGGTCGAACAGTTCGATCTGTCCGGCTACGATCTGATCATTACGAGTTCCTACGCGGTCGCCAAGGGCGTGCTGGTCGGCCCGGATCAAACCCACGTGAGCTACGTGCATTCGCCCATGCGCTACGCGTGGGATCTGCAGCATCAATATCTGCGTGAAGCGAATCTGCTGACCGGCCCGAAGTCATGGGCCGCGCGTGCCTTGCTTCACTATCTGCGCGGCTGGGACTCGCATTCGGCGAACAGCGTCGATCGTCTGATCGCGAATTCGCAATTCGTCGCACGACGCGTGATGAAAACCTATCGACGTGATGCGGCCGTGGTGCCGCCGCCCGTCGACGTGCACGAATTCGAACTGTGCACGACCAAGGAAGACTTCTATCTGACCGCGTCGCGGATGGTGCCGTATAAGCGCATCGATCTGATCGTCGAGACGTTCAGCGCGACGCCGCACCGGCAATTGATCGTGATCGGCGATGGGCCGGAAATGGCGGCAATTCGCGCCAAGGCCGGCCCGAACGTGACGATTCTCGGCTACCAGCCCTTCGAAGTGCTCAAGGACCATTTGCAACGCGCGCGCGCGTTCGTGTTCGCCGCTGAAGAAGACTTCGGCATCGTGCCGCTCGAAGCGCAAGCCTGCGGCACACCGGTGATCGCGTACGGCAAGGGCGGGGCGCTCGAAACAGTGGTGCCGATCGGCGAGCCGTATCCCACAGGCGTGTATTTCGCGCGCCAGACCGTGGTGTCGATGCTCGGCGCGATCGATCGTTTCGAACGGCAACGTGACCAGATCACGCCGGCCGCGTGTCGCGCGAACGCCGAACGTTTTTCGGCGGCGGTGTTCCGGCGCGCGTTCATGGCCGAAGTCACGCGCACGATCGCCGCGGGCGGGCTGCGCCAACGGCTTAGCATCGTGGAACGCAACGAACCGGACCTCGCCGCGCCCGAGTTGGGATGGTCCGGCGAGCCGGCACAGGAAAGCAGTTGGGGACGTTGAAGCACGCGTGCGCAGGAATATGGTTTAAACCGGCGCGTGTGTGCGCGTACGTGTGCGTCTGCTCGCGACGATGCGCACGCATGCGCCGCCAGCAGTCCGCGCGACCGTTCGACGTCGCCAGGTTGTCTCGTTATTCGCATATTGCGAAGTTCGCGCAACGCGAATAAAATGCTTTCAGTCGTACCGCAATACCCGATCAGCAGGCATTTGTCTTATGCCATCCGGCCAGCTATCGGCGCCGTGCCGCAATGTTTAGCCTTGCAGGTAGAGCGTGCATGTTCAGCCCGCCAAACCAGGTGAGGAAATACGATGCGGGTTATTTCAAAGAAGGCGTTGCTGGACTTTATAAACAGACATCCGGGTGCGCGCAGTGCGCTAATGACGTGGTATTCACTGGCGCAGGCTTGCCTCGCGTATGGCTATAACGACCTGAAGCAGACGTTCGCCGCCGTGGACTACGTGCCGCCGCAATACACCGTTTTCGATGTAGGCGGCAACCGGTTCCGGATCGTCGCGGCGATTCACTACAACAGGCAGTCGTTATTCGTTCGTCATGTATTGACGCATGCGGAGTACGACCTTTGGACGAGGAAGAATTTAAACTCATGAATGCCGATCGCCTTCCGGGAGCCTTTCCCGACATCGCTCAAACCTGGGTCGCGCTGCGAGCCCAGTTGCCGATCATGCCCATCCGCAACGAGCAGGATTACCAGCAGATGGTGCGTGTCGCCAACTCGCTCGCCGATCATCTGAACGGCGACGAGGAAGATCCGCTCGCCGATCTGTTCGCGATCGTGACCGACCTGATCGAACGCTGGGAAGAGCAGCACGTGGAGATTCCCAAAGCGGAGCCGCGCGAGGTATTGCGGCATCTGCTGGAAACGCACGGGCTCAAGCAGAAGGATCTGATGGGTATCGCTTCGCCCACCGTGGTGAGCGATATCCTGGCGGGCCGGCGGGCGATCAGCAAAAAGGTCGCCAAGGCGCTCGCCGTGCGTTTTCATACCGACGTCAGCGCGTTTCTGTAAAAACGGCGCAGCGTGGTTTGCGTGCGGCGCATGCATTCAAGCCACGCACCCAAACCACGCTGCGCGCTCGTCGAGAAAACCAGAAGGGGCTGCGCCTGATTCAGGCGCAGCCCCTTCTGTTTGACGCTCTGCCGATCTAACTACCGTCCCACCTACTGCGGCGCATGAATATCCGGCGGATCGCCGGCGGAATACGTGTATGCGTACGCGTAGTCATAGGTGCCGTAGCGATTGTGGCTCTTCAACGGCACCGCATTCATCACCCCGCCCACCACGCGAGCCCGCGCACGCCGCAGTTTCTTCAGCGCTTCGGCAAGGTGTCCTTCGGTATGAGCGCCGGCGCGCATCACCAGCACCGTCGAACCGGCCAGATTGGCAACGACCGCGGCATCAGCCACCGCCAGCAGCGGCGGCGTGTCGACGATCACCAGATCGAAGTCCTGTTCGAAGCGCGCGAGGATTTCGCTGAAGCGCGCCGACGTCAGCAACTCCGACGGATTCGGCGGATAAGCGCCCGCCGCGATGAAGTGCAAGCCGTCCACGCCGGTCGTGCGCGCCGCGGTCTCCAGATCGACCTGACCTGTCAGCAGTTCGGTCAAGCCGCCGTTCGGCGAGCGGCCGAGATATTGCGCGAGCCGGCCGCGTCGCAGATCGGCGTCGATCAGCAGCACGCGCTTGCCGGACTCCGCGATCAGCGCGGCGAGGTTCGCGCACAGAAAGCTCTTGCCGTCCGACGGCGCCGGGCTCGTGATCGCGACGATACGGTTCGGCGCTTCGAGCAGGCCGAACTGCAGCGTGGCGCGCAGCCCGCGCAAGCCTTCCACCGTCGAATCGTACGGATGCGTCTTGACCAGCAGCGGCCGCATCGGCGTCTTGCCGGACGGAATCACAGTCTGCGTGCCGACCGGCACGCTGGCGCGGCGGCGCGCCTTGCTTGCCGCCGCCGTCGCACCCGGCCGCAGCCGTGCGATCACACCCGACGGCAACGCGGGCACCTCGGTCGGCGTGGAGCGCGGCGCGGGCAGGGCGGCCCGGCGCTGGGCACTCAACTGCTTGTCGGCGCGCGCCTGTTCGGGACTGAATGCGATCGAGCCGAAAATCGGCAATTGAAAACGCCGCTCGACGAACTCGGGATCGGCCACACCGGTGAAGAACGTACGGCGGCAGAACGCAAACAGAATGCCGCCAATCACCCCGAGCAGCGTGCCCGCCGAAATGATCAGCGCGGACTTCGGCCGCACCGGCTGCGACGGCAGCAACGCGTCGTCGATGATATGCACGTTGCCGATCGTGCCGGCGCGCGAAATCGACAGCTCCTGGGTTTTGTTCAGCAGCGCCACGTAGATTTCCTCGGCGACCTTGGCGTCGCGTTGCAACGCGAGGGCATTGCGCTCGGAACTCGGCAGCGTGGTGAAGTGATCTTCGAAGCGCGCTTTCTCGCGCGTCAACGCGGCCATTTGCGCATCGACCTGCTGCACTTCCGGCGCTTCCTGCGTGAAGCGTTGCAGCAGTTGCGCGCGCTGAATGCGCAACGTGGCGATCTGCTTTTCGTAATCGAGGCCCCCGGCGAGATACACGCCGGCTTCCTGAGTCGGCTGGAACGAACCCACTTTCGACTGATACTGCGACAGCGCGGTCTCCGCCTTCTTCACCTCGTCGCGCAGATGCGGCAACTCGCTGTTCAGGAACGTGAGCATATGGCTCGCTTCTTCCTGCGCGCGCTCGGTGCGCTGCGCCAGATACGAGGCCGCCACCGCGTTGGTGATCGCGGTGATCGCGTGCGGATCGGTGCCCATGAACGACAGTTGCACGACGCCGGTGTCGCGACCTTTCTCGCTGACCTGCAGGCCGGCGGCGAGACCGGACACGGCGTCGAGCTGGTTGAAGCGGGTCACGTAGAAGGTCGTGCCGGGGCGCGCCACCAGCTTCTTGACGAACAGCGTGACGTCGCTGCCGGTGGCGGGTTGACCGGCCACGCCGGTCAGGATCTCCTCGCCGTACGCATCGGTGAGTTGATAGCGGCCTTCGTCGAGCACATGCAGCGTCAGACGCGCGCCTTCGAGCGCTTTCGGCACCGTGATCGAATCGACCGCGAATTGTTCACCGCCCCATGCATACGAACGCATGCCGAGGAAAGCGCCGAGCGGTTTACCGGGATGCGTAAATATCGACGTGATCTTGCCGAGCACCGGCATGGTCTTCGCCGAGGTGCTGAAGTTCAGCTTGAACTGCTCGACCACCGGTTCGACCACCGCGCGGCTCTTGATGATTTCGATCTCGGCGTCGGTATGCATCGGGCCGGCCGTCGGCACGAGCGACGGCGAATTCGGGTTCTGCGCGCCGCCGTTATTGCTTTGCGTGTCGACCTGCAACAGCGCGTCGGCGGAATAGATCGGCGTGGCGATCTTCGTATAGATCACCGCGGCGAGAATGATGCTGCCGGCAATGCCCAGCACCCACCAGATCTGATCCATCACCGTGCGCAGCAGATCGCGCATGACCGCGTCTTCGTCGCCGCCGGGCGGCGGGCCCGGCTCCAGCATGTCGTACGTACTCATAGGAGACTCCGTTGCGTGCGCATTATCTGGAGAGCTGCACGGTGTAGAACAGCGACTGCAGTGTCGGCGTGATCTGTTCGAGCGCACGGTTGAAGCGCGCCGCACTCGAGACCTGCACGTACACCACGTCCTTCGGTTGCAATTCGAACTTGGTCATCAGCATCAACGCGTCGACCTGGGTCATGTCGAGCTGATAGACATCCGGCGTGAGCGTCTTGTCGGCGCCGCGCACCACGTAGACGAAGCGCGGATCGCCGGTTTTGACGTCGAGGCTGCCGGCGCCTGTCAGCGCGTCGGCGAGCGTCAGGCGGCCGCGGTTCATCGGCAGCGAGGTCGGCTTGTTCACTTCGCCGAGCACGAACACGCGGCTATTCGAGCGGTCCGGCACGTCGATGATGTCGCCGTCCTTGAGCAGCACGTTCTGTTGCGGATCGCCGGTTTCGAGCAGCGCGGCGACGTCGACGGTGTAGCGTTTGCCGTTGCGCGTCACGCCGACGTTTTGCAGATCCGCATCGGGCAACGCGCCGCCCGCGCGATTGATCGCGTCGAGCACGGTGAGCGGCGCGTCGGTGATCGCCTCCGAAGCCGGCGTGCGCAGGTTGCCGGTGACCTGCACCGACTGGCTGTTGAAGCCCGAGACGCGCACGTCGAGTTGCGGATCGCGAATGGTCTTCGACAGACGCTTCGTCAACATTTCCTGGACCTGCTGCGCGTCCATGCCTTGCACCTTGATGCGGCCCACGCGCGGGAAGAAGATCGTGCCGTTGTTGGCGACGCGCACGGTGAGGCCGCCTTCGCCGCCGCCCGACAGCGCCGGCGCGATCGGCGTCGCGCCTTGCGTCTGCGTCGGCCCGGGCGAGGGCGCCGCGCCGCCGCCGGTGCTCGGCAGCGGTGGCAGGCTCGCTACGCCGGTGCCGCCGCCGGTCAGTTCCGGGTGATCCCAGACGATGATGCTCACCTGGTCGCCGATACCAAGCCGGTAGTCGTAACCCGCACGGGTCTGCGCGGTCAGGCACGACAGCGGGCAGACGGCCGGCACCGCCGCCGCGCGCTGCTGACGGAAGTACGCGACGTCGATCGCATGCACCGGAAACTTGTCCGCGGTCTGCTCGGGCGGCGCGGGCGGCGTCAGGCGGTTGGTGTCCAGATACGGCCCCGGCGCCAGCGAACAGGCGCATAGAGAGGCCGCCGCGAGCCCGGCGGCGATCATCTTGATAGTCATTGTTTGGTCCCTCGCGTGAAGCTTGTGCGCCATTGCCTCAACGCACCGCTTCCTGCCATGCCCCGCGCATTGCGCGTAAACCGACCCACCATTTGCGCAGCGCCAGCGCCACACCGCCGCGCTCGAATGCCAGCGACAACGCGCGCACGAACCCCGGGTCCGCGCGGTTGCCGATCAGCGTCGAGTACGCGACGAATGCCCATCGGCCCGCGGGCGTCAGGGTTTCGCACATGATGAGTCGGAGATTAAAAGACGCGTTATAGAAAGCCGCGTCGTTGAATTTGAAGCGTTGGTCGTCGTCGAAACGTTCCGCAGGGTAGTGGTCGACGGCCACCCGCGGGTCATACATCAGCTTCCAGCCGGCATGCTTCACGCTCAGGCTGAACGCCATGTCGTTATGGACCTGCGCGCCGGTGCCGCGCAGTCGGACGTCGAAACGCAGCGCGCGCACCGCGTCGCGCCGGTAGCTCATATTCGCGCCCTTCAGAATGTCGACTTCGCGTGCGTCGCCGACCCCGAGGTGATGATTGCCGGTGATCATGCCGGCCGCCGTGACCTTGCCCACGCGCTGCCGTTCGCCGTCCAGCACGCGGCCTTTTTCATGCACCCAGTCGCGTCCGCCGAGGCCACCGAGACGCGGGTCGTGTTCGAACGCGGCGGCGATCCGCGCCACCCAGTCGGCGTGCGGCGCGGCGTCGTCGTCGGTGATGGCGAGCACGTCGCCGCTCGCGGCATCGAGCCCGCGATTGAGCGCCGCGACCTGGCCCGGCGTGTCGACCAGCGCCACCGTGAGCGGCAGCGTGCCCGGCAGCGCCGGATCGCGCAGCGCGGTGTGCGTCATGGCGTCGTCGCTGCGTGCTATCACGATCACCTCGTCCGGCGCGCGCGATTGTCGTTGCAACGCCGCGAGGCAGCGCGCGAGGTCGGCCGGCCGGCGATAGGTCGGCACGATCACGGAGACTTTCAGCAACGGTTTCCTGAGTGGCATGGTCAGAATGCGTTGTGGCCGACAAAGCCTTTGAAGATCGTGATCAGCACGATCTTCATGTCGAACCAGAACGACCAGTTATGGATATAGAACAGGTCGAACTTGACGCGCGCCTCCATCTTTTCCACCTTGGTGGTAGCGCCGCGATAGCCGTTCACCTGGGCCCAGCCGGTGATGCCCGGCTTGATGCGGTAGCGGTACATGTAGCCGTACACCTGATCCTTGTAGAGATCGTCGTGTTCGACCGCGTGCGGACGCGGACCGACCACCGACATCTGCCCGAGCAGCACGTTGAGAAACTGCGGCAGCTCGTCGAGGCTGGTACGGCGCATGAAGCCGCCGAGTTTCGTGATGCGCGCGTCGTGGCGCGTGGCCTGCGTGATCTGGCCGTGCGCTTCGTGATGCACGGTCATCGAGCGGAACTTGTAGATCGCGAACGGCTGGCCGTCCACGCCCTTGCGCGTCTGGCGGAAGAACACCGGTCCCGGCGAACTCAGCTTGATGCCGATCGCGAGCACGACGAACACCGGCGCGAGCGCGAGCAGCGCGGCCGCCGCGAACAGGCGGTCAAAGATCAGCTTGGGCCACATTTGCGGCGACGAGAACGGCGTCGCGCTCAGATTCAGCGTCGGTAAACCGACGACATCGACCAGCGCATGATTGAACAGCGACAGACTGCGCACGTCCGGAATGAAGCGGAGATTCACGAAGTCATTCCTGAATAGCCGCGTGAAGCGATAGATCGTATGTTCTTCGGAGAGCGGCAACGCGAGCCACACTTCGTTCACCTGTTCGTCGCGCACCTTGTTGACGAACGTATTCAGATCGGTCAGCACCGGCAGGCGTTTCATTCGTGCGCCATAGGCGCCGGCCCCGTCGATGCGGGTGTCGCTCGTATCGAACACGCAGACCGGTTTGAAGCCCGCTTGCGGTGCGTGCTCGAGATGCGCGAGCAGCGTGCGCGAGAAGCCGGGCGCCCCGACGATCGCGACGGTGCGGAAGTTCATGCCGCGACGGCGCACACTGCGCAGCGCCACGTGCACGACGCACTTGGTGACGACGATCAGCGCGCCGGAAATCAGCGTCGAATAGCCGAACCACAAACGCGACACGGCATCCATGCGATGCAGCGTAAACGCCAGCACGAGCGCGGTGGCGACAACGACCAGCCAGGCGGCGGCAACGCGCGCCAGCATCGAGCTCAAGGCTTTGCCGCGCCACGTGTCATACACCCCGAAGCCGGGAAACAGCAGCAGCACCAGCACGCAGTTGAAGGCGATCAACAGGCGCTCGGTGTCGGACAACGCGATCGGCGTCGAAAAGCGCATCCAGTGAGCGAGCAGGCCTCCCGCAATCACGAAGAGTGCGTCGAGGCATCGCGCAGTATTCCTGAACATGATTGAAATTACCCGATAGTCGAACGAGGCCCTGCTTATTCGACCGTTTCGGCCTGACGCAGACGCGGCAGCAGGCGGTCGAATTCGCGCTTGACGAGGCCGTAGCATTCGCAGGCACGGGCTTCGAGGCCTTTGCGGTCGAGCACCTTGATGTGCCCGCGGCTGTGGTGAATCAGGCCTTCGTCGTGCAACTTGCCGGCCGCTTCGGTAATGCCTTCGCGGCGCACGCCGAGCATGTCGGCGATCAGTTGCTGGGTCACGGTCAGATCGTTCGACGCCACGCGGTCCACTTCGATCAGCAACCAGCGGCACAGTTGCTTGTTCAATGCGTGGTGACGATTGCAGGCGGCGGTTTGCGCGACCTGGGTCAGCAGGGCGTGCATGTACAGCAGCATCAGCCGGCGCAGGAAGTCCGAACGGGCGAACTGTTGCTTGAGCGCCTGTGCGCTCATGCGGTACGCGAAGCCGGCGCATTGCACCTGCACGCGGTTCGGCATGGTTTCGCCGCCCGTGAGCACCGGCACGCCGGTCATGCCTTCGCGGCCCACTGCCGCGATTTCGACGGAGCTGCCGTCTTCCATCGTCGAGAGCATCGAGATGATCGCGGTGGTGGGGAAGTAGACGTGATGGATGCGTTGACCGGAGTCGCACAGCAACTGCTCAGTGCGCAGGTGAACCAGTTCGAGATGCGGAGCTAGCGCCTGCCATTCGTGGGAAGGCAATGCGCCGAGCAAATGGTTGCCGTGCAGATCTGATTGAAGTGTCAACATGATCGGTCCTCGCGTGGAAGTCGCGCGCTGCGTGACTTCCTGTTTTTGATCCGATGCCTGCATCCTTGATAACGACGTGCTGCCTGGCGAGCAGCGAGGATGAACAGGACCGGCCCCGTATTGGCCTGGTGCGCCGCCGCCGTTTTTGTCGATCTTGTTTGCGGTGACGCGGTGTTGCGCTCTTCCTTTAGCGAGGAGCGTGCCAACCTTGGGGAAAACCAGCACTGGTGCGGCGCAGCGAGCGAAGACTTGACGATGCGCGAAGCAAAATGTGGCTTTTTGTTTCAAATCTGTACAACACACGAATCCCCGGCTGGTCTCGCGCGGGGCTTTTTTGTCCGACTCAAGTCCTTGATCGGATTGGGTTTGTGGGTGTTGGGCAGGGCCTTGCAGAGGGTGTCTCACGGATGCAATGCCCTTTGCATGAGGGTTGTCGAGGGGTGTCCGGGATGTGCCGGATTTGATTCAGAACTGTTCTATACGCTGCGTACGGTGCCGTACGAATCGCCGGGTTCGCGCCGCCGGGTGTCGGGCAAATTCCGACAGTGATTCCGCAGACCAGACAGGTCGCTTCGCGCAGCGCGAGGTTTCATGCGGTTCTTGAAGGACTCGTACGATCGGCGCGCGGCTTCAGCCGTAGAAAGTGGCGGAAATCGCATTGACCGCGCGCACTTCTCCGGCCGGCGCCGCGCATGTTGCGTCAGCTTTAAACACGGGGTTGGGTGCGGACGCAACCATTTCGCGAAGTTCGGCATGTGGGATGAGCGGCACGACGCAAGGGCGGTTCGGCGGCAGATGAAACCAGTCGCGCGCGGCCCGGTAGTGTGTGTCATTGATATGAATGAAGCGCGCGAAACGCTTCGTTTCAATGACGAGCTGCCAGCCGTCGTCCGCCGGACTGCGCTCGACCGTCACGCTCAAGCCCAGATCATGGCGCTCGGCGACGCGCCGCTCCGGCAGATGAAACGCTTCAGACACAACCCGGCCGTCCGCCGCGTCGCGCAGTATCGCAATCGTGACGTCGTGCGCGCGCGGGCCGAAGCGGTACGCGTGCGTGAAATCGAAGAACTGGCCGAGGCAGTCGGCGGCGCTCAGGCGCTGCGCGCTGTGCGGCGCGAGTTTGACCGTGCGGCTCGCGGATACCACCTTCACACAGCCGTCACGCAGGCAGACCAGTTCCAGTTGCGCGTGCAACGGTTCAGCACGCTCGTTCAGCAGATGAATATCGAGGCCGTTGAGGCCTTCGTCGGTGATGACCACCTGTGTGGGTTGGAGCGTCTGCGCGAGGCCGTGCAGCGCGCTTTTAGGCCGTCCTGTGGCGTCGATCACGCCCCAGCCGGCGCCGGGGCGCAAGTCCTGCAGTTGCCAGACCAGCGCGCCGCCGCAACCGGAGCCCGCGCGGCGCCATTCGGCGAACACGTCGCTCATCAGATCGGCGACCACTGCGCGCGACAGATCCAGGTAGCGCTCCGGGTCTTCGTAGCGCAAGCGCGCCGGCTCCACGCCGTAGAGCGACTGCAGGTAGTGGTCGCGCACGTCGTCGAAATCCCAACCCGCGCCGGGGTCTCGCGGCACCGCGGCTTTCCAGCGCGGATCGTGCGCGTGGATCGTGCCGAGCGCGTCGTGCAGCGTGGCGTTGTCGGGCACGTTGGCGAACGCGAGGCACTCCGCCGCAAAACGCACCTGCGCGCGCCGCACGTCGTCGAGCGGCCGTTGATACGCGCCGACACCGTAGTAATGGGTAATGCCCTCATTAGTTGAAAACGGCCATACGCCGCCTGACGGCGAATTGCCGACGTACGGCACATCCGGGCGTTCGCGCGCGGCGATCGCGGGCAACTGTTCGGTGAATAAAGGTTGCGCGCGCATCGAAGGCGGCAGGCCGAACATGGCCGCCTGCTGGTCGACTTCGCTGCCGCCGCAGAGCACCGCGAGCGCCGCGAAGCGGCGCGTGCGGGTCAGAAACTGAGTGGCTTCGCGTTCGATCGACGCGCTGAATGCGGCGTCGTTCGGGTAGTCGAAATTCGCCAATGCGAAGTCTTGCCAGATCAGCAGGCCGTATTCGTCGGCGAGTGCGTAGAACGTATCGGATTCGTACACCATGGTGCCGCCCACGCGCAGCATGTTCATGCCTGAGTCGCGGGCCAGCGCGAACGCGTGGCGCAATTGCGCCTCGCTGCCGGCGAGCGTGACGAGATCCGCGCTGGTCCAGCAGGCGCCGCGACAGAACACCGGCGTGTCATTGATGCGCAACGCGAAGCCCATGCCGTCCGCGCCGCGCTCCACTTCGATGCTGCGAAAACCGATCGAACCGAGCGAATGCGACGACGGCTCGGCTGACACACGCGCGTCATCGAGCTGCAATGTCAGGGGATACAACGTGGGTTCGCCGTGCGTGTGCGGCCACCAGCGTTGGGCGTGAAGTACGCGGACGCTGCCGCTCAATGTGTAAGCGTCGGTCCATTGCAAAGACGAAACGGCGTCGCCGCAATTTAACGATGCATGACAGTCGTCACCAATCTGCGGATGCACAAAACGTAGCGTTATCGAAACAACGCCGTCGTCGTGATCGACGCGACTCGTCAGATCGAGCGTGTCGATCGCGTGACGCGCGTCGCTCAGCAATTCGATGGGCCGCCATGGTCCAACCGCCTGGACCGAAGGACACCAGCCCGGCATATGTCCGAGCAAGGTGGTGCGCACATTGCGAAGTGTGGGCGGCGTCACGAGCCGGGGCCGCCAGCGCGCGCGCGAGCGTTTGGCCGTGAGTGCGGGAGTCAGCGAACGGAAGCACAGCGCGAGCGTGGTATCGCCGTTCAGTTCGATGTCGAGATCGTGCGCGACGAACATCGAATCGGAATCGAGACGCTTCACGCCGTCCACCCACACCTCGGCGAGCGTGGCGAGACCGTGCAGCCGCAAGCGACGTCGGCCGATGCCGTTGAGCGTGAGCCGATACCAGTGATCGTCGAAGGCGAGCGGGGCGGGATGCGTGACGTCGAACTGACCGGCGGCACGCCGCGCGCTCGCGATCGTGCCGGGCACCGGCGCGGCGAGCCAGCCTTGCGCAGGCAGGTCGGCGGGCGACGCGCAAGCGCCTGGCGGCGTGCTGACGCATTGCCAGCCGCTGTCGAGGCGTTGCGGCCACAGCGAGTCCGCCGGCAAGCCATGGGCTTCGACTTCGGTGGGCGTCGGGTCGATCGTCATTACATCCACGGCGAATCCCCGAGTGTTCTTTGAAGCGTCAGACGATTCGTCACAAAGTCACACCATCAAAACATTGCAACGTCATGCCACCAGCGCGGCGAGCGGCGGCAGCGTCTTCTCATAAGCGCTTTCGAGCACGTCGAAACAGTCGTCGCACAGGTCGCGGCGCTTGCGTGCAATCGCCCGCACGAGCCGGAACTGCATCACCATCGACTCCGCTGCGATGCTTTGCGCGGCGGCTGGGATCGTGGCCGGCATCTCGAAGCCTTGCGCGCCAAGCCACAGCAGATACTTCGACAGAAACTCGAAGTTCGCGCCGAGCTGACGCATCAGGTTGAACGAGTACGGATGGAAGAACGCCTCGCCGCGTTCGAGCAGCATGTCGAGATGCGCGGGGAATGCCGCCCGCCATTGCGACACGGGGTTCGTCAACGGCCGACGGCTCAGATGCGCGCACAACAATTCCGCTGAGGTTTCCGCGAGCGCGGTACCTTCGAGCGCGGGCCGCGCCTGCTTGGCGAATTCCACATACGGAAACAGCAGGTCGGGTTGCTGCGCGAATTGCGGCAGCTTGCGGAACACGCCGTCGTAGTCGTCGCCGTCGAGCTGGTGATAGCCGGTATTGTGAAAGTAGCCGAGGCGGCGCGCGGCGGGATCGATGAAGTCGATGCCCACCGTCGTCTTCGGATGCTCGCGCCGGTACGACGTGGCGCGCGTGTTCGGCAGATAGAAGCCGTCCACTTCCACCAGCACGGTATGGCCGCGCTGGGTTTGCGCGAGCACGCGGGTTTCGAGCGAATCGTAAATGGCCAGTTCCTGCACCTGGGTGCCGTACAGCCGCTCGAGGTCTTCGAGCGGGAATTTGAAGAACGTGAACTGATCGCCTTCGAAGTCCTGCGTGACGGTGAACGCCAATGCCGCGCGTGGATCGAGTCCGAAGCCGTGCAGCAGCTCGATCCACAGATCGACGTAGCAATTGGTCTCCTGCCACACGCGCTCGCCCTGATGCAGCGCATGCGGCGCGTGCTGCCGCAAATGCGCGGCGGGCGTGACGAGTGCGGCGGGCGCCGTGGGCGTTGCGGGCACGGCCGAGGAGGCGCCGTCCTGAGCGGGCAAATCGACGTGGCGCCCCAACGGGAAAGCGGCTTGCGGCCCCGTCGGCGCAGGTGTCAGCGACGGGTTCATGCGCGCTCTCCGGCGCCGGGCGCAGTGGCGGGCAGCGTCTGCATGCCGTGCGCCACGCGTGCCTCGGTATCGCCCCACAGCAGCGCGCGTACGTCGTCGGGCCACGCATTCACGTCGAGCCCATGATGCCGGAACAGCGCGAGCGTGATGCGTTCCATGCCGAAGCCGACACAGCCGGTATGCGCGACCTCGCCGTCGTCGCAGGCAATTTTCCAGATCGCGCCGAAGTGGTCCATGTGATAGTTGAACGACAGGCAGGCGGTCTTGCCGCGCGGATCGGCGATCGGAATCAGCAGCTCGAACTTGAGCGCCTGAGCGCGCTGGCTGTCGGCGACGATCTTGCCGCCGCGGCCGAAGAACGGGTCGTTGGCGAGATCCACTTCGACCGGCAGTTGCAGCAGCGTGACGAGCAGCGAGCCGCGTTCGATCCACATCTGACGGAACGCCATCACCTGCTCAGGACTGCCCAGCCGCACGTATTCGCGCTGCCGGAACATCTGCATGCGGCCGGGATCGAGCGACGGTTCGTGGCGGAAGCAATACGACAGCACGTCGATCGTGCGGCCGTCCGCCGGCAGCGGACCGCGCCGCGCCATTACCGGATAGATCGGATAGCAGGCGGCCGGCGTCAGCACCACGCGAGTGGGCTTCTGCTGTTCCATCCACGCATCCGCGCGGTCGTCGTCGCGCTCGGTCATCGCGTCGTCGAGCGCGCGCAGCAGACGCTGGTGGCCCATGTCGTTGCCGCAGAACGAGTGGATCGTGCCGGCCAGATTCGGGAAGCTCTTCAGATATTCGCTATCTTCGAAGTCGGTGCGGCGCATGGCCGGCGGAAAGCGCAGCACTTCCGGCTGCTGGTCCGCGCCGAGATGCGTGATCGCCACGTTCAGGCGGTCCAGCACGTCTTCGAAAATCTGGCTGCGGCCGTACAGGCCGTTTTCACCGGTGTCGATCAGCAGGCCCGCCGCGATCAGTTCGTCGCGGAAGTTCGGCGCGGCGGGTTGCTCTGCGGAAGCAGCGGCTGAAACGGAAGCAGCGTCAGAAGCAGCGTCAGTCGCGCCGGCCAGTGCGGCGGTGTCGGTCATGTTGTTCATTTTGTCAGGCTCTCCCCGGAGCGGCAGGCCGTTGCGCGAGCAACAGACTCGCCGTGTTCTGTGCGATGCGGTCGTTGTTGATCATCAGCGGCGCGGAGTGCAGGTCGCGCAAATGGCGGCCGACGCTATACGGTGTGCCGTTCTTGTAACCCGCCATGCCGCAGATCATCAGCACTTCATGCACGACCTGCAGCGCCATGTTGGAGATGCTGGTCTTCAGCGTGTTCATGTCGGAGGCGAAGCCGAGCTGGGCCGCGAGCGGCGCATCGGCCTGCGAGCGGCCATGACGCGCGTCGTGCGCGGCGCGGGCGGCGTCCAGCGCGACCGCGAGGCGCGCCTGCATCATCTGCAGCAGGCCGACCGCTTCGGCAAGGCGCAAGCCGGCCGGCGGCACCGCGCCGGGTGTCGAGCGGGCCTGGGCGCGGAAGAAGGCTTTCGCGCGATTCACCGCGTCGCCGGCCACGCCGGTCCAGACGGACGCCCACAACGTATGCGAGACCGGCAGCATGGTCTGGTCGGCGATCTCGGCGAACGGGGCCGGCAGAATCTGTTCGGCGAGACCACCCGCGACCAGCCGGAAGCCTTCGCTGCAGGTGCCGCGCATGCCCATCGCGTCCCAGCCGCCGCGTTTTTCGAGCTGCGTTTCTTCGCGTAACGCGACGATCAGCACCTGATCGGCCGCGGCCGATTCGGCGGTGCGGCGCGCGGTCACCAGAATGCCGTCCGCGTGCGCGCCGTACGAAATCGTCGGGGCGAGCTTTTCAATCCGAAAGCGCGCGCCGTCGAGTTCGACCGAACAGGCGCTGGTGCGCATGTTGCCGCCGATGGTTTCCTCGGACGTCGCCGAAGCCAGCAGCCATTGCCGCTCGACCAGTTGCGCGAGCAACTGTCGATGCCAGGCCGAGCCGCTGCCATGCGCTGCGATACACGCCACCTGGATCTGATGCATCGCGAACACCATCGCGGTGGACGCGCAGCCTTGCGCGAGGATCTCGCAGATCGCGCCGACTTCCGCGAGCGAGAGCCCGGCGCCGCCGAAGGCGACCGCCACCATCACCGAGAGCAGGCGCTCGCGTTTGAGCGCGTCGAAGGCCTCGCTCGGGAAACGCGCGTCGCGGTCCACCGCGTCGGCGAACTGCGCGGCGATCGCGGCGCAGCGCTGGGCGGCGGCGCGCCAGCCGGGCTCGGTTTCGACCGCCGTGAGCATGACGGCGGCGTCGCCGCCGGGCTGGGCGGCGGCCACGGTGGCCTTATCGGCTTGTGCGGCGGCGGCTTGTACGGCGTCGGCGTGTGCTTCGGCGGCCTGCGCTGCGGCGGCCTGCACGAGCGGCCCCGCCGCCTGGGCGGCGGCCGCGTCCAGCAACGGCGTGTTCATGCTGCCGCCTTCGCCTGTTGCAGTTCGGTGATCGCGGCGGCCATCGAATCGATGCTGGAGAACAGCCGGCGCGTCAGCAGCCGGTCCGGAATCTCGATATCGAACTGATCTTCGATTGCCAGCATCAGGTGCACGGTCGCGAGCGAGGAGAGGCCTGCGGCGTACAGATCGGCGTCGTCGGCCAGGCTGTCCGGCGGGACATCGAGGCGGGCCGATTCGGAAAGGATGCGTCGCAATGCGGTTTTCATGGTGTGGTGCCCCCTGATTGTTGAACTTGGAACGGTCTCTCGGATGGTTCTCATGGAAAACGACTGCATGCGGTGGTTGCAGGGTGGTGGTTGCCGCGATGGACACGGCCGTTTTCCAATAAGTCGTATTTAAGAATTGTCAAAGCCCAGCGTCAGTGCGATGCCGCACGGAAACGCGCGTTTCGCGGACGTACCGTGTAGCCATGACAACGTGCCGGCCTGTCGAGCCAGGCCGTCGAGGGCGGCGGGCGAAGCCGCGCTCGCTGAACTTATTGACCGCTGGGGAACGTGATGAACTGGAAAACGCTGGAATTCGAGCAGCTTTCGGCACGCGAGCTATATCTGATTTTGCGCGCGCGCAGCGCGGTGTTCGTGGTCGAACAGTCGCATGTCTGTCTTGACGCCGACGGCCGTGATGAAAACTCGCTGCACGTGTTCGCGGTGGAGGACATCGCGCGGCCCATGCCGATCCTCGCCTACGCCCGTTTGCAACCCGGCGACGCGGAAGATCCTGAAATCACCATCGACAAGGTGCTGACGAGCCCGCTGCGGCGCGGCGACGGCACCGCCGAACTGCTGATCGAACGTGTGTTGCAGGCGATGGCGGAACGCTGGCCGGGACACGCCGCGCGGGTGAGCGCGCCGCTCGGCTTGCGCGACTTCTACGAGCAATTCGGCTTTCGCAAGACCGAAGGACCGTATCTGGAACACGGCGTGCCGTTCATCGGCCTGACGCGCCAGGTGCGCAGCAGCGCGCCGCGCTTCGGTACGCGCCGCCGCGAGCGCGACGGCGCGGTGCTCGTCAATACCTTCGAGCTGTTGTGATGGGGCGGATGCTGGTCACGCCTTCGCGTGCCGCTCAGCTCGCCGTCCCGAAGCCACTGAAGCCGCCCGGGCCGCCCTACGGCGAAGCGCCGGCGGCGCCGCCAGCGGCCACCTCAGGTACGCCAACGAAAGGCCTGCGTCATCCGCTGCGCCTGCCGTTGGCGTTATTCGCCGTGACCCTGCTGCTGGTGCTGCTGCATCAGGGCCGGCTGGTCGAGTTTTTCTTCCCGCTCGGCGCGTTCGGCGTCGCGCTGGTGTTGTACTGGCGCTCGCCCGCGCATTACCTCGGCTTCGTCTGCTGGCTGTTTTTCCTGACGCCGGAAGTGCGGCGTCTCGCCGACTTCGTCAACGGCGCGTTCAACGACCAGAGCCCGATCATGGTCGCGCCGTTGCTGGCCGTCGCGCTGACCGGGCTGACGCTGCTCAAGCACGTCACGCTGCTGGGCCAGCGCCGCGCGGCGCCGCTGGTGCTGATCGTGATCGCGCTGTTCTACGCGTATGTGATCGGGATGGCGCAGGTCGGTCCCGCGCCGGCCACCTACACGCTGATCAACTGGCTGTATCCGGTGATGGTGGCGTTCTACCTGACCGTGACATGGCGTCATTACCCCGACTATCACCGGGTGCTGCTCAAGACCTTCGTGTTCGGCGGACTGCTGATGAGCCTGTACGGCCTGCTCGAATTCGTCTCGCCAATGCCGTGGGACGCCTTCTGGCTGATCGCGTCGAAGATGCAATCCGAAGGCCAGCCGGTGCCGTTCGGCATGCGCGTGAGCAGCACGATGAATTCGTGCGGCCCGTTCGCGGTTACGTTGATGGCGTTACTGCTCATGTCGTTCGCGGCGCGCGGCAAGGCGCGCATCGTACTCGGCTGCGTGGGCATTCCCGCGTTGCTGCTGACCAGCGCGCGCAGCACGTGGGGCGGTTTCGCGATCGCGCTGGTGTACTCGTTCGCGATGCTCGACGGCAAAAGCCGCCTGCGTTTGCTGGCCGGCGTGCTGGGTCTGGCCGTGATGGCCACGCCGTTGATGATGATCGACCAGGTCGCGGAGCCGGTCATGGCGCGCTTCAGCACGATGCAGGACCTCGGCCAGGACAACAGCTATCAGGCGCGCGCGGAGTTCTACAAGAGCTTCTTTTCGTCGGCGTTCACGGATATCGCGGGGCAGGGCTTCGGCTCGATCGGGCTGGGCACCAAGCTCTCCGACAACAAATCGCAGGCCATGGTCGATTTCGACAGCGGCCTGATGGAAGTGCCCTTCGTGATGGGCTGGCCCGGCACGCTGCTGTATACGGCCGGCGTGCTGATGCTGATGTGGCGGGCATACCGTGCGAGCCGCCTGCATCCCAACGATCTGATGGCGGTGTCGGGCGTCGGCGTGGCTGTGGCGATTTTCTCGATGATGATTTTCATCAACACGCTGACCTCCGTGTCGGGAATGTTCTTCTTTCTCGGCGTGACCCTGCCGGTCATTTCGCTGCGCTACGCGCGCGAGTGTCAAACGCCGCGGCCCGCTTCCGGCGCGGCCGCTCGACGCATCGAACAGTACCTGAAGAAAGTCAGATGAAGGACCACAGGATGAGGATTCTGATCGTCACCCATGTCGTGCGTAAAAACGATGGGCAAGGGCGAGTCAACTACGAGATCGTGCAGGCGGCGCTCGCGGCGGGTCATAGCGTGACGCTGCTCGCCGCCGAAGCGGCCGCCGAACTGATCGAGCATCCGCGCGTGCGTTTTGTGCGGATTGCCGGCAGCCGTCTGCCGACCAAGCTCGTGCAATACCAGATGTTCGCGTGGCGCTGCGGCGCGTGGATTCGCGCGCATCGCGACGAGTTCGACGTGGTGCACGTGAACGGTTTTATCGCGTGGGCGCGCGCGGATGTCAACGCGGCGCATTTCGTCCACGACGGCTGGTATCGCTGCGGCTTCTATCCGTTTCGATTGCTGCACAACCTGTATCACGCGTATCAGGTGATCTACACGCTGCTGAATATCGCCTGCGAAAAATGGGCGTTCCGCCACGCGGACGTGATTGTGCCGGTCTCGCAGAAAGTGGCCGGCGAGGTGCGCGCGCTCGGCATCGGCGCGGCGCGCGTGCAGGTGATTCATAACGGCGTCGACGTCGGCGAGTTCACGCCCGGTGCGCCGGAACGCGAGCGTTTCGGCTTGCCGTCCGCACCGTTCATGCTGCTGTTCGCGGGCGATCTGCGCATGTCGCGCAAGAATCTCGACACCGTGCTGCACGCACTCGTGCAGACCCGCGCCGACGTGCATCTCGCCGTCGCCGGGATTTTGCACAACAGTCCGTATCCGGCGCTGGTGGCGTCGCTCGGTTTGACGCAGCGGGTCCACTTCACCGACATGGTGATGGACATGCCCGCGCTGATGCGCTCGGTCGATGCGTTCGTGTTTCCGTCGCGCTACGAACCGATGGGCCTGGTGTTGCTCGAAGCGCTGGCCGCCGGCTTGCCGGTGATTACCGTGCGCACCGCGGGCGGCGCGGAAGTGATCAGCGCCGGCAGCGGCATGGTGCTCGCCGATCCCAACGACGCGACGGCGCTGGCCGCCGCGATCGAACGTCTGGCTAGCGACCCGGCCTATGCGCGAAGCCTCGGCGCGGCCGCGCGCGAAGTAGCGGGCACCTTGAGCTGGCACGCGATGGCCGAACGCTATCTGGCCGTCTATGAACAGGTACACGCGCGGCGCACAGCCCACGCGATGCCGTCCAACTGCGCGAGCGCGCCGGTGAAATTATGAGTGGGACTTCAATCGATTCGCTGCAGATCGGCATGCACTGGTTCAACGAGCGGCCCGGTGGCCTCGATCGGATGTTCAAGGCCTTGATCGACACGCTGCCCGACCAGGGCGTCAGCGTGCGCGGCATGGTGGCGGGCAGCCCCGGCGTGTTCGACGCGTCGGGCGGCCGCGTGCTGGCGTTCGCCGGTGTGCAGGAGCAATTGGGCGCGCGGCTGTGGGGCTCGCGGGTGCAATCGCGTGCGCTGCGCGCCGCGAAGATGCCCGACGTCGTCGCCTCGCATTTCGCGCTGTATGCGGCGCCGACCGCCGGCGTGTTTCGTCGCGTGCCGAAGGTCGTGCATTTTCACGGGCCGTGGGCGGCCGAATCGTATCCCGGCGGTGGCGGCGGCTGGTCGCGCGCGGCGCGTGTCGCCCTCGAACGGTTCGTCTATCGCGGCGCGACGCGTCATATCGTGCTGTCGCGGGCCTTCGGTCAACTGCTTCATGAGACCTATGGCGTGCGCGAGGAACGGATTCGCGTGGTGCCGGGTTGCGTCGACGTTGCGCGATTCAATGTGCGCGCAACGAAGATCAAGGCGCGCGAGCGGCTCGGTTTGCCGCAGGATCGTCCACTGCTGTTCTGTATGCGCCGGCTCGTGTCGCGCATGGGGCTGGAGGATCTGATCGACGCGATGGCGATCGTCAAACCCGCGCTGCCCGACGTGCTGCTGACCATCGCGGGCACTGGGCCGCTGGAAGAGCAGTTGCAGGCGCGGATCGTCGCGCGCGGGCTGGAGCGCAACGTTCAGCTCGTGGGTTTCGTCGCGGATGACAAAGTGCCGCTGTGGTATCGCGCGGCCGATCTGTCGGTGGTGCCGACGGTGTCGCTCGAAGGTTTTGGTCTCACTACCATCGAATCGCTGGCGGCCGGCACGCCGGTGCTGGTGACGCCGGTCGGCGGGTTGCCCGAAGCGGTGGCGCCGCTGTCGGCGGAACTGGTGCTGCCGTCGGGCGGCTTCAAGGCGATCGGCGAAGGCATCATGGAGGTGCTGCTCGGCCAACGCGTGGTGCCGGACAACGCGGCGTGCCGCGCGTATGCGCGCAAGCATTTCGACCGGGCGGTCGTGGCCGCGCAGGTCGCCGCCGTCTACCGCGAAGCGATCGACGCGTTCTGACGCGGCCGTGATCATGCGACGTCCCACGCGCAAAACTTTCGAACGGGTGGTGTGCGCCGCGGCGGTGGCGTTGCCGGTGCTGGTGCTGCTGAGCGCCGGCGGATCGGGCGGTGCCGTGACGGGCGCAGGCGCGACGTTGGCGCGCGCTGCCGAGGCAGCCGGCGCGCGCGCGTTGACCGTCGCCTCCGCCGCCGTGCCGGCGGCCGAAGCGCTGGCAGCGCTTGCGCATCCGTCGTTGTCGTATCGGACCTCGTGGGTCGGCAATACGTGGGGCTACGCGGACAAGCGCTGGATGCAGATCGACGTGCAGGCGATCGCCGTCGCACCGAATGGCGACGTCTTCACGAATGCGCCGTGGGACGAAGGCGGCGGTGAACTCGGCCAATACCGCAATGGCGAACTGGTGAGGCACGGCGGCGAGTCGCACGGCTGGGGAATGATGGGCGGCGACGCGATCGCGGTGAACGACGAATACGTCTACACCGCGCAGACGGTGGTGAGCCTCGGCAACGAGGAAGCCAAACATCGGCCGACACCGCGCGAGGGCGAAGAGTGGACCGGCGTGGCGCGTCGTAGTCGTGCGGATATCAGCGACGGCGTGCCGTTTGCCGGGCAGGTGAAATTTCCGGGCGGGCATCTCGCGTATCTGCTGATTTCGGCGTATCCGGCCAAGGGGGATTACGCGATTCGTGGCCTGGCCGCGGATGAAACACGGCTCTTCGTCGGGAACCAGCTCGACAATCGCGTGCAGATGTTCGACGCGCAGACCATGCAGCCGGTCGGCAGTTTTCCGGTGCATGAGCCAGGCCGTCTCGCGCTCGCGCCGGACGGTTCGCTGTGGGTCATCGAGAACAGCCGCACGGAGGGCGCGCGGCGCGTGGTTCACCATGCGCGCGACGGTGCTCGGCTCGGTGAATTGGCGTTGCCTGCCGGTGTGGTGCCGGTGGATCTGACCGTCGATACGCGTGGACGTCTGCTGGTCGCCGATAACGGCGTGCGTCAGCAGATACTGATTTTCACGGCGGCGTCTCAACCCGGCGAGGGCATGCAACTGTCGGCGAGCTTCGGCCAGCAGGGCGGAATCTATGCAGGCCGGGCCGGCGCGCCGGGGCCGCAGCGCTTCAACGGACTGACTGGGGTTGGCGTGGATCGCGCGGGCAACCTCTACGTGTCGATGAACGGCGCAGGCCCGCGTCCGTTCGGCGCGGGACCGAGCACCTTCGACGGTGCGCTGCTCGAAAGCTACACGCCGGACGGTGCGCAGCGTTTCAGTTTGCAAGGGCTGCTGTTCGTCGACGGCGCGCAGTTCGTGGACGGCGAGCCGCCTTCCATTTACACCGGCAGCAAGCGCTTCACGCTCGACCTGTCGCGGCCCGCCGGTGAAGAGTGGTCGTACGCCGGTTACACGGCGGACCGTTTCCGCTATCCGTACGACCCGTACTTTCATCTGTATCTCGGCGGTCAGCGCGGCATGCCGATGGTGCGCGACGTGCGCGGCCATCGGCTGCTTTATACAACCGATATGTACTCGTCGTATCTGCGCATCTATCGTTTCGCCGACGACCGCGAGACCGCGATTCCGTCGGGACTCTTTTCGCAGGCGCATATCGACGGCACGTGGCCGCCCAACCAGCCGCCGCAGGGCGAATGGATCTGGCGCGACGCCACCGGCAAGGGCGATTTCTCCGCGTCCGCGTTCGATCAGAACACTGGCAGCACCAACGCGCCGCCGCTGCGCGCGTGGTGGGTCGATAGTCATGGCGATATCTGGCAGGGCACCGAATCGCAGGGTATCCGCCAGTTTCCGTTGCAGGGTTTCGACCACGCCGGCAATCCCATCTACCGCTATTCGGCGATGCGGCAGTACCCGCCGCCCGCGCCGTTCTACCGGATCGCACGGATGAATTATTTCCCCGACGACGACACGATGTTCGTCTCCGGTTCGACGCCCGCGCATCCGTTCGTGCAGGACAACTGGAATAGCGCGGGCTCGCAGCTCGCGCGTTACGACCACTGGAAGAGCGGCAAGCCGGTGCTGCGCTATGTGATCGGCTTGCCCGATCGCGGCGCGCCGGACTGGTCGTCGATCAGCGGCTTCGCGGTGGCGGGCGACTACGTGTTCGCGATCGAAACGCGCAGCGCGGTCGTGCGGGTCTACGACCGCGCCACGGGACACGACGTCGGCCGTTTGTCGCCCGGCCGGGAAGTCGGCTCGAAAAGCGGGTGGGCCGATGTGCCGATGCCGCTCACCGCGCACCGCCTCGCGTCGGGCGAATACCTCGTGCTGGCTGAAGAAGACGCGTACGGCAAGGCGCTGATGTATCGCTTCATGCCACCGGCTGCGTCGCAAGCGGCCGCGCCACCTCATTCAACGAATGTTGCGCAAACCCCATGAAAATCATCCATCTCGCCAATCACGCGCGCTGTATCGGCAATGGCATCGTCAACGTGATGATCGACCTTGCGTGTCTGCAGGCGCGCGCCGGGCACGAGGTGATCGTAGCCTCGGCGGGCGGCGGTTTCGAGGAACTGCTGGCGCGGCACGGCGTGCGTCACGTGCTGCTGCCGCAGTCGCCCAAGCCGTCCCGTGTGCCGGCGATGGTGGCTGCTTTCAGGCGGCTGGTCGCGCAGTTCGATCCCGACGTCGTGCATGCGCACATGATGACCGGCGCGTTGATCGCACGTTTTAGCGCGTTCAGCCGGCGCTTCGTGCTGGTCACGACAGTGCATAACGAGTTTCAGCGCACGGCTTCGCTGATGGGCGTCGGCGATCACGTGGTGGCGGTCAGCGATGCGGTAGCCGTCGCGATGGCGCGGCGCGGCATTCCGCGTGAGCGGCTGAGCGTCGTGCGCAACGGCACGATCGGCACGCCACGGCTTACCGGGACGCCGGTGGCGTCGACGCCGCAGTTGGCGCATCCGTGCATCGTCACGGTGTCGGGAATGTATGAGCGCAAGGGCATCGGCGATTTGCTGAATGCGTTCGCGCTGTTGCGCCGACGCGTGCCGGACGCGATGCTGTATCTCGTCGGCGATGGGCCCGATCGCGCGGCCATGGAAGCGCTCGCGGTGACGTTGGGTGTCGCGGAGCAAACGCGCTTTGAAGGTTTCGTGGCCGATCCGCGCGGGTATCTCGCGCAGGCCGATGTGTTCGTGCTGGCCTCGCACTATGAGGCGGCGGGGCTCGTGCTGTGCGAAGCGCGTGAGACGGGGCGCGCGATTGTGGCGACCCGGGTGGGAGGCATTCCGGAAATGCTCGATGGCGGTGAGGCTGGTGTGCTGGTGCCGGTGCTCGATCCGGCTGCGCTGGCCGACGCGCTCGGACATTTGTTGACGGATGCCGATGCGCACGCCACGTTGTGCGCGCGAGCGCCGCTCAATCTCGACAAATTCGGCGTGCAGCAGGTGAGCGACGGCTATCTCGCGATCTATGAACGGACGTTGGCCAGTTGCCAGCCGCGTCGGTTTGCGACGATGGTGACTTCCAATCTCGCGGTGCCTGAGAAGTCTTGAGTAAAAATTAGCTCGAAAAGAGACGCGCTATGAGTGTTGGTGAGACGGATTACTGAACAATCTTGTTTGTTCTGAAGTGTGCGTTTCTTGTTTGAGACGGAGCGGGTCTAGACGGCCGCGCTACCTGCTAGTCCAGGCAGGTAGCGCGGCCGTTTGCGTTATGAAATCCTTCGTCGCCTGTTTGACGAACGAAGGAAAATCAGTGGTGAAACGCGCCATCATTCGCGAGGGTGACACGACGTCACACGGCGGTCGTGTACTCGAAGGTAACGACAAATCAAGGATCGACGGACGAGCAATAGCGGGCGTCGGACACAAGGTGCTCTGTCCGCTTTGCAAAGGTGTGTTTGCGATCTCGGACAATTTGCTCGGGCGTCGTTTTTCGCATCGGATGCATGGGCGCGATACGGCGGTTGATGGCATGCGCACCACTTGCGGCGCGGTGCTGATCTCGTCTCAGTCCCGAATGACAATCGAAGATAGCGGTGAGGTTGATGCTTATCGAGGCGGCGGTGACGCTGACGATGCTCGATCGGCCGATGTTCAATCGTTCGGCTCTGCGCCGACGCTTTGCGTCGAATGCCTGAGAGCCGCTACCGAAAGCGGTGCGACGACCGTGATGCGAGGGTAGGGCATGCCGGTGTCGACACTCGAAAGTTATCTGACGCAGCGTCGGCTACAGACCTCGTTGCCGGTTCGGCTCTACGCACTCATTGACGGCCTGCTTTATGGCGACGCGTTCGGCGCGGCCACGCTTGAACGGAGTTCCGCCGCGATTGCTTTATTCGATGAGACGCCGGACGCTTCTCTCGCCGATGCGGGGCCGTGGCTGATCGATTTCGAAGATGCTTCGATGGCGATACGGCACGAACTGCTGGAGCTTGCGGCGGGGGCTTCGGGTGTGTCGTGGCTCACTACGGCGTATCAGTTTCGATCGCTCACGCGGGAATTGCGCGAGCGATTGGACGTGCGGATGCCGAACGGTGGCACGGCGCTATTGCGTTTCTATGACGCTCGCGTTTTGGGCGATATCGCGCGGGTGTTGTCGTCGTCGCAACGTGCGGCGTTTTTTGTGCCGGCCTTCGACTGGTTGGTGCAGATCAATGGCGAACTGATCAGGGTGCATCCGGATGATTGAGTTGACTTCGGAACAGGTCGCGGCGCTTGCCGATATCGACGCTAAAGGTTTTGTCGAGCGGGTGCGGCAGGATCTGATAAGCGAAGAGCCGGAACTGGTGGATGCCGTTTTTCTTTGGACGCGGTTGTGGCGTGCGTTTAATGTCGCGCGAGGAATCGGTATTCGGGAAGATGCCCATCTCGTCGAGTTTCTGCGACTCGAAGCTTACTCGCCCGGTTTCTATGAGAAGCCTGCGATGCGTGGCTGGATCAAGCGTTCGGCTAACTCGGCTAGCTCGGCCGACGCGCGGTTTCATGATTTTCTGTGTGTGTTGCGCTGGCGAATTGAACATCCTGAGTTTGTGGGAGGGTTGACGTATGGGGACGATACTGGCGCCGTTGCTGGAGAGCGCCGTCGCGGAGTTTGGGCCGGTTTTGTTGAGCGCTGGCAGAGCTTTATTGGGTGGCGCGGCAACGGCAGCGACAGGTAGCGTGTCGGGTGACAAGTCGAAAGAGGACAGCAAGGCCACGCCTGCGGTGCGAACGCTCCCGCGTACTGGCGAGAGCTGCAAAAAATGTCCGCCGGAACAAGCAGGGCTTGCACTCAGACGATCGCACTACATGAATGCGGCACCGCGAGAATATCAAGGCCGTATTACGGGCCGGCCGTATAACGTCGCGGAAGGATGGAGCGAGGAATGGCACTGGTCGAAAATTGATTTCGACGGTTTCAGGCCTGCCGAATGCCAGTTGCAGGAAGCTAAAGGCAATTACGACCAGTTCGTCGATCAGCCTTGGGCAGTAAGGTCTTTTAAGGGATTTGACGATATGGCGGCAATGATCATGGCGCAGAGCGAAGTCGTGGCAGAGAACCCGCCAGCCCGGCTGATGTGGTACTTCCAAGGGCCTAAAACGCGGCAAAAAATGCTTGAAGTATTGACTCAGTATGGCGTTCCATCAGTTGTCGTGTCATGAGGAAACACGTGAAAATCAATGCGCAGTTTCGGGACCTGACGCTGTCACCGCTTGACTTCGTGGAGGTACTAAACCGGCTCGGTTCGATCATTGATTCGATAGCGCAGAAGCGTGGCGATGTTCAGAAGAACACATGGCGTCTGAAAGGAAACTCGCGGGCTGATGCCGGCCTGTACCCAGCGTTCGACGAAGGTGGGGCGTCACCGGGCGCTCTTGCTGTTCTAAAAGAAGAATTCCAGAACTCACCCAATCGGACTTATGTGTCGATCTGGGACGGGAGCGACGCGGCGGCATCCGGGGTCAGTATGATGTGTCACGTGGGACGCCCAGGTGCGTTGAATCTGTTCGTTGTCGAGATGCTTGGAGAGTATGCGCTGGCCGAGCTTACGACTGTCGCCAGCATCGTCACGTGTACTGTGCAGGAATTTAATCCTGCATACGTGGGAGTGTCTCCAAAGGGCTATTTTGAAAAACGCGTCTTCGACGACAAACCCGGCGTCGGCTGGATGCTCTATCTGCCGAAGGTCATCACCGCACAACAGGTGCCGGAAGCTCGCGCGCTAATTCCTGTCCCTGAGCATGGCAAGAACCAGACCGGCACGATCATCGTAAGCGTAACCGACGCCGTCTTGTCGATAGACAACCCCGAGCACATCGAAATCGCCAACCGCATCGAGATCCGCCTCGTCGATCAGGATCTGCTACCTCGCTACGCGGACCTTTGAACCAGACGGCAGCCGACCAGTCCGCTCACAGAAAAAACAAACTAACTCATCGACAACGTCACCCGCGCCCAAACCTTATAAACCACTCCACGCAATTCACTCGACCCATGCAACGACAACCCCAGATTCGCCGCCGCTAGCGCGAGCGCCGCCAGAATACTCACCGGCAGCGCGCTAATCGTCTCGGCCAACGCGAGCGCCACAAGCAGGAACATCAGATGAGCCAGCATATTGCGCACAATGGACCACACATGCAGCCGCGAAAACACCAGCAACACCGCATAGTCGAAGAAGCTCTTCAGCACCACGACAGCCGCCGCGCCCATGATCCCGAACCAGTGAATCCCGCACCACAGCGCGCCGGCGAACACCGGTAGTTCGATCCAGCTCACCCCGGCAATAGCTGCCGGACTAGTCTGCGCCTGGATCAGAATCCCCAGAATGCCCGACTGCCCACTCAGCCACACCCCCAGCACAAGCACACTCGCAACCGGCGCCGCAGCCGCCACCGTTGGCCCGAGCCACAGCATCAAAAACGGTTTCAGCGCGAACAACGCGACGATCACGCAAGGCGTGAACGCGCCGTTCAGAAATGCGAGCGCCCGGTGCGCGAGCGCATCCGCATCCGCGCGCGACACCGCCGAGAGTCGCGGAAACAACGTGCGCACCATCGCAACCGGCAGCAGATTCAGACGCGTAATGAGGTTCTGCGGCGTCGCGTAGTAAGTCACGAAGCGCGCGCCGAGCAACGCGCCCACCAGCACCCGATCGAGCGTCGATGCAATCATGTTGGCGCCGGAAAACAGCAGCATCCAGCGGCCATAACGAAACAGCTCCGCCATCACGCGCCATTGCGGCATCCGCACACGTCGAATCCCGATGGCGCGAAACGCGGCCGCGCCGAGCATCACGCCGGCAATCAAACGCGCCAGCACGGCCGCCGGTATCACGACCGCCAGCGACGGCGAAAAACAGAAAATCGCCGCCAGCGGCAGCAGTTGAAACAGCGCGGTCCCGATCGTCTGGTTGATGTTGAAACTGGTGAAACGCTCCACGCCGTTGATCGCGCCGGCAAACACCCACGAGACGTTCGCGATCGGCACGGCCACCGCAATCCACGGCAAACTCGCCATCACTTCGCGTTGAAACTCGGGTTCGATTTTTACGCCGTGCGTGATGTAAATGAACGTGCCGAGATAAATCAGCAGGCCGCCGACAATGCCGGTGCCCAGGTTCATGAACCACGCGCTCCAGAAGATCCGCTCGATCGAATCGTCGTTGGCGGCGCGCGCCTTGGAGATCTGATTTTCCGTCGCGAGACTCGTGCCGAGATCGAGCACGCTGAAGTAGCCGATCAGCGCCCACACCAGATTGATGACCCCGTAGCGCTCCACGCCCATCAGGTGGATGTACGCCGGCACGGTCACCAGGGAAACGAAGGTCGGTGCGATCGCTCCCGCGAAGTTGATGAAGATGTTCCTGACGATACTTCTTTCCATGGTGCGCTTGTCCGGCGGCTGAAGTCCTTCAATGGTGGGGTGCGTCCCGGACGCCGTCGGTTCGCGGCCGCACCCTGCGGCATGCGTGGCACGTTGGCGTCGGCCCGTCGCAGCCTCGAATAGTGCCCTGGTGCCCCGTGTGCCTGTGTGGGTGGCCGTACAGATAGTTGCGATCCGCCAGGGTTAAATGAGTAGCCAACAGAGGGCCGGGCCGTTTCGACACCCTCGGCACCCTCGGCATCGGCACCCAGTGCCGCTATTTAACGGGGCTTGACCATGAAGCAGGGCGAGAGCGGCGGGAGTGGATTGAACGCACGGTTGATCTCCCTATGCGTTCCCACCTGCAACCGGCCTGCGTTGCTCGAACAGGCCATCGACAGTTGTCTCGCGCAAACCTACGGCGAATTCGAAATCGTCATTGGCGACGACTCGGCCGACGATCGCGCGCACGACGTCGTGGAACGCTGCCGTTCGCGCAGCACACGGCCTATCCGCTACGAACGCAATACGCCGCGGCTCGGCCAGGCGGCCAACGTCAACCGGCTATTCGCACGCGCGCAGGGCGCCAGGCTCGTGCTGCTGCACGACGACGATCTGCTCGAGCCAGGCGCATTGGCCTGTCTGGACGCGTGCTGGCAGCGCTACCCGGCATTGACCGCCGCGTTCGGCAAACAGCGTGTGATCGCCGACGACGGCACGCCGCGCCCGCAAGCCACCGAACGGCTGAACGTCGACTACCGGCGCGTGCCGGAACGCGCCGGCCGGCTGCCCGTGCCCGCGTTGGCCGGCATCGACCAGATGTTCCCGAACAACGGCTACCTCGTCGATACCCTAACGGCGCGCCGGATCGGCTATCGCACGGTGGCGGAAGTGGGCGAGGCGTGCGATTTCGATTTCGGTCTGCGCCTGAGCGTCGACGCCGCCGCGATCTGTTTCGTGGACGAATTCGTGTCGATCTCGCGCGAAACGGCGCAGTCCATTTCGACCCATGCGTTGCCTGCCATGCACGCGTTCGCGCAACTGCGCGCGAGCCGCGTGCCGGCCGCGGCGCAGGCCGCCCGCGACGACGCGTTACGCCGGGTCGCGCCGCGCGCCGCGTCCGCGTATGCGCGAGCCGGCGAACCGGCCAACGCGTGGCGTGTGCTGCTATCGAAGCATTACCCGATGCGCGACAGACTGCGCGCGCGGTTTTTCTATCACGTGTTGCTAGCGGCCCGTTCGACGTTCGCGCTGCGTACGCCGCACGGCGGCTGAATCTATTTTTTGCATCGTTTCATTGCAGCTCGTCTTTCGCACAACAACGCTATCCGTGCCGCCCGCGCCTCGAAGTAGCAGGGGCTATGTGGCAAGGCGTACAGAGGATAGGTATGAGGTTTGTTGTAATGCTTGAAAGGTAAGCACAGTGAGGAGCGAAGCGTGAGGCCAGTAGTCTTCGATGGTCAGTTCGGTTGGTTCCATCCGGCGAATGGGCCGCATGGCGTGGTGTTGTGTTCTCCGTTCGGTTATGACGCGCTCTGCACGTATCGCGGTTTGCGCAGACTGGCCGAGCGACTCGCCGAACGCGGCATGCCGGTGTTGCGCTTCGACTATCCCGGCACCGGCGACTCGGCCGGCGACGCGAGCGAACCCGGCCGTTGGCGCGCGTGGATCGACAGCATCAAGGAGGCCGTCGCGTGGCTGCGCGAGTCCACCGGCGTCGCGCGCGTCAGCCTGTGCGGCTTGCGTCTGGGCGGCACGCTGGCCGCGCTCGCGGCGCAGGAACTCGGCGGCGTGGACGGCCTCGTGCTGCTCGCGCCGGTGCTGTCCGGCAAGAACTATCAGCGTGAGTTGCGCGCGCATTACCGGCAGTGGCTGTCGATCCCGGCATCGATGGATTGCGTTCATGAACCCGATACCGACGCCTTCGTCGAGGCCTACGGTTTTCGTCTCTATCAGGACACGCTGGAGAGTCTGCGCGCCGTCGACTTGCGACGCGACGCGGAGCAGCCCGCCGCGCGCGTTCTTGTGCTCGATTCGCTGGACGCCGGACGCGTCGACGCGCTGGTCACGCACTATCGCGAGCAAGGTCTCGAAGTCGAACGGCAGCCGTTCGACGAATACAGCAAGTTCATGCTGGAATCGCTCGACAGCGAGCTTCCGCAAGCGGCGTTCGCATCGATTGAAAACTGGCTGACGGATCGTGACGGTAACGCGGTGGCGAGCGCGCGCGTGAACGTGAACGTCGGCGACGATGAGAACCACGCTGCTGTTCATTCAGTCACTCATGTGGCCACTCACGCAACGGACCACCTCGCCGGCCATCCCGTCGCGCCGAACGTAGTCGAGACGCCGGTCTGGCTCGACGGCGGCAGATTGTTCGGCATCTACTGCGCGCCGGCTGCGCGCTGCGAAGCGCATGCGAGCGCTACAGCGCCGGCCGCGTTGCTACTCAATACAGGCGCCGTATCGCGAATCGGCAATGCGCGGCTCGGCGTGCGTTTCGCACGGCGTCTCGCGCAACAGGGTATCAGTTCGCTGCGGGTCGACCTTCGCGGTCTGGGCGACAGCCTGCCTTCCGTCGACGGCCTGAACCTCGACGCGTTGTACGCGCCCGAAGGCGTCGACGATGCCGCGTGCGCGGCCCGCTGGCTGAACGCGCAAGGCCATTGCGGCGCGGTGGTGCTCGGCATTTGCGCGGGCGCGTACATCGGCCTGCATGCCGCCGCGCGCGAACCCGCCGTGACCGGCGCGGTGCTGGTCAATCTGCAGAAGTTCACCTGGCGCAACCTCTGCGACGAGCAAGGCAAGCCGGCGGTTGCGCCCGCAACCTTCGGCTCGACGCGCAGCTATCTGCGCTCCATGTGCCAGCCGCGTAAATGGCTGCGCGTGCTGAAGGGGCAGTCGGGCGGCTTGCCGGTGGCGCGCGAACTGACGGCGCGCTTCACGGCTCGCGTCGCCGCGACACTGGCCGACCGGCTCGAACGCGTGAGCGGCATCGAACTGGGCGCGCGCGAAGCGCACCGCCTGATTGCCGCGGTCGATGCCAAAGGCGCCGAGACCCGTCTCGTGTACGGCGTGCTCGACGAAGGCGTCGAGGAACTGGAATGTCACTTCGGCGCGCACGGTGCGCGGCTGCGGCGCTTTCATCACGTTCGCGCGGCGTTTTGCGAGCGGACCGATCACGCGATCCTGTCGTCGAGCGCGCAGGAAAACGTGATGTCGTACTTCGAGAATTTCTATCGCGACAGCTTCAGCGGGATCGCGCGGACCGACACCGAACCAGCCCACGACGCGCGTGCGACGCGCTCCCGCTGGCGGCAGTCGAGGGCCGCGCAATGGCTTGTAAAGCGGGCGCGCGCGGTTCGTCTATTCGGAGAAGCTTCATGATTGCGCGGGACGTCCCGCACAGGTGAGCTTCAGGGGAGGAGCGCCATGCATCGTCAAACCGAACTGGATCGCATCAATCGCGTTGCGTGGAATTCGGCCGACGCCGCGCGCGTCTTCACCCAGGAGAAGACCTTCTCGGACGCTGGCGAGGAGGCCGCCTTCGGCTGGCTCGCGCCGCGTTGCAGCGGCGCGCCGCTGCTCGATATCGGCGTCGGCACCGGCCGCACGATTCCGTTGATGACCGCGATCTCGAACGACTACACCGGCGTCGACTACACCGAGAGTCTGCTCGACCTGGCGAGGTCGCGCTATCCGACGCGCGATTTGCGGCACATGGACGCGCGCGATATGTCGGCGTTGCCGTCAGGCCACTACGGACTCGCCGAGTTCAGCTGGAATGGGATCGATTGCGTCGACTACGACGACCGCGTGCGCATTCTCGAAGAGATGTATCGCGTCGTGCGACCGGGCGGCTATGTGCTGTTCTCGTCGCACAACCGTGGCGGCCCAGGCTATCTGGAGAATATCTGGCAGCTGTTGCCGCACTTCACGCCCAACCCGCTCAAACTCGGCTGGCGCACGCTGATTTCCGTGCGGCGCTTTCAACTCGGCACGCTGAACTATCTGCGCCATGTGAAGCTGAATCACGACTACGGCGCTTATGCGGTGAAGACCGCGGCCGCCCACAACTTCGGCATTGTGATCGTCTATACGACGCTCGGCGAGCAGCGCCGCCAACTCGTGCAGGTCGGCTTGCAGAGCGACGCGGTGTTCGGTAGTTGCGAAGGCAACCGTATTCCCGACGATGTCGAAGACAGCGGCGCGTGGTGGTTTCATTTCATCGCGCACAAGCCGCTGGCCGCCTGTCGCTTCGATTGAGATGGCGCATTTGAGATCGAGCCCTTCGGGATCGCGCACGCCGCGCGATCGAGCCGCGCCGTCATCGTCTGCGCCGAACGTGTCGGTTCGGACGCCGTCCCGTCTCTTTCCGCCAGCGGCGCGCCACTGCGCCGTGTCGGTCAGACAATTCGCTGCGCTACGTGCGTCTTCGCACTATGCAAATTTTGCAACGCAGGCACGCTTGGGACGCAAGCTTATGGCCCATCAAAATATGCGGCGTTACACGGACGAAACAATTCTTCAGAGGGATAACCCTGTCAGGACGTTTCCCAACTGGCGCATCTGTTTTGAAGCTAGCAACGTATCGTAAAACAACCAGGCAGCATCAATAAAACGACACACGAGGGCCGCTTGATCAACAGGCTACGCGGGGGCAAACACCGCTTCGGGGAGAGTGTCATGGAACAGGCAAACAAGGATCGATCGCTGGTGAGCAAAGTCATGGACGGACTGGTCACCGGCATCGTCGAAGAGAAGTACGGCGCCATACTGCCACCGCAGGATGTGCTGTCGAAGGAGTTCGATGTCAGCCGCACCGTCATGCGCGAGGCGCTGTCGATGCTGCTCGCGCGCGACATGCTGGACGTGCGGCCGAAGATCGGCACGCGCATCCGGCCGATGAGCGATTGGCGGATGATCGACGAGGACGTCGTGCAGTGGCGCTTTCGCGCGAAGCCCGATCCGCTGTTTCTGCGCGACGTGATCGAGTTCCGCATTCTGATCGAACCGCGCGCGTCGGCGCAGGCGGCCGCGCGCGGCAGCGCCGCCGATATCGCGGCGATTCGCGAGGCGTTCGAGGCGTTCCGGGCGATCCGGCCGGGCGAGCCCGGCTATCAGGAAGCCGACGAGTTGTTCCACACCCGCATCGTGGTGGCGAGCGGCAATCAGTTCTTCAAGCAGATGGCGGCGATCATTCGCGGCGCGCTGTCGACGGTCAATCCGATCGTCACCACGCGGGAAGGGCTGTGGGAGACGGCGGTGAATTCGCATCGGCGAGTGGTCGACGCGATCGAACGGCGCGATCCGAAGGAAGCCGAAATCGCCTCGCTCGCGATGATCGATTACACGGCGGAAGAAATCGGCGGTCAGTTTTCCGGCGAACCGCCCGTCACGCGCGAATAAGCGCAACCGCTGCCGCGACGGCGGCAGGCGGATGGTCTTCGACGACCTGGCAGCACGAACGACGCGAGCTCATGTTCACGCGTGAGCGAGCGGCATGCGCGACAATAGCGCCTGTTCGGAACTGCATGGACTCGAAGAAACAATGACTACGACGTCAACATCCGCGGCAAACGCGACTCCGCAATCTTCAACGGACCGTGTGATTCGCTGGGGGATCGTCGGCACCGGCCGGATTGCCCGACGCTTTGCGCAGGGACTGGCGTTCGTGCCGCACGCGCAACTCAGCGCACTGTGGTCGCGCCGCGCGGAACCCGCCCAGGCCTTTGCCGAAGAATTCGGCGGCGAGGTCTGCGCGAATTTCGACGCGCTGCTCGCGAGCGGCATCGACGCGCTTTATATCGCGACCGTTCAGGACAGCCACGCCGACTACGCAATCGCCGCATTGCAAGCCGGTCTGCACGTGTTGTGCGAGAAACCCGCCACGATCAACCAGCCGCAGCTCGAGCGTGTGCTCGAGGCCGCGCGCGCCGCGCAACGGCTCTTCATGGAAGCCATGAAGCCGCCGTTCTATCCTCTCTACAGAAAGTTGCGCGCGCATCTAACGGCCGAGCCGATCGGCGAGGTGGGACTCGTACGCGCCGGCTGTTCGGTGCCGGGTGTGCCGGACGATCATCCGTCGCTGTCGTTCGAGCATGCGGGCGGCGCGCTGCTCGATATCGGCATCTATGAGATCTTTCTCGCGGTCGACTGGCTGGGCGCGCCGCGTGAGGTGCAGACGCTCGGGCGGCTCGGAGTCACCGGCGTCGATCTGTTCGCGAGTCTGAACAGCCAGCACGAGCGCGGTATCGCGCAGTTGTTCTGCGGACTCGATCTGCACGGCAAGGGCGACGCGCTGCTCATGGCCAAAGGCGGCCATGTGACGATTCACGAGCCGTGGTGGAATCCGTCGCGCGCCACGATCCGTTACGCCGATGGGCGCGTGGTCGAACTCGACGAGCCGTTCGAAGGCGGCGGCCTGAACTACGAGACCGCGCATTTCTGCGAGCTGATTCGTGCGGGGCAACTGGAGAGCCCGCTGATGCCGCACAGCACGTCGGTGCAAATGATCGCGATGGCCGACGCCGCGCGCGCGGCGCTGGGGCTGAAGTTCGCGGGGGAGTGAGGGCTGCGCCGCGTGGCTCGCCGAGGCGGTGGTACGATTTGCGCGGGCCACGCCGCGCGTTCGATAGCGCCGTCGGCCCGCAGCTTTCGAACACCTTCCACTGGAGCCGCTTGCCATGCGCATGCTTGGAAAATTGTGGCGCGACAACAAGAGCCTCGTCGCGTTTCTGTTCTTGATGGTGCTGTTTCGCAGCGCCGTGGCCGACTGGAACGTCGTGCCGAGCGGCTCGATGCTGCCGACGATCCGCGAAGGCGACCGGATTTTTGTCGACAAGATGGCCTATGATCTGCGCGTGCCGCTCACGCACATTACGATCGCGCATCTGCATGATCCGCAGCGCGGCGATATCGTTACGATCGATTCGTCGGCCGCGCATGAGTTGATCGTCAAGCGTTTGATCGGCGTGCCGGGCGACCGCGTGGCGATGCGCGACAACGTGCTGTACGTGAACGGCGTGCGCGCCGATTACCAGCCGCTGAAGCTGAAGCCGCTGCCGGGCGATGCGACCTCGCCGGGCGATTATCTGACCGAGCGCTTCGACGGCGTCACGCACACAATGCGGCTCGCGCCCGACGCACCCAGCCCGCGCAATTCGTTTGGGCCGGTAACGGTGCCGCCGGGCGAGTATCTGATGCTCGGCGACAATCGCGACGACAGCGCCGACTCGCGTTACTTCGGTTTCTTTCCGCGCAAGGAGTTGATGGGCCGCACGCGTCACGTGGCGTTCTCGCTCGACCCGGACCACTACTACGCGCCGCGATTCGAGCGCTTTGGTGCTGCGCTGGATCCGCACGCTGCGCCGCTCGCGAGCCGCTAGACGCGAGCCGGGCGATTTTCCGGACTCGCTGCAGGATTCACTTCAGGACGCACCGCAGGATGCTTGAAGCGGATGCTCAGTTGCGCGACGGCAGCGCGAGGCGTCGTTCGTACCAGCGCTGCACCCCTTCGAGCAGTTGACACAACACCCAGTAGACCGCGGCCGCGGCCAGATACAACGGCAGCGGCTGATAGGTCGACGCGATGATTTCCTGTGCGCTGCGCAGCAGTTCGGTGACGGTAATCACCGACACCAGCGACGTGTCCTTGATCAGGCTGATCAAACTGTTCGACAGACTCGGCACGGCAATGCGCAGCGCCTGCGGTGCGATCACATAACGCAGCGTCTGGCGGCGTGAGAGACCGAGGCTGTACGCGGCTAGCCATTGGCCGTTGTGAATGCCCAGTATCGCACCGCGCATGCTCTCCGACAGATACGCCGCGACGTTCGCCGACAGCGCGATCACGCCGGCCGGCGTGGGATCGAGCGAAATGCCGAAGCTCGGCAAGCCGTAGTAAATCACGAAGATCTGCACCAGCAGCGGCGTGCCGCGCATCACGCTGACGTAGATGCGCGCGAGCCACTTCAGCACGCGGTTGTGGCTCACGCCCATCAACGCGAGCACGGCGCCGGCCAGCAGGCCGAAGAACATCGACAGAACCGCGAACTTGACCGTCAGGACGGCGCCCTGTGCAAGCACAGGAAGCGATTGGACGAGCAGGGAAGTGGTGGACATGAGCGAGGGCGTCGGGTCGGGTTGGCGTGAGGTTGGCGTCGGGGTGCCGTCGGATTGCCGTCGGGGTTGACGCGCAAAGCGCACATCATAAACGTCGGCGGATTTTCAGGCGTGGTGCAAAAAGCGAAGGGCGGCATCGATCACGATGCCGCCCTTCGTTTCACGCAGCGCCGCTTACTTGATCGGCTTGCTGACGTCGATACCGAACCACTTGTCCGAGATCTTCGCGAACGTACCGTCCGCTTCGAGCTGGTTCATCGCGTCGTCGATCGCCTTGGCGAACTTCGGATTGCCCTTCTTGAACGGAATGCCCGACGGGTTGCCCGCGCCGACGTTCGCGCCGCTGCGCAGCGGCAACTGCGAGTTCTTCATCAGATACGCGAGCATCAGACGGTCGTTGAGCGCCGCGTCCAGACGGCCGGCGGCCAGATCGCGCAGGTACTCGGGCGCGCCCGGATACGTCTTCACGTCGATGCCCGGCACGGCCTTGGCCATGTCCATGTAGTTCGTGCCCAGCGCGACGCCGAGCTTCTTGCCCTTCAGGTCGTCGAGCGACTTGAACTGGCGCGTGTCGTCCTTACGCTGGATCAACTGCGCGGCCGAGTACGTGTAAGCCGGCGAGAAGTCGAGCACCTGCTTGCGCGCATCCGTAATGCCGACCTGGTTGGCGATCACGTCGAACTTGCCCGCCTGCAAACCGGCGATGATCCCGCTCCACTCCGTCGTGACGAATTCCGGCTTCACGCCGAGCTTGGCCGCGACCGCTTTGGCGACGTCGACGTCGTAGCCGACCAGTTCGCCCGACGGCGTTTTCGAGTTGAATGGCGGGAAGGTGCCTTCCAGGCCGATGCGCAACGTGCCGCGCTGTTTGACCTGGTCGAGCAGATCGTCCGCGTGCGCGGCGACGGCGGTGAACGACGCGCCGATCAGACCGGCGACCAGAAGCTTTTTCAGCAAGCCCAATTTCATCCTGTACCTTTTTGTTCGTCTGGCGTTTTAACAGACGAAAGCATAACAAAGCAGACTATCGAAACCTAAATACTGTTTGTTTATGTCTATATTCCCATGCGGATTGCATGGATAGCGAGGGCGGTATGAACGGACTTGAGGTCCGCGCCACCGCCGTCGTCATGGCCGCTTAACGCAACGCCTGCGCGCATTCGGCCACGAGCGCCGGGCCACGGTAAATAAAGCCGGTGTAAAGCTGCACCAGCGACGCCCCGGCCGCCAGCTTGGCGCGCGCGTCATCGCCCGAGAAAATCCCGCCGACGCCGATGATCGGCACCGTGTCGCCCACTTCGGCGCGCAGCTTGCGGATCACCTCGTTCGACGCGTCGAACACCGGCTTGCCCGACAGGCCGCCGGCTTCGTCGCCGTATTGCATGCCGGCCACCGCGGTGCGCGACAGCGTGGTGTTGGTGGCGATCACGCCTTCGAACCGGTGGCGCAACAGCGTGTCGGCGATCGACTTGATCTGCTCGTCGTCGAGGTCCGGCGCGATTTTCAGCGCGAGCGGCACCAACTTGCCGTGCAGGTCCGCGAGACGCTGCTGCTTGTCCTTGAGCGCCGCGAGCAGCGCGTCGAGTTCGCCCGCGCCTTGCAACTGGCGCAGGTTCTTCGTATTCGGCGACGAGATGTTCACCGTCACGTAGCTCGCGAACGGGTACACGCGTTCGAGGCAGTACAGGTAGTCTTCGGCGGCGCGTTCGATCGGCGTGTCGGCGTTCTTGCCGATGTTCAGCCCGAGCGTGCCGCGATAGCGCGCGGCCTGCACGTTCTTCACGAACTGGTCGACGCCCGCATTGTTGAAGCCCATCCGGTTGATCACCGCGTTCGCCTGCGGCAGACGGAACATGCGCGGCCGCGGATTGCCCGGCTGCGCGCGCGGCGTGACCGTGCCCACTTCGATGAAACCGAAACCGAGCGCGGCCAGACCGTCGATGCACGCGCCGTCTTTATCGAGCCCCGCGGCGAGCCCGACCGGGTTGCGGAACGTCAGCCCCATCACGGTGCGCGGCGCATCCGGGACGCGCGGCGCGAGCGCGCCCGCGAGGCCGGTACGGCCAGCGGCGCCGAGGATGCGCAAGGTCAGGTGATGAGCGTCTTCCGCGTCCATGCGAAAGAGTTGGGCGCGTACAAGCGGGTAGAGGGAACTGAACACGGGACGAAGCCGGGCGGCCGGAAAATGGGAACCCTCCATTTTAACGGCTTTGAGGCTTTAATGAGATTGATTGAAAGCGGAGCGAAGGGTGGGGTGCGGGTTTGGCGTTCCCGGGTGCGTAACTCGGGCGGAGCCGGAGGTGTACTCCGGGCCTTAACCCGCTGGCAGGATCAGGGCCGCAGCGGTCCGCGCCGGCCGTGGATCGCCAGATCGACGGGCGGCAAGTCGATGCTGTCTGGGTCGAGCACGTGCCACGCACCGTCGATCAAGCCTTCGAGCGGCCGGAAATTCGCCTTGTACGCCATCTTCGGGCTTTCGCGGATCCAGTAGCCGAGATACACGTACGGCAGCTTCAGGCTGCGCGCCTGTTCGATCTGCCAGTAGATGTTGTAGGTGCCGAAGCTGGTGTGCTCCAGGCCGGGCTCGAAAAACGTATAGACCGACGAAAGTCCGTCGCCGAGGATATCGATCATGCTGATCATGCGCAGAATGCCGGGCACGTCAGGTTGATCCGGCCACGGTTCGCGAAACTCGACCAGCCGCGAGTTGATCCGGCTTTGCAGCAGGAACTGTTCGTACTGGTCGCGGCTGTCGCGGTCCATGCCGCCGCCCGCATGCCGCGCGGATTGATAGCGCATATAGAGCGCGTAGTGTTCTTCGTCGTAGTGCAGCGGCGCGACGGTCGCGATCAACTGGCCATGCTTTTTCCAGACGCGGCGCTGGGTGCGGTTCGGCTCGAACTGGTCGACCGGCACGCGCACCGGCACGCAGGCGCGACAGCCGTCGCAATACGGGCGGTAGGTGAACACGCCTGAACGCCGGAAGCCGGCCTTGACGAGATCGGTGTAGACGTCGGAATTGATCAGGTGGCTGGGCGTGGCGACCTGCGAGCGCGCGATGCGGCCATCCAGATAGCTGCAGGGATAGGGCGCCGTTGCATAAAATTGCAGCGCGGAAAGCGGTGAAAGAGGCAGCTCGTTGGGATGAGTCACGTTGGCAGCTCTCGAAGCGTCTCTGGTAATGCAAACCCGGCGAGCCTTGCGGCTCATGACCCGTGGCTCGGTAGGCGACGGATCCGGATTCGGCCTGATTCTTCCCGGCTGACTGTCTGTCGGCGCCAGCGCGGGTGTTGCCTGGTCAATCAATCGTTTCGCATGGCCGGTCGGCAGCGGGGCGCGCCGGAAAGCTTGCATAAACGGTAACACGAAAATTTTCGCGGGGCTGCGACGATGAAGCTCGGGTATTGAATCATCAAACGGGCGGCGCGAGTTGTAGCGATAAGTATATTGCGGATGCGGGCGGGCTGTTTCTCCGTGTTGTGCCTGATGGCAGGAGATCGTTGGATGGCGGCGCGCGGGCGTTGGTCGCTTGGGATCTTGCGGGGCAACGGTGTCGGCTGTTGGCCGCTGCTGTCGCAGAAGCGATGGTGGGTGGCCAGACGGCGCATCAGGGACGAAGAGGGCTGCTTGCGGTGCTGACGGAATCAATTAATTCCGGCATTTTTTCGAGTCCGTCTGTATTTCTGGTTTTGATGTTAGTCGTCACTTATCACTTTTTTATTATTATGATGGGTGATTATATATAATATTTGCTATCTATTTGTTTGGTTGGTGTATGAAATGCCGCTGATTTTGTCAAAAGATGTCACAGTAACCACCTGCGATCCCATGGCGCGTTAGCATTCAGCTTTCAACTGTGAGGGCGCTTGAATGCCTTGGGATAAATCGGCTGCGGTGATCTACTTGCAATCGCATGCAGAAGCAACTAGTCACGGCCGCTGTGCTCGATATGTCCGCGAAGCGATTCAACGCGGCGGCATTATGTTGATACACACGCATTCCGCATACAATTACGGTGCATCCCTCGTCTGTGCCGGGTTTTACCCTGTATTGCGCGGAGTGCCGAAAAAAGGCGATGTAATTGTGATCCAGCCGATCGCCGGGCATGATGACGGTCATATGGCGATGTACGACGGACAGATATGGATATCCGACTTCAGACAGCTGCATGGTTTTTATCCGGGTCCAGCGTATCGCACAGCGCAGCCGCGCTACAAGATGTATCGACACGACTGAGGAATCGATGAGAAAAGTCTTGGTATTCTTAACTACTGCTTTTATTTTTTCATCAGGTTCGTTTTTGCCGACCGCATTTGCGGAGGAAAAACCGGGGTCGCCTGAGGCGAGTGTCAAAGCGTTTTACGCCTGGTTTATCAGGCAGGACGCTGAAGATCGCGGATATCCGTTAATGAGCAAAGAGATTTATCGATACGTCTCAAAACCGACGGTTAATCTGCTGAGAACGCAATATAAGACCAGCAGCCTGCCCGGCGACGCCGAATATTTCACCAATGTCCAGGACTTCGACGAAGCTGACTGGACGGCGCATATCGTTCCTCACCCGGCGATCATGCTGGATGACGTGGCGCTTGTCCCCGTGACGTTTGGATCGACGGACAAAAAGACCAACGTGGTGTTCCTGCGCAAAGTGGATGGCGCCTGGAAAATCACCAAGGTAGTCGACACGCGGGACTACAAATAAGACTGCTTCGCGACGAGTTCCGACAGCACCGCCTTGTCGAAGCGCCACGGAATCGGCGGTGCGCCGACCGTTGCGCGTACATGTGCGACGAACGCCTTGCGCGCGATTTCACGCCCGCCGAGCGAGGCCAGATGCGACGTGTTCTGCTGACAATCGATCAACTCGATGTCATGGCTTCGCAAATGGCCGATGAGCGCGGACAACGCAATCTTCGAGGCGTCCGTGACTTCCGCGAACATCGATTCGCCGAAGAACATCCGGCCGAACGAGACGCCGTACAAACCGCCCACGCGCTTGCCCTCGAACCAGCTTTCGATGCTGTGCGCATCGCCGACACGATGCAGCGACGAATACGCTTCGACCACGTCCGCGGTAATCCACGTGCCGCGCTGACCGCGCCGCGGCGCCTGCGCGCAGGCGCGCATCACACCAGCGAAATCATGGTCGACGCGGATTTCCCACGCGTCGTCGCGCAGCACGCGCTTGAGCGTCTTGCGCAACGACGGCGATAGTTTGAATTCGGCGGGTCGCAGGATCATGCGCGGGTCGGGGCTCCACCACAGCACCGGCTGGCCGTCCGAGTACCACGGGAAAATGCCGCGCCGGTAAGCGTCGATCAGCCGCGACGGCAGCAGGTCGGCGCTGGCGGCCAGCAGCCCCGGCGCGCCGCTGGCGGCGCCGAGAGCGCGCTCGACAGAGGGAAACGGATCGTCAGGTCCGAGCCAGGGCACCATGGGCGCCGCTCAACCTTCGCGCAGCGAGCGGAAGATGTCGCCCGTGTGCAGGCCGAAACTGCCGGCGGCACGGTCCGCGAAAAAGAAACGCAAGGTCTGGCCGACGGTGGGGAAGGCGATCTCGTCCCACGGAATTTCGTGTTCCTCGAAGAGTTTGACTTCGAGGCTTTCCTCGCCGGCGGCAATGTCGAGATCGAGCAGCCGCGCCATGTAGAACAGGTGCACCTGATGCACGTGCGGCACGTTCAGCAGCGAGAACAGGCTCTGCACCTCGACGCGCGCGCCGGCTTCTTCCAGCGTTTCGCGCGAGGCGGCCTCGGCGGTGGTCTCGCCCATCTCCATGAAGCCCGCGGGCAGCGTCCAGTAACCGTAGCGCGGCTCGATCGCGCGACGGCACAACAGCACCTTGTCGTCCCAGACCGGGACGGTGCCGACCACGTTGCGCGGATTCTGATAGTGCACCGTGCCGCAACTGCCGCAGACGAAGCGCTCGCGGTTGTCGCCCGGCGGAATGCTCAGGCTGACGCCGTGGCCGCAGACAGAACAGAATTTCATAGGATGGGGACGAGAAAGGGTGTTGGGAGTTTATCACTGGGCCGAGGTTTCCCTGACGGCTCGCGATAGGCACGAAAACTCGGCGCGCCGGCGTGCGTCGCGAACGCATCCGACGCCGCGCAAGGGATATTTCCGTCCATCGGCCAGGCTTTGTCCGACGTGCGAAATCCCACGCGCAATCTGATGTTCGATACGGAACGCGTTCTATAGTATCGAGCGCTTTGATCGGGTCCACAAAAACTAGAAGGGGTTAAGCATGAACGAGGCACAAACAAAAAATAAGGCGGATTGGCCTATGAACGGAATCAGCGCCACGCCAGCGCTTCTGGCGTCCGTCCTGTCGATGCCGCTCGATCTCGCGGTTTCCGCGCTGTGCGATTGCGCGGAACTCGAGGAATGGGTCGAGCAGGAGCCCGGTTGGGAGGCGCGGTTTCTCGACCAACTGAAGATCGCGCTGAATCGCGCGTTTGCCGATCGCGATCCGGTGGCGCTGAGGGAAGTGCATCACGCGCTTTTTTCGCTTTACGACCTGCACGTGATGGACGGCACGTCGCCGCGTACGGCGAATCAATTCAATCCGACGTTGACGCGTGTTCGCAGTCGCATCGAGCGTGCGTGGATCGAGAGTGAAGTGGCGCGGCTCGACATCGAAACCGGCGCGTCCGATAGCGCCGCGATGGTGCGCTCGCTGAAGGATCTGTGGGCGCGGCATCCGGTGGCGGCGCATCCGCTGTTCGATTTTCTGGAAAAGGACGCGTCGCGGGAACAGGTGATCGCGTTTTTCAAAAGCGACAGCGCGTTGAATATCCGCTTCTTCGATCTGCTGCTGTTTTCGATGGTTGGATCGAGAGAAGGTGTGCGCAAAGAACTCGCGCAAAACTTCTGGGACGAATCCGGACGCGGCGAAGCCGCCCGCAGTCATGTGAGTCTGTTCCAGCATCTGCTGGAAACCGTCGGGGTGGGCCGTGCGCACGACAATCACGCCGGCGAACTCGGCTGGCAAGGATTGGCTGGCCACAACCTCTTCATGCTGACCTGTCTGAACCGCCGTCACTACTTCAAGCTGCTGGGCATCATGGCGATGACGGAGTTGCTGGACCCGTCGCAATACGAAAAGCTGGCGCGTGGATGCCGGCGCGTCGGCTTGGGCAATCTCAACGAGCTCGATTACTACGACGAGCATGTGACCATCGACGTGATTCACGGCGAAGGCTGGCTGGCCAATGTGATCGTGCCGATCGTGAATGAGACGCCGTCGGTGGGCGCGGATATTTTGCTGGGCGCGGCGTTGCGGCTGGCGAGCTGCCGTGACTACTACGACGCGCTTTATGCGCAGCTCACCGCGTAGTTGTTGAATTGCGTCTGACCGACTGATTGATCGACTGGCTCGTGTGCCTGCGTGAACGCGAGTCAGTCAGGCGGGAACGTAAGTGAATGATGCGAACAGCGCAGGTCGATAGGCCGGCCCGGAAAAGCGAAAAGGCCTGATTTCGTGAGAAATCAGGCCTTTAAATGCTTGATGGTTGCGGGGGTAGGATTTGAACCTACGACCTTCGGGTTATGAGCCCGACGAGCTGCCAGACTGCTCCACCCCGCGTCCGTCGAAGAAAAGAGTATAGCGTACGCAGCACGCCTCTGCAATAGCTATTTAAGAATCGACTTCACTCCGCGCTTGAATTTGCCTGATGACGCGTTCGCAAGTCGTCGCACGCATTGCCGGCGTCGTATGCCGGAAGGCCGTCGTAAGGCGCTACGCTAGAATCCAGGTTCGCTTCGCGCGGCGCGTCGTATGCGGCATTGGCCGTACTCATGCATCGACGCGCGCCTCGACGCCGGAATCGCCTTAACTCTTACTCGCCCCGAACGCCATGGATATCGCACACGATCTGCAGATGATTGCCGCCCAGGAACACGCGCTGGTGTTCCCTCAATTCGACGCCGACCGCGCATGGCAGGTTGGTGTCTATCTGCACGAGGTCGCGAAAGCGCGCGGTATCGCCGCCGCCATCGACGTGCGCACCTTCGGTCAGCCGCTGTTCTTCAGCCTGCTCGACGGCGCGACGCCGGACAACGTGGATTGGGCGCGCCGTAAGGGCAACACGGTCGCGCATTTCCGGCGCAGTTCGTACGCGATCGGTCTGAAGATGCAGCAGGCCGGCAGCACGCTGGCCGACAAGCACGCGTTGCCGTCCAGCGAATACGCGTCGCATGGCGGCGCGTTTCCGTTGACGGTGACCGGTGTCGGCGTGATCGGCTCGATCACGGTGTCCGGTCTGCCGCAGCGCGCCGATCATGAGCTGGTGGTGGAAGCGCTGTGCGCGCATCTCGGCCATGACTACAGCAAGCTCGCGCTTGCAAAGGCCTGACGCGATGCGGATGCCTCCTTATGCACTGCTCGGCATCGCGATCGTCGCCGAAGTGATTGCGACGTCGGCGATGCGGGCCTCGGAAGGTTTCTCGCGGCCCGTGCCGTCGACGGTTGTCGTGATCGGCTACGGCATCGCGTTTTACTGCCTGTCGCTGACGCTCAAGAGTATTCCGGTCGGCATCGTCTACGCGGTGTGGTCGGGCGCCGGCATCGTGCTGATCACGCTCGTCGCGCTGGTGCTGTACCGGCAGGTGCCGGATCTGCCGGCCATCATCGGGCTAGGGCTGATCATCGCCGGCGTCGCGGTGTTAAATATCTTTTCGAAGATGCAGGCGCATTGACGCGTTGACGCATTGACGTTTCTACAGGCGGCACGCCGGGCGCTTACTTGCAGCGCACGATCATCGAGCGGTTCTTGACGTTCGCCGACACGACGTTCGTCACGCTGCCGCCCGCGGCGCCGCCTTCGTCGTTGTCTTTCGACACGATGTCATAGCCGGTCGCGCCGCAGGCCTTGCCGGCCTGCACGTAGCACGAGGCCCAGCTCGACGCGGCGTCCGCGCCGCTGCAATTCACCGCGAAGCCGGTCTGGCCGTTCGGCAGATTGATCAGCGACGTGGTGTTCGACGATGCGCAGCCGGCGAGGCTCATGCCGAGCAACACGGCAGCGGGTAGCGCGACGGGTAGGGACACCTTACGCAACATGGCGAGCGTGGCGCTCAGGCAGAGGTGGGTGGCGCGGCGCGATTGCGTCATGTATTGCATCGTGAGGTTTCCTTTCAGATAGATGTCCGGGGCTCGCCGGATCGGCGCGAGGCGGAGAGGGAAGAGGCCCAGGCGCCAACCCTACGGCGTCTCGATCGTGATGCCCGCTGCGCTGACCAGCCGGCGGCTTTCTGTGCCGCTGACGGTGGCCGCGTCTTCCCAGATGCTGATGGCTTTCGGAATGTCGATGCCGTGGCTTTCGGCGTAAGCAAACCATCGATTCGCCGCATCCGGCTCGGGCAGTTCGTGGTTCCGCAGAAAATATTTTCCCATATTGCGCTCGCTGAACTCGAAAAGGCGTCTCCCGTCAGCACGGATCGTGCCGCGGAGTCTGTTCGACCGGCCGGCGCGGCACAAGTGCGATCCAGTGTAGCCGGGGCGAACTTATCGGCTGGCGAAGCGCCTTACTTACTCGCCGGTTGGCGATTGATACAGAGGGCGCCGGGAGCACTCATGCGTTAGATGCGCTCAACACGGCGTCCGCACCAACGCCAGACGACACAAATCGCTACATCAACTGCAACGAGGAGAACGAAGATGGCTGAACGGGTCAGCGGACCTTATCGCGGCTATTACATCAGCGCCGCCGCGCGCCTCGTGCCGGCCAACGCGGCGCCGGCCCATGCCGTCGGCGGGACCTACATCGGCTCGGTGAGTCTCGCGGAACTCGGCCCGGACGATCCGCACCGGATCGAGACCTTGCTGGAACTCGGCGGCGAGCAGCGTTTCGGCAGCGAGGAGGAGGCGCTCGGCTTCGTCGAACAGGCGGCGCGCGACTACGTCGACCGGCTGCTCGGAGGTCACTGATGACGACGCGCGACGCGAAACAGCAGGCCGTCGCAGGCTGGACCATGGTCCGGCCGCGCGAGTACCATAGCGGGGTTCTCCGGGACCGGCGGATGCGCGCCGGCCCCGATCTCCCGCCGGATACTTCTGATGAGGCGACCATGGAAATTCGGTTTCCCGCGGACGCGCCTGCTTACCGCGATTCCAATCTCACCGTCGTTTTTCCCGCCCTGGTGGATGGCGAACCAGTGCCGTGCGCGATCTCGGTCGAGGCGCTCGAAGACCACTTCGGCGCGTACAGCGAAAACCTCGAAGGCTGGCTGCGCGCGTTCGACGCCGGCCGCGAGCGCATCGAGGCCGTGGCGCGCGAGCATCTGCAGATCAGTAACGGCACGCCCGTGCTGCTCAAGAGCGGACACTTCCCGCCGGGCAACATGGCGGGGTGAGCAGCGCGGCGGTTCGGTTTCCCACTTGAACCCGCCGTCCTGAATCACGCCGCTTTCGCCGCTCCACCACCGCCTGCCGCAGCCTTTGCCGAAGCCGCCTCGCGCGCGGCTTCAAACGTCTGCCGGATGCCTTCCTCATACGACGTTTTAGCAATCGGCCCAATCAATCCGGTCAACGCCGAGTCGTCCATCACGACCGGTTCGGTCATCAGGTAGTTCATCTCCACCAGCTCGCGCATCAACGGATTGAACAGGCCGAGTACGCGCAGCATGGTCTTGCCGGCAATCATCAGCTTCGGTTTCTGGCCGGCCAGCGCGTAGGCTTGCCGCGCCATTTCGCGCTGCGTGATCGTACCGGCGCCCGCCAGATGCCACCAGCGTCCATACGCCTCGGGCGTACGCGTGAGTTTTTCGACCACTGGTCCGGCATCCGGCAGATAGATGAACTCGTGTTGCACATCCACGGGGCCGATCATCTGTGCGCGCGTGCCGCTGGCCGCGCCTTCGAACACGCCGTTCACCAGGCTGCGCTCGATCCCTGGGCCGTAGAAATCGGGCAGGCGCAGCACCAGCGTCGACAGACCGTTGCGGCCGTGCGCCGCGAGCACCAGCTTTTCCTGCGCGAGGCGCATCTGGCCTTTGAACGTGTGCGGCTCGCGCGGATGATCTTCGCGAATCGGATTGCTGCGCGCGCGGCCGTACGGGTACACCGTGCCGATCAGAATGAAACGTTCGACACCCGCCGCCGTCACGCCGGCGAGCGTACGTTCCATCAGCGGCGGATGCTCGGCGAAGCGGTCGTAGGGCACGCCGACCAGATAGATCACGGTTTGCAAGCCGGCGGAGGCTGCCTGGATCGAAGCGGGATCGTCCGGATTCCAGGTGACGATTTCGGCGTGCGGATCGTGGCCAAACGCCGCCTCGAGCGGCTGACGCGAGCGGCCGACCACGCGGTAATCGCGCCCTGCGGCGCTCAGCGCCGCAGCAATGATCTGACCAGCCGCACCCGCGGCGCCGAACAACCCGACTTTCCCGTTTGCTTCCATGACGACTCCTTGAGATGGCGCCAGATCGCGCCGCGAGTGAATTTGCCTGATGACTTAAAATTTAGTGAACACCGTTCAGTGAACAGTGTTCAGTTTAATTTGACTTTTCAGTTTGTCAACCCGAAAATAGATGTCATGGGAATCGCTGAACGAAAGAACCGCCAGAAGCAGGCACTGCGCGAACGCATCCTCGATGCCTCGCGGCGCATCGTGATGCGCGAAGGCTTCGCCGCGCTATCCATGCGCAAGATCGCCGACGCCATCGAATATTCACCGGCCACGCTCTACCTTCACTTCGCAAGCCGCGACGAGATCGCGCAGGCGTTGTGCGAGGAAGGTTATGCGCAATTGCTGGAGACGTTCGTGCCGCATGCGCGGATCGCCGATCCGGCTGAGCGGCTGAAGGCGCTCGGGCGCGCTTATATCGCGTTCGGGGTGGCGCATCCGCAGACTTACCGGTTGATCTTCATGGAAGATCCGAGCTACACCGGCGCGGCGTTGGGTGGGGCGGCCCGCAAGGCGCAAGCGTCGGCGGACGAGGAGGCGGGCGCGGAAGTTGACGATGCAACGACGTCGTCGGCGAAGAAGCAGGCTGCGGCTAGGGAATCCGCCACGGCGGCGACCGCATCGTTGGACTCGGCCGCGCACACGGACGACGACCCCGGCGCCGCCGCGCTTCATATCATGCTCGGCGCGCTCGAAGAGCTGAAGGCCGCGGGGCGGCTATCCGCATCGGCGGACGTGGGCGTATGGGCCGAGGCCTTCTGGGCGACCTTGCATGGCATCGTCGCGCTGAACCTCACGTGCCCGGTGTTCCCAACGGCGCCGCTCGACACGGTGCTGAACCTGACGCTCGACGTCTGGTTTGGCCCATCCAGCGCCGTTCCCGAACCCGCTGTCAAACCCACGCCCGAGCCGCGCGCCAAACCGAAAGCCGCGAGCGCGTGATAACGTTCAGTTCCATTTCAATTTGCGCCGTCGCGCGTAGCACGCCATGTCCATTTCCGCCTCGCCCGCCGTCAGCGACGAAGTCGCGACTTACGTAGCCAATCGCATCGGCTTCATCGAACTGGAGCGGCCGAAGGCGCTCAACGCGCTGTCGACCGGCATGATTCGCGCAATGCACGCGGCGCTCGACCAGTGGCGCGACAATCCCGACGTGATCGCGGTCGTGGTGCGCAGCCAGCATCCGCGCGCGTTCTGTGCGGGCGGCGATATCCGCTTTCTGTACGAGTCCGCGCAACGCGGCGAGCATGACGCGCGCGACGTGTTCTTCATCGAGGAATATCAGCTCAATCACGCCATCTTCACGTACCCGAAGCCGTATATCGCTCTGATGAACGGCGTCGTGATGGGCGGCGGGATGGGCATTTCGCAGGGCGCGCATCGCACCGGCGGCCTGCGCGTCGTCACGAACTCCACGAAGATGGCGATGCCCGAAACCCGCATCGGCCTGTTTCCCGACGTCGGCGCGAGCTGGTTTCTGGCCCGCACGCCGGGCGCGATCGGCCGCTATCTGGCGGTGAGCGGGGAGACCATCGGCGCCGCGGACGCGCTGTACGCCGGCCTCGCCGATGTTTATCTCGACGACTCGGCGTTGCCCGCGCTGGTCGACACCTTGCGCAGCGAGCTGTTCGAGCGCGGCGCGGAGGTGGTGGCGTGCGTCGAGCGCGAAGCACTGGCGCATCAGGTCGTGCCGTCGCCCGAGGCTTCGTCGCTGGCCAATGCGCGGGAGTTGATCGACCGGCATTTCGCGCTGCCCGACGTCGCGCGGATTCTCGCGTCGCTCGAACAGGCACGCGACGGCGACAGCGGCGAATGGGCCGAACAGATGATCGCGGTGTTGCGCGAACGCTCGCCGTTGTCGATGGCGGTGTCGCTGGAAGTGGTGACGCGCGCCGAGTCTTCGATGGCGGACGTGTTGCGCTGTGACCTCGATCTGACGCGTTCGTGCTTTACGCGCGGCGATACGGTCGAAGGGATTCGCGCACGCATCATCGACAAGGACAATGCGCCGCGCTGGCGTTTCGCGCGTATTGAAGACGTGAGCGCGGCCGACGTGGACAAGATGTTCGAAAGCCCGTGGCCCGCGAGCGAACACCCGTTGCGGGATCTGCGCGGTTAGGTTCGCCTAGGTTCGCTAAAGCTCGCTTACTCCTCGTCTTCACTCGCCATGAAGGCGCGCATGAACACTAGCGCGCCCCAGCCCCACATTGCATTGGCCGCGAACGCCACCGCGAGGCGCGGCAGCATGTTGCCGCTCGGCCAGATGCCGCGCAGCGGATCGACCACGAACACGCTCGCCGCCGTCAATGCAATGCCGCCGAACACGAAGGCCGGCACCCACGGCGCGCGCCGTTGCGGCGCGACGCGCAATAGCCACGCCATCAGCACGGCCCAGAATGCGCTCCAGATAGCATTGGCGATGAATTCCGGTAGCCCGAGCGGTAAAAACGGTGCGGTGGAAAAACCCGTCGGGTCGATTAGCCCGGCTGCGTGCAACAGCGCCAGCGTCGATTCGTGAAAGAACAGGGAAGCCAGGAAACCGGCGACGAACGGCAGGATGAGTTTTTGCATGCAGTGCACCGCGAGAGCTCAGGCGGCGCGGTTCGCGCGGCCTGCACCGGGTTATTGGAAACGTGCGCCATTATATCTAGGGACCTTTGCTTTCCTGCGTGCACGGCGCGCAACAGCCGTATGCTTTAACGTCGGGCTAATCACGAAAGTGGAAAACCTAAGCTAAAAAAAATCGTTCAAAAGCCGCGGCCCGATCCCTAGACTGCTTCTCCATGCAGACGGTGTTTGCCACCGTCGCCCATTTAATCGAGCGCAGCACGCGCACGTCTGGTCGAGGGAAGCTGTCGCGATGTCCTGCCTGATGCCGATCTTCATCCGCCGCCCGGCGTACGCGCGCCGACGCTGTCGTCGCTAGCCGGCGCGGTTACCGCCACTTTTTCTTGATCCTCTTTTGCGTTGCATCGCCGGGCCGCTGACAGACGGCTGCCCGTGGGATGCGCGCGGCCGGCGTGTGCGCGGACAGATTCCGCGGCGTCTTCATTCAAACCCGTTTCGAACAAGCAGGAGCAGCACATGAATGTGTTCTGGTTCATTCCGACTCACGGCGACAGCCGCTATCTCGGTACGTCCCAAGGCGCACGCGCAGCCGATTACGACTACTTCCAGCAGATCGCCGTGGCTGCCGACACGCTCGGCTACGAAGGCGTCCTGCTGCCGACCGGCCGTTCATGCGAAGACGCATGGGTGGTCGCGTCGAGCCTGATCGCTGCGACCAAACGTCTGAAGTTTCTGGTGGCAATCCGTCCGGGCATTTCGTCGCCGGGACTGGCGGCGCGCATGGCGGCGACCTTCGACCGCCTGTCGAACGGACGTCTGCTGATCAACGTCGTGACCGGCGGCGACGCGGCCGAGCTGGAAGGCGATGGCGTGTTCGTCGATCACGATACCCGCTACGAGATCACCGACGAATTCCTGCATATCTGGCGCAAGCTGCTCACCGCATCGCATACCAACGACGCGATCGATTTCGACGGCAAGCATCTGAGTTCGAAGGGCGGCAAAGCGTTATATCCGCCGGTGCAGAACCCGCATCCGTCGCTGTGGTTCGGTGGTTCGTCGCCGGCCGCGCACGACATGGCGGGCGAGCATATCGACACTTATCTGACGTGGGGCGAGCCGCCCGAAGCCGTGGCGAAGAAGATCGCCGACATTCGCGCGCGCGCCGCGGCGCACGGCCGCACGATCAAGTTCGGGATTCGTCTGCACGTGATCGTGCGCGAAACCGAAGAAGAAGCGTGGGCCGCCGCCGACAAACTGATCAGCAAGCTCGACGACGAAACCATCGCGCGCGCCCAGGCGTCGTTCTCGAAGATGGACTCCGAAGGCCAACGCCGCATGGCTGCGTTGCACGGCGGCAAGCGCGGCAGCCGCGCGGAGCTCGAGGTCTATCCGAATCTGTGGGCGGGCGTGGGCCTCGTGCGCGGCGGCGCGGGCACGGCGCTGGTCGGCAATCCGGAGCAGGTGGCGGCGCTGATGAAGGAGTACGCCGCGCTCGGCGTCGATACCTTCATTCTGTCCGGCTATCCGCATCTGGAGGAATCGTATCGCTTCGCCGAGCTGGTGTTTCCGCTGCTGCCGAACCGGCAGAACAAGGCCTCGAATGGACCGCTGTCGGGTCCGTTCGGCGAGATCGTCGGCAATAACTATTTGCCGAAGGCGGCGAGTTCGAGCTGAGCGCGGCGCGCTCCGCTTGCACCCGGCGCACCCGTCGCATCCGGCGATGCGGCAATCAGGAAAAGTCATCATGGCTCAAGCTACCGTGAATGCGGATCAAAACGAAAACGCGCGCGAGCGATCCGGCGTGTTGCGCCGGATCGGTGCGCATGTCGCGCCATGGCTCGCGCCGCTCGCGATTCTGCTGGCGTGGGAACTCGCCGCGCGCAGCGGCGTGCTATCGACGCGAGTGCTGCCCGAACCGCTCGCGGTCGTGAAGGCGGCGTGGTCGCTGATCCAGTCCGGCGAAATGTGGGCGGACGTCAAGGTCAGCACGTGGCGGGCGGTGTCGGGCTTTGCGATCGGCGGCGGGATCGGTCTCGTGCTCGGGCTCGCGACCGGCCTGTTCAAACCCGCCGAAATCGCGCTCGATTCAACCGTGCAGATGGTCCGCAACATCCCCGCGCTGGCGATGATTCCGCTGGTGATTCTGTGGTTCGGTATCGAGGAAGAGGCCAAGGTATTTCTGGTCGCGCTCGGCGTGTTTTTCCCGATCTACGTGAACACGTTCCACGGCATCCGTTCGGTCGACGCGAACCTGATCGAAATGGCGCGCAGTTATGGCGTGAAGGGTTTCGCGTTGTACCGGCATGTGGTGTTGCCGGGCGCGTTGCCGTCGATTCTGGTCGGCGTGCGTTTCGCGTTCGGGCTGATGTGGGTCACGCTGATCGTCGCCGAGACGATTTCCGCACAGTCGGGCATTGGCTACATGACGATGAACGCGCGCGAGTTCCTGCAAACCGATGTGGTGGTGGTCGGCATTCTGCTGTACGCGGGGCTCGGCAAGCTCGCCGACGTGCTGGCGAAGAGCCTCGAGCGCGTGTCGCTGCGCTGGCATCCGGCTTATCAACGAGGAGCGAAATGATGAACGCGACGACTCTTTCGGCGTCGTTTGGCGGGATCGCGGGTAGCGATCTCGAAGCTGAGCTGGCGCAAACGCGTGTTGTCGATCGTGATGCTGGGGAAGCGGCGGGATTTGAGTTTGACGATGCGTCGCATGAGGTTGCTCAGGTGGGGGCGGTGCGTGCTGTTGAGGTGTCGGCGCGTGGCGATGCGTGTGGGGCTGCTGAAGTGCGTGATTTTGCTGCGGGGGCGGTGGCGCGGTTGGTTGAGGGGGGCGGCGCCGGTTCAGACGCGGATTCCGCCGCAGGGTCAGCCGATTACTCGGTGCAGTTGCGCGGCGTCGGCAAGCAGTACGGCGAGCGCAAGGTGCTGGCCGATTTCGATCTGTCGATCGAGCGCGGCAGTTTCGTGGCGATCGTCGGCCGCAGCGGCTGCGGTAAATCGACGTTGCTGCGGCTGGTCGCCGGCCTCGAAAAAGCCAGCGTGGGCGTGCTCGACAAACGCGCCGAAGACGGCGGCCCGCTCGACACTCGCATCATGTTTCAGGACGCGCGCCTGTTGCCCTGGAAGAGCGTGCTGCAGAACGTGATGCTCGGCCTCGGCCGCAGCGCGCGCGACGATGCGCGCGCCGTGCTCGCCGAAGTCGGCCTGCTCGAACGCGCCGACGACTGGCCCGCGCAGCTTTCCGGCGGGCAGCGTCAGCGGGTCGCGCTGGCGCGGGCGCTCGTGCATCGTCCGCAATTGCTGCTGCTCGATGAACCGCTCGGCGCGCTGGATGCGCTGACGCGGATCGAAATGCACGCGCTGATCGAGCGTCTGTGGCGCGAGCATCGTTTTACCGCATTGCTGGTCACGCACGACGTGCACGAAGCCGTCGCGCTCGGCGACCGGATTCTGCTGATCGAAGAAGGGCGGATCGCGCTCGATCAACCGGTGCCGCTCGCGCGTCCGCGGGCGCGTGCGTCGGCGGGTTTCGCGGCGCTCGAAGACCATGTGTTGCAACGCGTGCTGAAGACCGCGCCGAATGACGACGCGCTGTCGTATCGCGCCTACGAGGTCCGTGACGAAGGCCGTGTCATGCGGCCGACCGAGGTCCGCTGGGCCGTCTGAGATTGCTTGCCTGACCTGTTTTTTCAATCGCTTTTCTGGACTCTGGAGTCACCCGATATGAGCATTTCCGCAATCAACGTACGCAATCAGTTCAAAGGCAAGGTCAAGGAAATCATCCGCGGGCCGGTGGTATCCGAGGTCGATGTGGATACGCCGTTCGGTATCGTCACCTCGGTCATCACCACGCGCTCGGTCGATGAACTCGACCTGAAGGTCGGCTCGGAAGTGGTGGCGCTGGTGAAGTCGACGGAGGTGTCGATCGCGCGTCTTTGAGGCCGGTGCTGGACGCGCTATTTCGCGTTCGCGCCGCTGGCGGGCGGCTCGCGCATCATCCGGTCGTTGGTCGGTTTGGGCGGACGCTTGACCGGCATGTTGTCCGGGTTGCTCGAACCGCCGGAGCCTGAGGCCGCCTCTGGCGGTTTGGCCATTGGGGCGTTGCTGTCCTGGTGTGGGGGCGGGTTGGTTTGGACGCTTTGTACGGTTTGCACGGGCCGAGGCGTTTGGGCGAACGTCAGCGGGCCGCTCAAACCGAATAGCGTGAGCGCGATGCTCGCCTTCAATGCGGGGGTCAGTGCTTCGTTTAGCGTTGCATTCGACGTTGCGGTCAACATTTTTAACGCCGCTGATCTGCTTCGTTTCATGTCCTTCTCCTTTGCGAGTCCGGCCTTGTCTGGCCGGATTCCGCGCGCGTCCGACGTGCCGCATCCGACACCCTGCACACGCAATCCCTATGCCTCGACGCATGGCTGCATACCGCGCTGAAAGTTGCTAGGATGAATTGATCATCCCGACGGGAGACGGCGATGTCTAAATCATTGAGTCCCGAAGCGATCGAAGCGTTGCGGCGCCTGAACGAGGTCGGCGTCGGCCAGCCTGCGCCGGCCTTTGCGCAGGCCGTCGCGGCGGAATTGCTGGCGAGCGGCCTGGTTACCGAAGCGGGCAGCGGCGAGGTCGAGATCACCTGCAACGGCCGGCAGTATCTGTCGGGCGATTGCGATTGATCGTCAGGGTGGAGTTGCGCGATGCGCGAGCTGGCGCTCGCAGGGGAAGTGCGGCCGTGCGTCCGTCCCGGGACCGATTTCCATAGCTCACACCACGAGTCACCACGGAGGCGACCATGGAGCCGAAAGGCCTCGACATGGGGGATTACCGGGAGCGCTATCAGGACTACGACATCGAGGTTGCGGTCGAGCAGGTGCTGACCGGCGTCAAAGCGCATTTCCGGGTGCTGCGGGGCGGCGCCGTGGTGATCGAGTGGCGGCTCGTGCGGATCGACAGTCTCTGGCCGACCGAACATGCTGCGGCGGAGGCGGCTTTCCGCGCCGGGCGCGAAACGATCGATGCGGGCATCGCCGCCTAGCCTCGGCAGCGCATGCGGCGCTGAGTCGAGATCGACGACACAGCGGTGAAACCCGCATCAATCCGGCACTAACCGCTGTAAACGCAAACTGGGCGCCGGCATGAATACATCATGCGCGACGCCCAGTTTTGTTTATCTGCTGCCCGTGGCGGCAGCAGATTCAACAACGACTGCTTAGTGGCCGAAGAAAACCGACTGCGGGCCCGAAGTCGCTTCACGCGTACCCGATTGCGACGACACGCTCTTCACACCGCCGTAAGCGTTCGATTCCGATTGAACGCGTTCTGCAGCGACGGTTTGAGCGTTCTGGCCTTGTTGCGAAGCCGGGGCGCCAACCGACGGACGATACGACGGTGCCGGGCCGTAGCCGCTAGCAAAAGCGGGAGCGGCGATCGAGGCAGAAACAGCAACCAGCACAGCGGCGATAAGCTTGGTGTTCATGGTGTGACTCCGTTAAACGTTTCGACTTCAGTTCAGGATGGCGTCGCAGGGGCCGGTGGGGTGTGTCTGCAACGTCGATGGAAGGCAGTGTATACCCCTACTATCGAGAATTTGTGCTGATAATTTGAAATTACTGTTCTCGATATTGAAATAATCGGCCGGAGGCAGGCGGGAGAAGGGCGAGCGACGTTCCGACCCCGATGGGCGGGCGGGTTTGGGGAGGAAAGACCCGCTCGCGGAGCGGGTTATCGGCGGATGTGCACGAAAAGCGCGGGTGGCAAGTTCGGTTTGCGCGGAGACTTCGGCTCGATCTCCATTGCTCGGCATGAACTGTTTGCCGTGATCTATCCGATGCAACTTTAATGTTGCATTTTTAGTTTTTTGATACAACATATTTGTTGTACTAATTTCTCTCTGACTTACCGAGAGGGGGAGCATGAAGTACAGCGAGTTTAGGAAGTGGCTGAGGAAACAGGGTGCGACCTTCGAGCGGCACAGAAGCGGTTCAAGTCACTATCGGGTCACGCTGAACGGTAAGACGACCATTTTTCCCGATCACGGAGCCAAGGAAATGGGTACCTTCCTTGTCGAAGCGATCAAGAAGCAGTTGGTATCCAATGAGCCGGGGCAGCTCAGACCGGTCCGATCGTTCGCGGCCTTTGTGTTTTCTTGAAGCGGTACCACTGGAGAATCGTATGTTGTCGTATCCCATCGAGCTGACGCCGGATTCAAATGGCACGCTTCTCGTCACGTTTGCGGACGTGCCTGAAGCGCTCAGCGTTGGAGAGAACGAAGATGATGTAATCGTGCAGGCTCTCGACGCGCTGGAAGCGGCACTTGAGATCTACGTTTCGGAAAAGCGGCCCATTCCGTTGCCGTCCAGGGCGAAGCGCGGCCAGCACGTCGTGACCCTGCCGGCGCTGGTCACATCAAAAGTTCTGCTGGCAAATGAAATGCTGCAGCAGAACGTGCGCAAGGCGGAGTTGGCGCGCCGGCTGAAAGTGAATCAGGTGCAGGTCGATCGCCTGCTCAATTTCAGGCATTCGTCGAAGATCGAGATGGTCGAATCCGCGTTCGCCGTGCTTGGCAGGCGCCTCGAAGTGAGGCTCGTCTGAGCCGGCTTGCCGCATCATCAATGAAACCCGCTTCGGCGGGTTTTTTTATTGTTCTCGCGAAGAGCGGAGGGACTGCGGTCATCACCCGATAAAGAGCGGGCTTCGACTCAGAGACCCAAAACAAAAACGGCGTTGTGATTTCTCACAACGCCGTTCGTCAAACTATTTACTGCTTGAATTCTTTGGGGTGGCTGATGGGGCTCGAACCCACGACAACAGGAATCACAATCCTGGACTCTACCAACTGAGCTACAGCCACCACTGACATCTGCTTGACTTGCCTAAAAACTCTGGCTCGTCGATGAAGAAACGAGATTATACGAACAAGATTGGCGTTTGCCTAGTCCTTTATTCAAAAATTTCGACTGGCTCACGCAGATGCTGTCTTGCCTCGTCGAAGATGCTCAGATCGCGCGCGGCGAGACGCTTGCTATCCGACAACACGCGGCGCCATCCACGCGCACCGGCTTCGCCGCGATACAGACCGAGCGCATGGCGCGTGATCGCGCCGAGGTACGTGCCGCGCGCCATTTCAGCCGCGCAATACTCGATCAGTTTCGCTTCGACCTGCTCGCGCGTTAGCGGCGTTTGCGTCGAGCCGTAGAAGCGTGCGTCGACGTCGGCCAGCAGATACGGGTTGTGATAAGCCTCGCGCCCGAGCATCACACCGTCGACGTGCTGAAGATGCGTTTCCACTTCATCGAGCGTTTTGATGCCGCCGTTAATGATGATCTCCAGATGCGGAAAATCACGTTTCAACTGATAAGCGTAGTCGTATTTGAGCGGCGGAATCTCGCGGTTTTCCTTCGGACTCAAGCCCTTCAGAATCGCGTTGCGCGCGTGCACGACGAAAACATGGCAGCCCGCCTCGGCGATCGTGCCGACGAAGTCGCGCACGAAACTGTATTCCTCCACGGCGTCCACGCCGATCCGATGCTTGACCGTCACCGGCACCGAGACGGCGTCACGCATGGCCTTCACGCAGTCGGCAACGAGCTGCGGCTCGTTCATCAGGCACGCACCGAATGCACCGCGTTGTACGCGCTCGGACGGGCAGCCGCAGTTCAGATTGATCTCGTCATAACCCCATTGCTCCCCCAGTTTGGCCGAGCGCGCCAGGTCGGCCGGCTCGCTGCCGCCGAGTTGCAGCGCGACCGGCGCTTCTTCCGGCGTAAACGCGAGATGGCGCGGCACGTCGCCGTGCAGCAGCGCGCCGGTCGTGACCATTTCGGTGTAAAGCCAGGTATGGCGCGAGATCACGCGATGCAGCGACCGACAGTGACGATCGGTCCAGTCCATCATCGGGGCGACGGATACGCGGCGGGGACTGGGAGTTTGAGGTGAAGACATGAGGCGGCCAACGGCTTGATTCAAAACGCCGATTTTACCGCAATGCGTGAAATCGCCGGTCTTGACTGACGATTTTGTCTGCGTTGCCGAATAACTCGGAAAAACCCGGAACAACGCAGAGCAATAACACCCTCGCCTCAACGCCCCCGTCCCGAGCCGCCGCCGCTCCACGAACTACCACCGCCATGGGACCCACCATACCGCCCCCGTGATAGCCACCGCCACCGCCATGCCAGCCACCACCGTGCCAGCCACCGCGACCATGCCAGCCACCACCACGGTAATAACAACAACCGCCCCAGCCGCCCCAGATTCCGACCGAACCATAAACCGGTCCATACGGCGGCCCGTACCCGTAACCATAGTCGGGGTAATACGGTTGCGCGTACCCATACCCATAGCCATAAGGCGGTGCGACCGCACAACCGGTGAGCGTTGCCGCTACCGCCAACAGCGCTATCGATGCAATGAGCCTGCTCACGATTTTCTCCTGGCGATTTGCTCCTGCTATATGAATCAGAAAAATCGCGCGTGTAGGAGTTCAGCGTCATTTGTGTCCGCAGATTACGGCTGATCGATCGCTGCCCGCATCGACGAAGCATTGACAAAGATGCCACGCCATAGCCGCCAAGCATTGCAGAGGCCTTGCAAAGTGTCGCCGTGACTTCGTGTTGTAACAGTTAGTTAAAATTTCGAAACGTAACTGTATGGCGAGCCTGTTAATTTCGCGTCAGACAATACCCCTCGAGTTCAGCGCGTGAGTTGCTCTCGCGCCGCGCTGAACGACGAGGACGCATCCGCCCACTCCCAGGACCGCTCAATGCGCAGCCTGCGAAAGAAACAGCCGTCAATGAAGCACGATCCACAACCGGCTACCGCATCCGAATGGTGCGCCGAAGGCGAAGCCTGCGCCGCGCGCGGCGACCTCGAAGGCGCGCTGCAGCGCTTCGACACCGCGCGCGCGCTCGACCCCGCCAACGCCATCGTCCATGAGCGCCGCGCCGCGACGCTCGCCGTTCTGAACCGTTTTCCCGACGCCGTGCAGGCGTATCGCGCAGCGGCCGCGCTCGATCCGCTCAACGCTGACACGTATCACGGCCTCGGCTGGTGCTTCGAGCAGATGCACCGGCTCGAACCCGCGCTGGACGCGTATCGCGAAGCCGTGCGCCTCAATCCGAAGGCCGACGGTTCGCACAATAATCTGGGCAACTGTCTGCACGCGCTCGGCCGCTTCGACGAAGCGCACGAAGCCTATCGTCACGCGATCGAAGCCGCGCCGACGGCGCCGCTCTATTACCGCAACTTCGTGCAGTCCAAACGTCTCGCCGTCGACGATCCGGTGTTCGCGGCGATGGAGCATCTGGCGAACCATGCCGATTCGATGACGCGGGACAATCAGTCGGAGATCCACTTCGCGTACGGTCAGGCGCTGTCCGACATGGGCCGCAACGACGAAGCGTTCGACCAGTTCCTGATGGCCAATGCGCTGCGCCGTCCCGGCGTGCGTTATGTCGAAGCGGAGGCATTGAGCCTGTTCTCGCACTTGCCGCAGATGCTCGGCGCGGAGGTGCTGGCGGCCAAAGGCGGATTAGGCGATACGTCGGCGGCGCCGATTTTTATCGTCGGCATGCCGCGCTCGGGGTCCACGCTGATCGAACAGATTCTGGCGAGTCATCCGAAGGTGTTCGGCGCCGGCGAGCGCACGGAATTCGGCGAGGCGCTGGTGAGCGGCATCCATCGCGGCCTGGACGATCCGTTGAAGATCGATATCGAAGGGCTGCCGGACGCCGAGGCCGCGCCGTTGCACGCGCTCGGCGCGGACTACCTGCGGCGTATCTACGACGCGGTGCCGGAAATCCAGACTGCGATGCCGGGCGGCGAGCGCTATACGCATTTCGTCGACAAATATCCGTTCAACTTCATCAACGTCGGGCTGATTCATCTGGCGCTGCCGAACGCGCGCTTCATTCATAGCAGCCGTTCGCCGTTGCAGACCTGCCTGTCGATTTTTTCGCGAATTTTTCATGACGTGCCGTTCGGTTACGATCTCGGCGAACTGGGCCGTTACTACCGCGCTTACGATGCGTTGATGAAGCATTGGCAAAGCGTGCTACCCGAGGGCGTGATGATCGAAGTCAAATACGAAGAGCTGGTCGACGATCTGGAAGGCCAGGTGCGTCGCATCCTCGCGCATTGCGGGCTCGACTGGGACGAACGCTGCCTGTCGTTTCATCAGACAACACGTCAGGTGAGCACGGCCAGCGCGGCGCAGGTGCGTCGTCCGATCTACAAGACTTCGTTGCAGCGCTGGCAGCCGAGGCGAGCGTTGCTGCAGTCGTTGTTCGACGGTCTGGGTCCGGAGCTGGCGGCGAACGAAGTAAACGCCGCCCCCGGCACAGTCAATGCAAATCACCCGGAGCGTCCGGCATGAGCGTATCGCGTGGTGCGGTGATCTGGATGACGGGGTTATCCGGCGCAGGGAAGTCGACCCTGGCCAACGCGTTGCATCAACGCTTGAATGACATGGGGCAGGCGTCGATCGTGCTCGACGGCGACGTGTTGCGGCGCGGCTTGAACGCCGACCTCGGCTTCACGCACGAGGACCGCACCGAAAACCTGCGCCGCGTCGCGCACGTCGCGGCGCTTTTCATGCAGCAGGGTTTTGTCGCGATTGCCGCAGTGATTTCGCCCGAGCATCAGCATCGGCGCGCGGCGCGTGAGATTGTCGGCGAAGGCTTCGTTGAAGTCTTCGTGAACGCGCCATTGGCCGTATGCGAGGCGCGCGATGCGAAGGGACTCTACGCACGCGCTCGCCGCGGCGAAATCCCGCATTTCACCGGTATTTCCGATCCTTTCGAAGCGCCGCTCGCACCCGACGTGGTGATCGAATCCGACCGCTTGCCGGTCGACCAGGCGGTGGACCGGTTGCTCGCACAAATAGCGCAGAGTCGTTTGCCGGCTTAACGCGTTTTGTTCTTCCGACGCCGCGTGCCCTCACAGGCCGCGCGGCGCGTCACCATCAAACCCGCACAAGCTCATTGCCTGGCGCTCGCCGCAGGCACGGCCACGGCTCACGCACGTCGCGTCTGCGTGCGCGTCGGCGTTCAATGCAACAAGCCCGGATGATGCAAAGCAGGGTACACGCCGATGATAAACGCCGCATAAATCGCGGCCATGGTCACGCCGGCGGCGGTGCCCCAGATATCGCGCGATGCGGCGCCCTGGCGGAAATGCACGGGCAGTCCGACCACCAGATAGCCGATCAGAAAAAACGCGAGGACCGCACGCACGGGCGAGAGGTCGTGACCGATAAATTCCAGCAATGCGGAGAGACTGAATTCAGACATGAAGAGGCAGGCAATGACACGTGCGAAGGAGTGTTCAAACCACGGTGCAAACCACGCGTCAAACCATTCAGGACTGCGCGAGGGCACATGCGGATTTAAGTCCACGCACGCGAGCTGCGCAAGAAAAAGTCTGTATGAATTTGTACAAGCCTACATTGCTTGCACGTTGCCTGCGCAACGACTTTCATCCGGCTTCGCAGTGCTTCAACCTGCTTTCAATGCTTAACTCGACGACGTATCACGCAAGCGTTTCGCGAAGAATGGGTAAGGATGTCAGCGCTTACGTAAAGGCTCGAGTAACGGCTTCAAACCGTTGTGATCGATCTCTTGCATCAACGCGATCAGCCGGCCAATTTCGCCGGGCGGAAAGCCCTGGCTGGCAAACCAGTTCAGATAGTGACCCGGCAGGTCCGCAATCACGCGGCCTTTATATTTCCCGTAGGGCATCACGCGCGTGACCAGCAGTTCGAGGTGTTCGGGGTTCATGGTGCAAAGGTCGGCAAAAAAACGCGGTGAGCGGGGGAATGGGCAATAACGCGCAACAAGAGAGCAGCAAGCGGACAACAGCGAGCGACGTTCGCCGCCCGTGCATTTTAGCCTCGCTGCAGGCTATTCGCCGACATGGTAACGTCGCCGGTTCCGTTCACACAATCAACAGGACAGTTCAATGGAATACCGCAGACTCGGCGACTCCGATGTGCAGGTCAGCCTGATCGGTCTCGGCACCATGACATGGGGCGAGCAGAACACCGAACAGGAAGCGCACGCACAGATCGATTACGCGCTCGATCACGGCATCAACCTGATCGACACCGCCGAAATGTATCCCGTGCCGCCGCGCGCTGAAACGCAAGGCTCGACGGAGCGCTTCATCGGCACGTGGCTCGCGCAGCATCGCAGCGCGCGCGGGAAGATCGTGCTCGCCACCAAGATCGCCGGCCCGGCGCGTCAACCGCATAACCCGCGCCATATTCGTGGCGCGGGCAATCAGTTCGACCGGCCGAACCTCACCGAGGCGCTGAACGACAGCCTGAAGCGTCTGCAAACGGACTACGTCGATCTGTATCAACTGCACTGGCCGGATCGCAGCACGATGACGTTCGGCCGCCCCGCGTATCCGTGGGTCGACGACGAGTACACGGTGCCGATCGAAGAAACGCTGTCGGTGCTGGCCGAATTCGTGAAGGCCGGCAAGGTGCGTCACATCGGTGTGTCGAACGAAACGCCGTGGGGTGTCGCGCAATTTCTGCGTGCGGCGGAAAAGCTCGGCTTGCCGCGCATCGTCAGTATTCAGAATCCGTATAGCCTGCTCAATCGCACGTATGAGGCCGGGCTGTCGGAATACGCGCATCGCGACAACGTCGGCCTGCTCGCGTATTCGCCGCTCGCGTTCGGCTGGCTGTCGGGCAAGTACGAGGGCGGCGCGCGCCCGGCCGGCGCGCGCATCTCGCTGTTCGAACGTTTCCAGCGCTATAGCAAGCCGCAAGCCGTGCAGGCGACCACGCGGTACGTGGAGCTGGCGAAACGTCATGGCCTGTCGCCCGCGCAATTCGCGCTGGCCTTCGTGAATAGCCGGCCGTTCGTGACCAGCAATCTGATCGGTGCGACCTCGCTCGATCAGCTGAAGGAAAACATCGGCAGCGCCGACGTCAGACTGTCGCCGGAAATCCTCGCGGAAATCGATGCGCTGCATGAATTGCAGCCGAATCCGGCGCCCTGAAGCGTTGGTGACGCGTTAGCGGTGCGGGTGAAGCTCGAAGAAGCTCAGCGAATCTTCAGCTTCGCCCGCACCACATAAAGCGCCAGCAAACTGGCCGCTGCACAGAACATCAGATAAAACCCCGGCGCGAGTTTATTGCCGCTCGCATCGATCAGCCACGTGATCACGAACGGCGCAAAACCGCCGAACACCGTGACGCCGATGTTGTAGCTGACCGAGAGACCGGTCGCGCGTGTCTGCGTCGGAAAGATCTCCGACATCAACGCGGGCAACGCGCCGAAATACGTCGCCTTCAAGATGCCGATCCAGATCAGCGCAAGCAGCATCGTCGCGAACGACGGATGCGCGTTCATATACACAAAGGCCGGATACACCGTCAGCAGCATCAGCAGGGCGGCGAACGCCATGATCCGGATACGCCCGAGCGAATCGGACAGATGACCGGCGAACGGCGTCAATATCGTCAGCACGAAGCCGGTCGCAAGCGTCGCCGCGAAGCCGGTCGACGCGGGCAGATGCAATTGCTTGATCGCATAGGTCGGCATGTACAGGATCATGTAGTTCGCCGCCGTCGAAATGATCAGCGAGCCGACCGCCAGCAACATGCGCAGCTTTTGCGTACCGAACAGATCGCGCAGCGGCGTGCGGGCTTTCGGCTCGGCCGCGAATTCCGCGCCTTCGTCCACGTAACGGCGAATGTAGAAACCGACCGGACCGATCGCGAGGCCGAACAGAAACGGCACGCGCCAGCCCCATGATTCGAGTTGCGCTGCGGTGAGCTGGCTCGTCAGCAGCGCGCCGAAACCGGACGCGAGCAGCGTGGCGAGACCTTGACTCGCGAACTGCCAGCTCCCCATGAAGCCGCGCCGCTCCGGCGCATGTTCGACCAGAAACGCGGTCGAGGCGCCGAATTCACCGCCCGCCGAAAATCCCTGCACGAGGCGCGACAGCATGATGCCCGCGGGCGCCCACAAACCGATCGCCGCATACGGCGGCATCACGGCGATCGTCAACGTGCCGACCATCATCAACGCGATCGACAGCAACAGCGACGCCTTGCGTCCGGCGCGATCCGCGAGCGAACCGAGCACGAGTCCGCCGAGCGGGCGGATCAGATACGAAATACCGAAGGTGCCGAGCGTGAGCATCAGCGAGATCGCTTCGGTGCGCGCCGGAAAGAACAGCTTCGCGATCGTCACCGCGAAGAAGCCGTAGACGACGAGGTCGAACCATTCGAGCGCGTTACCGATCGACGCCGCGAGAATGATGCGATGGGCTTTCGCGGCGGACGGCCGCGCGGCGCTGGCTTGCAAGGTGGACGTGATCATCGTGAACGTGTTCTCGTGACGAATGCGGCGGGGCGAATGGCGCGTGCCCGGGACTGATCTGACGCTGGCCCGGGCTTCGCGAACTGTTTGTGCGGATGGAGTACCGGACTGCCTCAGGCGGCGTTTTTCAGATACGGCGAGTTCTCGCCGAGATCCCAGAACAAACCCGCCATGATCTGCAGACCTTCACGCACCACGGGGCCGAGCAGATGCTCGTTCGGCGCGTGCTGCGAGCAGGCCGGGTACGAGTGCGGCACCCAGATGGTCGGCAGGCCGAGCGTGTCGGCAAAGACTTCATTGGGCAGCGTGCCGCCCAGATTCGGCAGCACGGCGGTTTTCTTGCCGGTGGTCTGTTCGAGCGACGCGACCGCCCACGTGACCCACGGGTCGTCCGGATCGAGACGCGTGGCCGGCGCGCCGCGCTCGACGTCGATCTGCACCAGCGAAAAACCGTGCGCGTCCAGATGCGCGCGCAGATGCCGTTCGAGATTGCGCCAATCGGTGCCGACCACGAAACGCAACTGACAATGCGCGAAGGCCGACGACGGAATCGCGTTGACCGGGTTCTCCGGATTGCCCGCCTTGAAGGCGAGCACTTCGAAGCTGTTCCAGCCGAACACGCGTTCGGGCGCGCTCAGGCCGGGCTCGCCCCAGTTGTCGTCGACTTCGGGGTCGCCCGGACCGCCGCCGACGGTGATATCGGCGAGCGCACGGCGCACCGCCTCCGAAATTGGCGGCGGGCGCAAACCGTCGACGGCGATCACCCCGCGCGCATCGACGAGGCTCGCCAGCGCGTTGGCCAGCACCGTTGCCGGGTTGCGCAGCAGGCCGCCCCAGTTGCCCGAGTGATGCGCGCCGTCGCGCAGATTCAGCGACAGCTTGAAGTTCACCGAACCGCGCGAGCCGAGGAACACGGTCGGGCGGCGCGCGGCGAGACGCGGGCCGTCGGAGGCGATCAGCACGTCGGCGGCGAGTTCGCCCGCGTGCTCGCGGCACACCGCATCGAGCCCCGGCGAGCCGGTTTCCTCGCCCATTTCGATCAGCAGCTTCGCGTTGAAGCCGAGCTGGCCGCCGCGCGCGGCCAGCACGCTCGCCAGCGCGGCAAGGTTGATGCTGTGCTGGCCTTTGTTGTCGGCCGTGCCGCGGCCGTACCAGCGTTCGCCTTCGATCGTCACGGCCCACGGCGTGAGCGGCGCGCGCCACTGGCTGTCGTAGCCGCGCACCACGTCGCCGTGGCCGTAGATCAGCACGGTGGGCAGATGGGCCGCTTCGTGGCGTTCGGCGATCAGGAAGGGTCCCAGGCCGCTGACCGGGTTATCGACGATGCGTGAGGTGAAACCGAGCCCTTCGGCTTCGGGCGCGATTTCGTCGGTCAGATACGACAGCAGCGTCGCGGCGCGATCGCTTTCCTGACTCTCGGTGCGAAAACCCACCCGGCGGGTGAGGTTCTCGAGAAAGGCGCCGGATTCGAAATGCTGTGTCGCGTGTTCGATGGCCTCGTTGCGGCTCATGGTGTGTCTCCAATGCGGGGCGGACTGCGGATGCGGGACAAGGTGCAGCATCGAACCGATTCTAGGAGGCCGTTTTTTTTGTCACAATGATCGTATTTCGAAGCTTGCGTTGCCGAAAAGGCAAAGATTGAGACACACCCTATGACACTTTCCCTGCACGGCATCGCGCTCCGCTATTTCGTCGAAGTCGCGCGCACCGGCTCGATCAGCGACGCATCCGCACGCCTGCATGTCGCGATATCGGCGATCAGCCGGCAGATCGCGCGGCTCGAAAGCGAACTCGGCGTGGCGCTGTTCGAACGGCGCCCGCGCGGCATGGCGCTGTCCGAAGCCGGCGAGCGGCTGCTCGCCTACGCGCACCGCAGCCTGCTCGAAGCGGAACACGTGATGAAGGAGATCGGCGGCCTCGAGAGCCTGCACGGCAGCATGATCAAGATCGTGAGTTCGGAAGGGTTCGCCGCGGATTTTCTGCCCGGCGCGATGGCGAGTTTTCGCAGCCAGTATCCGGGCATCGACTTCACGCTTTCGGTGGTGTCGCCGGGCGAGGCCACCCGCCGCGTGCGCGACGGCGACGCCGATCTCGCGCTGACCTTCAGCCTCGCGCCGGAGAAGGGCGTCAAGGTCGAACACACCGAATCTGCGCCGGTGCTGGCGCTGCTGCGCGCGGATCATCCGCTGGCCGCGCGCGCGAAGGTGTCGCTCGCCGATCTGCGGTCTTATCCGCTGGTGCTGCCTGTGCCGGGCACGACGATTCGCCAGTTGATCGACATTACCTGTGCGCTCGAAGGCATCCTGCTCGAGCCCGATCTCACCTGCAACAACAGCGGCGCGATGTACCGCTATGCGCAGAAGAGCGGCGCGATCATGTTCACGGGTCTGCTGTCGGTGCGCGACCGTTATGTCGGCGACGGCTTCGTCGTGATACCGCTGACCCATCCGCAACTGCGCCAGCGCAGCATCCAGTTGCAGACCATGGCCGGCCGCGAACTGCCGACGGCGGTGCGGGCGTTTCGCGATCATCTGATCGCCGCCATCGGCGGCCCGAAGCAGGCGGAGAGCGGCGGTCCCAAGGTAGCGCGAAAACGAAGCCCGCGCGGCGGTTCGCGCTCGAAGCCCGGCGCGACGTAATAGGCGCGCGCCTGCATAGCCAATTGAAAGCCAAATGTCCCTGTCGGAACGCGAATCACGACCTAAACTGTGGTGGACGGGGCGGGCTGTCGAACTGCGCCGCACGGCGTGCGATGTAGCAATGCATGGCCGGAGGAGGTCCCTTTTGGGGACGCCAATGGTAGGATTCAGCCCGAAAAATGGAGAGCGGCGCGCAAGTGCAACGGCGCGCTGTCCACAACAGAGCGATAGGACTCAGGACATCGAATGGCGCAACAAAAAACAAACCCAAAACTTGAGCAGGCGCTGACGCGCGGGGATCTGGCGATCCGTCAGGCAAATTCGGCACGGGCGACGGCACTGCTGCGCGCGCTGGGCAAGATGATCGTGGAAGCCTCGGCGACGATCGGCGTGGAAGCCTTCACGCTGATTCCCGACGGCGACAAGATCTACGATCCGGCCGATGGCCTGTGGCCGCAGGAACTGCAGGTTTCGCTCGATGGTCCGGTCGAGGAATCCGATCCGGACGAGGTGCGCACGGTGCGTCTGATCGCCGACGATCCGGCCACGGTGTTCCGCGTCGAATGGCAGCGCGCCGACGGCAAAATCGGCCGTCAGGATGGCGGACCGTTCGCGACGGTCGCGTTCATCTCCGACGTGGATATTCCGTGGACGGACGACGAAGACTGAGCGATGTTTTCATCGCCGGGGGTGGTGGGCGCTGAAGGACGTTGAAGGGCGCTGAAGCGATAAGCCTATTTCATCATCCTGCGACGGAACAGCACCGCCGCAACGATAAACCCGCCCACCGCATACACGGCCAGCACCGCGAGGTGCAGCGCGGCGTGCTCGACCGGCCGGCCCAGCATGGCCGGACGGATCAGATCGACAGCGTGCGCGAGCGGCAACACCCCCGTGACCGCGCGCGCCGCGACCGGCAACTGCGAAGTCGGAAAGAACACGCCCGACAGCAGCATCATCGGCGTCAACACCAGCGTCTGATAAAACATAAAGAAGTCGTACGATGGCGCGAGCGCCGTCACGATCATCGCGATGCTCGCGAACGCGAGCCCGGTGAGTACGATGACCGGCAACGCGAGCAGCATCGACGGGAAATTCGCATAGCCCAGCGAGCCCGCCACCAGCATGATCGCCACACCCGACAGCATCGATTTGCTGCCCGCCCACATCACTTCACCCAGCACGATATCGCCGAGCGTCAGCGGCGTATGCATGATGGCTTCCCACGTGCGTTGCACATGCATGCGCGAGAAGCCCGAATACATCGACTCGAAGCTCGCCGACATCATCACGCTCGAAGCCACCGTGCCGGCCGCGAGGAACGCGATGTACGACACGCCATCCACATGCCCGACCATGATCCCGAGTCCGAAGCCGAGACCGAACAGATAGATCATCGGATCGGCCAGATTGCCGAACATCGACGCGATCGCGAGTTTTTTCCACACCAGAAAATTGCGGCGCCATACCGCGACCCACTTCACCGCGTTCGTCGGGAACGCGCCGAAGGGTTCCTGGGCGGAGGGCTTGTCGCTGGGGGCGTGATCCGGGGTGTCGTAGGTGCGTGCGTCCATGGCGTGTCTCGTGCTGTTTGCCCGAGGGATTTCCTTCGGGGCGTTGTTATGGCGATCAGGTGCGGCGGTGGGTGGCCGGCGCGATACACGTGATGCGCAAAATGCTTGCGATATGCATGAGTGCTCGATGCGTTCAATGCACTCAATGCGCTCGCAACGATCAGTCCTGCATTTCGCGGCCGGTGAGCCGCAGAAACACATCTTCCAGATTCGCCGGCCGGTGCAGATAGCGCAGATCGGCGCGCTGTTTGAGCCGGGCATGCACCGGTTGCGCGTCGTTCACATAGCAGAACAGCGTCTCGCCGCTGATCTCGGTACGCTCGACCAGCGGCGCGAGTTCATCGCGCAACGCCACCGGATCGGGGCCGAAAATCTCGATCACGTCGCAGCCGATCTCCGAGGCGATCAACTCGCTCGGCGCACCTTCGGCGATCTTGCGGCCCTCTTCGATCACGCATAGCCGATGGCAAAGCCGTTCGGCTTCTTCCATGAAATGCGTGGTCAGCAGAATGGTCTTGCCGCGCGCGAGCAACGAGCGCAGCCGCTCCCAGATCAGATGCCGGGCCTGCGGATCGAGACCGGTGGTGGGTTCGTCCATGATCAGCACGTCGGGATCGTTGACGAGCGCGCGCGCCAGCGTGAGGCGCCGCTTCATGCCGCCCGACAGTTCGCTCACACGGGCGTCGGCCTTACTTTCGAGCCGCGCGAATTCGAGCAGCGACGGCACCATCGCGCGGCATTGCGCGGCGCTCAAACCGAAGTAGCGGCCGAACACCAGCAGGTTTTCGCGCACGGTGAAATCAGGATCGAGATTGTCGAATTGCGGCACCACGCCGACCCGCGCTCGCGCCACGCGTGCGCGGCCCGGAATCGGCTCGCCGCACAGACGGATCGCGCCGGCATCCGGCGCGGCAATGCCGAGCAGCATGCGCAACGTGGTGGTCTTGCCCGCGCCATTCGGGCCGAGCAGGCCGAAGCATTCGCCGGCGTTCACATGAAACGACAACCCGTCGACGACCGTCTTGTCGCCGTAGCGCTTTTTGACCTGATGGAATTCAATGGCGGCTTCAGACATGGATCGAACGTGGCTCCGGGAAAGGGCGCGACTGATGCGAATGAGCGCAATGACCGTAATGACCGGGCAGGCTGCCTATTCTAGGACATTGATTGGCCGACGATGCCTGGCACCCGGGCGTCCAGAAGGGCTTTCTTGCACTGCGGCATCAGGTCCCGACGCTGTGCCATTGCGTTGCCATAGTCGTGCCATTGCCGCGCCGTCGCCGTGCGCACCGGTTTAGGGCGCAGTTAGCGTTTTCCATCCCTTGCAAGCTGAATTGCGGCGCACCATGATTGATTCAAAGCGCGCTTTCCGCGCGAAGGGAGAAAATCATGGCGAGCTACCAAAAAATCCTGCTGTGCTACGACGGCTCGCGCGAAGGTCGTAAAGCGCTACGTTGCGGCGCCGATCTCGCGTTGGATCTGAAAGCGGAAACGCATTTGTTATCCGTTGTGGATATGCGCTCGAGTATTGCGCAAAGCGCGGGCCTTCTCACCGACGTGGCGTGTGGCAGCTTCGAAAAATCCGCCCGCGACATTCTGCAGGAAGGCGTGGACTGGCTCACCGAGCGCGGCGTCACTGCGCAAGGGCATTTCGCCTTCGGTCATCCGATCGACGAGATCGCCAATCTCGCTAACGAGTTGAATGTCGATCTCGTGGTGGTTGGCCACCGTTGCCGCACCGGTTTGTCGCGATGGTGGATGGGCGCCGGCAATACGCCGCTGCTCGACCGCATTTCCTGCAGCATTCTGGTGGCGTGCTCTTCCGCGCAGGAGCAGCAGCAAGCGGCAGCTTGATGGGTTGAGCGGGGCGAGCTCAGCGCGTCACGGGTTTAGATCCACCGCGGCCAGCTTCCACGTGAACAACCCCTCGCGCGCGAAGATCGCCGAGTAACGCGCGTCGCCCGCGCCATGCTGGTACGTGACGACGAATTCGTTGAGGCCACTGTAGCCCGCTGTGGTTTGCGGCGGTTGCGGCGGCGTCGCGGCCGTGTTCGCGTTGTTGGCCGCCGCATCGGGCTGGGTTGGCGCTGCGGGTGCTGCGGGTGCTGCCGGCGGTGCCGGTGTCGGCTCAGGCGTCTCAGCCGCGGACGGATGATTCGCCGCGGGTGGCACCGGTGGCCGCTCGCCAGGGTTGCCGCGCGGCGGCATGCCGTTCAGCAACGCGGCCACGCCATCCGGCGTTGCATAAGCATCCACGAGCGGACCCATCAGTGCCACGCCGATCATCGCGCCAATGGCGGCGAGCGGATTGCCGTTGCTGTGCGCGTCGAGCCGGCGCGTCAGCAGGCCGGTCACCTGCTGTTTCAGGCTCTCGCGCAACGCGGGGAAATCGACGTATTGATTGACGGTTTGCGCGTCGCGCGCATCTGCTGCGCGTTTAAGATTGTTCAGCGCGAGATACGGCGACGCATACGCGAAACCTAGCGCGGCAATCACCACGATCACAATTAGCGTAACGATCAGCGGCCGGGTGGCGCTGCTCTTCGTGCGGGTCGAAACAGCCATCGAGTGAGACTCTCTATCAGGTGTGATCTAACGTGGACCGCGGCCACGCCAAAACGATCCCTGATTGATTCCGGTAATGCGAGTGAACAACCGGTTCAGAACAGAACCCGATCGCCTAGAACCGAACCACTCAGCCTTCGAACACCGCGCCGTGCACATTCGCTTCTTCGGCGATGCAACGGTCGATCATGCGGCAGACGGCGTCGACCGTGCCGACCATGATAAGCCGCGACGGCCCGTGATAAACCCGCACCGGCGCGCGCCGCGCCGGCTCCGCCGTATTCAGGCCCGAGTTCAACGACACGCGCGCAAACGCCGGCAACGAAGACGGCAGCGCCGCCTGCAAATTCGACGCCTCGTCGAGCGAATCGAACAGCGAGGGTGTGCTCGCCGTGGATGCCTCGATCAACGAGCAGGGCACCAGCTTGCGCAGATGACGCAGACGACCGAACTGGCGAAAAGGCAGCAAGCGGGCAAGGCGTTCCATGAGTCTCTCCAGGCGATGCAAAGATGATGCAGCGTGAGTACGACGTTGATGCGGGGTGAATGTGGCTCGGGGCGGCGTCAGGACGGCGTTGTCTGAACAAGCCAACGAACCGGCAAACGCCCCAGCACGAGCAAACCGCTTAAAACTCGCCCGGGCGAATCAGCCCGACGGCGATCCCTTCCAGCGCGAATTCCGCGCTGCCGGTTTCAACGAAGATGTTTTCGTAATCGGGATTCTCGGCAATCAGTTCGATGCCGTTCGGCCGGCGCTTCAGGCGCTTGACCGTCACGTCGTCGCCGAGCCGCGCGATGATGATCTGGCCGTCTTTGGCCTCGCTCTTCTTCTGCACGGCGAGCAGGTCGCCGTCGAAGATGCCCGCGTCGCGCATGGACAACCCGCGCACCTTCAGCAGGTAGTCGGGCTTGCTCGAGAACAGCGCCGGATCGCACGCATAGTGCTGCGCGATATGTTCCTGCGCGAGGATCGGGCTACCCGCCGCCACCCGGCCGATCAGCGGCAAGGACAGCTGCATGATGCTCGCGTGCGGCAGCGTGAACTGGTACGGCGAGTCTTCCGACCCACCCAGCAGGCGAATGCCGCGCGATGCGCCGGCCGCGAGTTCGATCACGCCTTTGCGAGCGAGCGCGCGCAGATGCTCTTCTGCGGAGTTCGCGGAGCTGAAGCCCAGCTCCGCGGCGATCTCCGCGCGGGTGGGCGGAAAACCGGTGCGTTCGATGGCCCGGCGGATCAGATCGAAAACCTGCTGCTGTCGTGCGGTGAGTTTGGTCATGGCCACTGTATGTATGAACAGGTGCCTGTATTTTTATACAGTATTCCACGCAATTCAAGCTTTACTTTAAGTTCGTCGCTTCGGGTGCCGCTACAGCGCCGCAAAAGGGCGTTCTAACACCCACTTTCGTGCCGCAACGCCTTACCCAGCTGTCATTACCACTTTTGAGTATTAAAGAATGAAGAAACATTATTTTTAATGATGAAAGCGCTTCGATAGACTGGCCTCCGAGTTGGCGCTCATGTGCACGTGACCGCGACGTAGAACAACACCACACGCTGTTTTAGCGGACCACAACGCGGAGAAAGTTGACATGAACCACCAAGGCACGGGGCTGGCAGGCAAGACCAGAAAAATCATCGCGGCGCTCGCATTGGGCGCGGCCGGGGCGCTCGGCGTGATGGCGCAGGCGCACGCCGCCGACACGACGCTGCTGAACGTCTCCTACGATCCGACTCGCGAGTTGTATCAGGACATCAATCAGGCGTTTGGCAAGGAATGGAAGGCGAAGACCGGCGAGACGATCACCTTCAAGCAGTCGCACGGCGGCTCCGGCGCGCAGGCGCGCTCGGTGCTCGACGGTCTGCAGGCGGACGTGGTGACGCTGGCGCTGGCCTACGACATCGACGCGCTGGCCAGCAAGGGTCTGCTCGACAAGGGCTGGCAGAAACGCTTGCCGGACAACGCGTCGCCGTACACGTCGACGATCGTGTTTCTGGTGCGCAAGGGCAACCCGAAGCACATCAAGGATTGGGACGATCTGATCAAGCCGGGCGTGTCGATCGTGACGCCGAATCCGAAGACCTCGGGCGGCGCGCGCTGGAACTACCTCGCGGCGTGGGCGTATGCCGAACATCAGCCGGGCGGCAACGACCAGAAAGCGAAGGAGTTCGTCGGCAAGCTCTATAAGAATGCCGGCGTGCTGGATTCGGGGGCGCGCGGCGCGACCACCAGCTTCGTGCAACGCGGTATCGGCGACGTGCTGATCGCGTGGGAAAACGAAGCGTTCCTGTCGCTGAAGGAATTCGGTCCGGACAAGTTTGAAATCGTCGTGCCGTCGGTCAGCATTCTGGCCGAGCCGCCGGTCGCCGTGGTGGACAAGGTCGTCGACCGGCACGGCACGCGCAAGGTGGCCGAAGCGTATCTGAACTTCCTGTACAGCGAAGAAGGCCAGGAGATCGCCGCGCGCAACTTCTATCGTCCGCGTTCGAACAAGGTGCCGGCCGAGCTGACCGCCAAGTTTCCGAAGCTGAAGCTGTACACGGTGGACGATTCGTTCGGCGGCTGGACCAACGCGCAGAAGACGCACTTTGCCGACGGCGGCGTGTTCGATTCGATCTACTCGCCGCAATAAGGCCGGCTTGTCCGGTCGATGCGGACGCAACGACGCAACGATGCAGCGATATCGACCGGCCAGCGGCACCGCATGACCCCCGAGCGCGCCCCATGGGCGCGCTTTTGGCCGCCAGGGCCCGGCGGCCGGAATTCGGTCCTCGCAACACCGGCATCAACCTGAACGAGTAACCAGCATGACGACGTTGACCTTCCGAAAACCGAGCGCGTTGCCCGGTTTTGGCTTGACCCTCGGCATCACCGTGGCTTATCTGAGCCTCGTGGTGCTGATTCCGCTGGCGGCGACCTTTCTCAAGACCGCCACGCTCGACTGGGCTCAGTTCGTACGCGCGGTGAGTTCGCCGCGTGTGCTCGCGTCGTATCGCCTGACGTTCTTCTCCGCGCTCGGCGGCGCGCTGATCAACGCGGTGTTCGGCTTTCTGGTCGCGTGGGTGCTGGTGCGTTACACGTTCCCGTTCAAACGCATCGTCGACGCCGTGGTCGATCTGCCGTTCGCGCTGCCGACCTCGGTGGCCGGCATTTCGCTCGCGGCGGTGTACGCGGGCAACGGCTGGATCGGCCAGTTTCTCGAACCGCTCGGCCTGAAGATCGCGTTCACGCCGGCCGGCGTACTGGTCGCGCTGACCTTCATCGGTTTGCCGTTCGTGGTGCGCACGGTGCAGCCGGTGCTCGAAGAGTTCGAACGCGAACAGGAAGAAGCCGCCGCGTGCCTCGGCGCGTCGCGCTGGCTGACGTTTCGCCGCGTCGTGCTGCCCGCCGTGTTTCCCGCGTTGCTGACCGGTTTCGCGCTGGCGTTCGCGCGGGCGCTCGGCGAATACGGCTCGGTGATTTTCATCGCCGGCAATGTACCGATGAAGTCGGAAATCACCTCGCTGCTGATCATCACCAAGCTCGAACAGTACGACTACGCGGGCGCGACCGCGATCGCGGTGGTGATGCTGGTTGTGTCGTTCCTGATGCTGCTGTTCATCAATACCTTGCAATGGTATTTGCAACGCCGCACGGGTCGCGGTGGCGCGGGTCCGGCGCCGGCTGCGGTGAGCGTCGCGGCGATTGGCGGAGGTGCGCAATGAGCCGTCAGTCTGTGAGTGATGTGAACGGTGTGAAGGCCGCGACCTCAAGCGCCGCCGCCGTTGCACCGCGCGCGCCGCTGAACGTGTCGCGCCGCCCCGATCCGGTCACCGAAGCGCCCGTGGTGCGCTGGCTCCTGACCGCCGTCGCGCTGCTGTTTCTCACGCTGTTTCTGGTCGTGCCGCTGGTCGCCGTGTTCTATCAGGCGTTGAGCAAGGGCCTCGGTTTCTATCTGGAATCGCTCGCCGATCCGGACGCGTTGTCGGCGATCAAGCTGACCGTGATCACCGCCGCGATCGCCGTGCCGCTGAATCTCGTGTTCGGCCTCGCGGCGTCGTGGTGTATCGCCAAGTTCGAATTCCGCGGCAAGGCGCTGCTGACCACGCTGATCGATTTGCCGTTCTCGGTCTCGCCGGTGATCTCGGGTCTGATCTATGTGCTGATGTTCGGCGCGCAGGGCTGGTTCGGCCCGTGGTTGATTGACCACAACGTGCAGATCATCTTCGCGGTGCCGGGCATTGTGCTCGCGACGATCTTCGTCACGTTCCCGTTCGTTGCGCGTGAACTGATTCCGCTGATGCAGGCGCAAGGCAACGACGAGGAAGAAGCCGCTCACGTGCTCGGCGCGTCGGGCTGGCAGATCTTCCGCCGCGTCACGCTGCCGAACGTCAAATGGGGCCTGCTGTACGGCGTGATTCTGTGTAACGCGCGGGCGATGGGCGAGTTCGGCGCGGTCTCGGTGGTGTCGGGCCACATTCGCGGCCAGACCGACACGATGCCGTTGCACGTCGAAATTCTCTACAACGAATACAACTTCTCGGCGGCGTTCGCCGTGGCGTCGGTGCTGGCCTTGCTCGCACTCGTCACGCTGGGGCTGAAGCTGCTTGCCGAGCGCCATATGTCGGCGGAACTGTCGGCCGCGCGCGACGTGCCCGCGTATGCCGGTCCTGTCGCGCTGGCCGCTGCCTCGTCGTCATCATCGTCATCGTTCAAGGCAACGCCGGTCTCGCCGCAACACCCGCTCAAGCAAGGAGAGCTGTAATGGGTATCACTGTTCGTAACCTGCAGAAGCGCTTCGGCGATTTCGTCGCGCTCGATAACGTCTCGCTCGACTTTCCGCCGGGTGAACTGGTTGCGCTGCTCGGGCCGTCGGGTTGTGGCAAGACCACCTTGTTGCGCGTGATTGCCGGGCTCGAATACGCGGACGGCGGCCAGGTCGAGCTGCAAGGTCAGGACGTCGCGACGGTCGGTGCGCGCGAACGTGAAGTGGGTTTCGTGTTCCAGCATTACGCGCTGTTCCGTCATATGACGGTGTTCGAGAACGTCGCGTTCGGCTTGCGCGTGAAGCCGCGCAAGGAGCGGCCGTCGGAAGCGGTGATTCGCGAGAAGGTGCATGAACTGCTGAAGCTCGTGCAGCTCGACTGGCTCGCGCAGCGTTATCCGTCGGAATTGTCGGGTGGTCAGCGGCAGCGGATCGCGTTGGCGCGCGCGCTCGCGGTCGAACCGAAAGTGCTGCTGCTCGACGAACCGTTTGGCGCGCTCGACGCGAAGGTGCGCAAGGAGTTGCGTAGCTGGCTGCGGCGCTTGCATGACGATCTGCATATCTCGACGATCTTCGTCACGCACGATCAGGAAGAAGCGCTCGAAGTGGCCGACCGTATCGTCGTGCTGAATCGCGGGCACGTGGAGCAGGTGGGCAGTCCGCAAGATGTGTACGACCATCCGCAAACCTCGTTCGTGTACGAGTTTCTCGGCGCGGCCAACCGTCTGCACGGCAACGTCGATGCGAGCGGTTTCGTGGTGGACGGCGCCGCGTTGCCGGTATCGATCAAGGCCGATTTCAGCGGCCCGGCGTTTGCCTATGTACGGCCGCACGACCTGCAGTTGTATCCGCAAGCGTCCGGGCATCGCGAAGGGATCGTGGTCGACGTGCGGCGCGTGGTGACGCTCGGCGGCTCGGTGCGGGTCGAACTCGCGGGCCGCGAGGGCACGCTGCTCGAAGCCGAGCTGGATCGCGAGTCGTGGCGTGATCTGCAACTGGCGGTCGGCGACGGCGTGACCGCCGTGCCGCGCGCGTTGCGGGTGTTTCCGGCGCAATAGTAGGGCGCCTGTCCGGAGAGCCTGGCAGGCAAGGCATCAAACTCGGTGTTTCAATCAAACTCAAATAACTCAACTCTGGCTGAACCGGAGACATACAGATGAACTTCCAGCAATTGCGCTTCGTGCGCGAGGCCGTGCGTCAGAACATGAACCTGACCGAGGTGGCGAACGTGTTGTACACGTCGCAGTCGGGTGTATCAAAACAGATCAAGGATCTGGAAGACGAACTCGGCGTCGACATTTTCATTCGACGCGGCAAGCGCCTGACAGGTCTCACCGAGCCGGGCAAGGCGGTGCATCAACTGATCGAGCGGATGCTGCTCGATGCGGAAAATCTGCGCCGCGTGGCGCGTCAGTACGCCGATCAGGACAGCGGCCACCTGGTCGTGGCGACCACCCACACGCAGGCGCGTTACGCGTTGCCGAAGGTGATCCGTCAATTCACCGAGGTATTCCCGAAGGTGCATCTGGCGTTGCGCCAGGGCAGTCCGCAACAGATCGCGCAGATGATCATCAACGGCGAAGCGGATATCGGCATCTCGACCGAAGCGCTCGACCGCTTCCCCGATATCGTCACGTTCCCGTGCTACTCGTGGCATCACATCGTGGTCGTGCCGAAGGGGCACCCGCTGGTGGGCCGGTCGAATCTGACGCTCGACGAGATCGCCGAATTCCCGATCATCACGTACGACCAGGATTTCACGGGCCGTTCGCATATCGACCAGGCGTTCGCGAAAGCGGGTGCGTTGACCGACGTCGTGCTGACCGCGATCGATGCCGACGTGATCAAGACTTACGTCGAACTCGGCATGGGGATCGGCGTGGTCGCGGCGATGGCCTACGATCCGAAGCGCGATACCGAACTGGTCGCGCTCGATACGCAGCATCTGTTCGAAGCGAGCACCACGCGGGTCGGTTTGCGCAAGGGCGCGTTCCTGCGCGCATACGCGTACCGGCTGATCGAAATGTTCGCGCCGCAATTGAACGAAGCGGAAATCGCGGCGCAGTTGCGCGAAGCGGTTTAACGCTCATAACCGAAACGAACCGAAACGAACGGACATCCGTTTTTTCACGCATGGCGGCGCGCGGCGCATCGCTTACAATCGCCGCCATGAATACTCTGACTTCCTCTTCCGCCGCGCCTTCGGGCGAAGGCGCTACGCCGCCGTTGCCCTGTATTGCGGTGCTCGCGACCGGCGGCACGATCGCCGGCGCGGCCGCGGACGCCACCAACACCTCCGGTTACCAGGCCGGTGTGGTCGGCGTCGAGCAACTGCTTTCCGTGGTGCCGGCGTTGTCCACGGTGGCGCGCATCGCGCCCGAGCAGATTGCCAGCGTCGACAGCAAAGACATGACCATGCCGTTGTGGACCACGCTCGCACAGCGCATCAACACGCTTCTGGCGACCGACGGGATCGACGGCGTGGTGATCACGCACGGCACCGATACGCTCGAAGAAACCGCCTACCTGCTGCATCTGACCGTCAAGTCGGATAAGCCGGTGGTGCTGACCGCGGCCATGCGTCCGGCGTCGGCGCTGTCGGCCGACGGTCCGTTGAACCTGCTGAACGCGGTGACCGTCGCGGCGCATACGGGCTCGCGCGGGCAGGGCGTGCTGGTGGCCTTCAACAACAAGATTCACAGCGCACGCGACGTCGTCAAGACGAGCACCTACGCGGTGGACGCGTTCCAGTCGCCCGAGATCGGCGCGCTCGGTTGGGTGCAGGACGGCCGGGTCGAATTCCAGCGTGCCGTGGTGCGGCCGCATACGCTGGCAACCGAATTCGTGATCGGGCCGAAGTGGCCGCATGTCGAGATCGTCGCAAGCTACGCGGGCGTGTCGCGAATCGCGGTGGATGCGCTGGTGGCCGCCGGCGTGCGCGGTATCGTCGTGGCGGGCACGGGCAACGGTTCGATTCACATGTCGATGCAGCAGGCACTTGCCGACGCAGCGTCGCAGGGCGTCGCGGTGGTGCGTTCGTCGCGTGTGGGATCGGGGCATGTAATGCGCAACGGCGCGGCGGCCGACGACGCGCTCGGTTTCATCAGCGCGGGTTCGCTGAATCCGTACAAGGCGCGCGTGCTGCTGATGCTGGCGCTTGCCGCAGGCGGCACGGGGCCGGTGGCGCTGCAGAAGACGTTCGATACGTACTGATTGATTGCGGATTGCGCGCTGGGCGACGCAGCGCAGATGAAGCTTCAATGACAACGCGGCGCCCGGTTAAGAACCGGGCGCCGCGTTGTTGTTTCTGCTTAAGCTTGATTCGACGAGCGGGCGCTTAGGCCGCCAGATCCGGCGGCAACTTGCCGCCATTCGCCGCGAGCGCCTGCATCACCTGTTTATGCAGCCAGATGTTCATGCTTGCCGAGTCGTTCGTGTCGCCGGTGTACTTCAATTCCTGGGCGAGCTGCTTGCGATGCTCGAGGCTGCTGTCGACGCCGAGCGCCTTCAGCGTGTCGACGATCGACGTGCGCCAGTTCAGCGTCTGGCCGCTCTCGCTCACGAACTGGTCCATGACCGCCGCGACGTCGACGTCGGCCAGCGGGGCGGGCGCCGGTGCGGCGTCCGGCGCGGCAGCTTGCGCGGCGGCCGGATCCGGGGTCGGCTCAACCGCGGGCGCAGGCTGATCGGGCTTCGCTTTGCCGAAGAGCTTGTTGACGATGTCACCAAAGATACTCATTCTGAATCCTTTGCAGAGGGGTTACTGGCGCAAGCAGTCTTCGCTCACGGGTTGAACACTGGTTGCGAAACGGGCGAATAAAACAGAGGCCCGCGTTGCCGCGTGTGGCAAGCTGCACGCGAACGCAGAGCCGCCGGCAACCAGACTCAACGAGTGTAGGAGAAAAGCACGGACCGATGTGTCAAATAAGGTCGTGAAGAGAGGAGGGAGTTGCAAGCAAATGAAAGCGGGCTTGCGACTGGACCTGCAGCCCATCAGGCGGAGGCAAGCGCACGCCGAGGGTTGAACTCAGCGGCGCGCGGGCGGTGTGCGTGATGCACCCGCTGCGAGAGATTGGCTGAAAAAGCATAAGCATGAAATCCGACAGCCGGACACCCGACGACGACGTCTGACCGACCAAGGCTTCCCCGGCGCCGCCGGGTGCCGCTGCGGACCCCACTTGCCGCTCTCAGCCCAGAGCGGCACGATTTGCCCGTTCCGCCGTGCATGTGCACGACGAACCGGGCGCCCCACCTGCGATCGTCACGACGTTGCGAACGCAACCATCACGACGATCTGTAACGACAATCCCTATTACGCAGCCTTGGCTTCGCTACCCGGCGCTTGCGCGACTTCGTAGTTCGCCATGATTTCCAGCGCGCGCACCATGGCCGAGTGATCCCATGCCTTGCCGCCGTTTGCCGCGCACACGCTGAACAGTTGCTGCGCGCTCGCCGTATGCGGCAGCGCGATACCCAGCTTGCGTGCGCCGTCGAGTGCCAGGTTCAGATCCTTCTGGTGCAGTTCGATGCGGAAGCCCGGATCGAACGTGCGCTTCGTCATACGCTCGCCGTGTACTTCGAGAATCCGCGACGAGGCGAAGCCGCCCATCAGCGCTTTACGGACACGCTCCGGATCGGCACCCGAACGCGATGCGAACAGCAGTGCTTCAGCCACGGCTTCGATGTTCAGCGCGACGATGATCTGGTTCGCGACCTTGCAGGTTTGACCCGCGCCGTTGTCGCCGATCAGCGAGATGTTCTTGCCCATCAGTTCGAACAGCGGCTTGGCCAGCGCGAATGCCTTTTCCGGGCCGCCCACCATGATCGTCAGCGTCGCTTCGCGCGCACCGACTTCGCCGCCGGACACCGGCGCATCCAGGTAGTCCGCGCCCAGCGCGTTGATCTTCTTCGCGAAGGCCTGCGTGTCGAGCGGGGAGATCGAGCTCATGTCGATCACCAGCTTGCCTTGCGTGAGGCCGGCAGCGACGCCGTCGTCGGCGAACAGCACGTTGGCGACGTCAGGCGTGTCCGGCACCATGATGATGACGATGTCGGCAGCTTGCGCGACGGCGGTCGAATCAGCGACCACGCTCGTCGTTTTGCTCAGATCTTCCGGCACCGGATACGCGCCGTTCACGAACAGCGTGTGACCGCCCTTGATGAGGTTGCGCGCCATGTGCGCGCCCATGATGCCGAGGCCGATAAAACCGATCTTTGCCATGTGTCTGAATCTCCAGTGTTGTTTGGGGTGCCCCGTTGCGGGGCTGCCCAAGGGAGCGTCCCTCGGGCGTCATGCGCCTGATGCCGCTCGTTGAGGCCTCGTGCGTCAGGCCTCGAAGCGCTCAGGCAGCGGCGTGAGCTGCGCCGCGGGTCTGCCCGGCCACGCTCTGCACCCAGCCGAGGCCGGCAGCAGTGGTGGTGCGCGGCTTGTATTCGCAACCGACGTAACCGTCGTAGCCAAGCGAATCGAGCAGATTGAACAGGAACGGGTAGTTGATTTCGCCGGTGCCCGGTTCGTTACGGCCCGGGTTGTCGGCGAGCTGGATGTGCGCGATCTGCGGCAGGTTCTTCCTGATGGTCGCCGCGAGTTCGCCTTCCATCCGTTGCATGTGATAGATATCGTATTGCAGGAACAGGTTGTCCGAACCGACTGCGTTGATCACGTCGAGGCCTTCGCCCGAACGGTTCAGCGCGAAGCCCGGAATGTCGTACGAGTTGCACGGTTCGACCAGCAGCTTGATGCCGGCTTTCTTCAGTTCGCCGGCGGCGAAGCGCAGGTTCTCGACGATGGTCGAGCGCGCTTTGTCCGCATCCACGCCTGCCGTCGGAATGCCGACGAGGCAGTTCAGTTGCGGCACTTTCAGGGCGCTCGCGTATTCGATTGCGCGGCCCACGCCTTCCTGGAATTCGCCGACGCGATCGGGCAGGCACGCGATCCCGCGTTCGCCCGCTTCCCAGTTGCCCGCGGGCAGGTTATGCAGGACCAGCTTCAGGCGGTTCTGTTGCAGACGTTCGCTCAGTTCGGCGATCTGGTACGGATACGGGAACAGGAATTCGACGGCGTGGAAGCCCGCGTCCGCAGCGGCCGCGAAGCGGTCGAGGAACGGGACTTCGTTGAATAGCATGGTGAGATTCGCTGCAAATTTCGGCATGGTGCGTCTGTCTCTCTGGTCGGTCAGTGGAATAACTTCGTGCAGCTTGTGGCGTGTCGTGCGATGTGGCGCGTCGTGCGGCGATCAGGCGGCGCGTTGCGGTGATGCACCGCCGCGCTGCCCAATCGTCCTCACGTCATTTCATCTACTTCTACTTACAGCGTCACGCAGTTCAGTCGAGCATGCTGATCGCGGTCGGCGCGTCTTCGCGCTTCTCGGCCAGTTCTTCGAACTCGTTGATCGCGTCGATCTCGGTGCCCATCGAAATGTTGGTCACGCGTTCCAGAATCACTTCGACGATCACCGGCACGCTGAACTCGGAGAGCATCGACTGCGCTTTCAACAGCGCCGGCTTCAGGTCTTCCGGCTTGTGCACGCGGATCGCCTTGCAACCCAGGCCTTCGGCAACGGCCACGTGGTCCACACCGTAGCCGTTCGTTTCCGGCGCGTTGATGTTCTCGAAACCGAGCTGCACGCAGAAGTCCATGTCGAACGCGCGCTGCGCCTGACGGATCAGGCCGAGGTACGAGTTGTTCACCACCACGTGCACATACGGCAGCTTGAATTGCGCGCCCGCGGCCAGTTCTTCGATCATGAACTGGAAGTCGTAGTCGCCCGAGAGCGCCACGATCTGACGTTGAGGATCGGCTGCGCGCACACCCAGCGCTGCCGGAATCGTCCAGCCGAGCGGGCCGGCCTGGCCGCAGTTGATCCAGTTGCGCGCCTTGTAGACGTGCAGGAATTGCGCGCCGGCGATCTGCGACAGACCGATCGTGCTCACGTAGCACGTATCGCGGCCGAACACCTGGTTCATCTCTTCGTAGACGCGCTGCGGCTTCATCGGCACGTTGTCGAAGTGGGTCTTGCGCTGCATCGTCTGCTTGCGTTGCTGGCAATCTGCAACCCACGCGCTACGATCCTTCAGCTTGCCGGCGGCCTTCCATTCCTGCGCCACTTCGATGAACAGTTCCAGCGCGGCCTTCGCGTCCGACACGATGCCGAGGTCCGGGCCGAACACACGGCCGATCTGCGTCGGTTCGATGTCCACGTGCACGAACTTACGACCCTTCGTGTACACCTCGACGCTACCCGTGTGACGGTTCGCCCAGCGGTTGCCGATACCGAGCACGAAGTCGGAAGCGAGCATCGTCGCGTTGCCGTAGCGGTGCGAGGTTTGCAGACCGACCATGCCGGCCATCAGCGGATGGTCGTCGGGAATCGCGCCCCACGACATCAGCGTCGGGATCACCGGCACGCCGACGGTTTCCGCGAAGGTCACGAGCAGGTCTTCAGCGGCTGCGTTCAGCACGCCGCCACCCGAAACGATCAGCGGTTTTTCCGCGTCGTTGAGGAACGTCAGTGCGGCTTCGATCTGCTTGCGCGACGCTTTCGGCTTGTAGACCGGCAGCGGTTCGTACGTGTCGATGTCGAATTCGATTTCGGCGAGCTGCACGTCGATCGGCAGGTCGACCAGCACCGGACCCGGACGGCCCGAGCGCATCAGGTGGAATGCCTGCTGGAACACGCGCGGCACCAGCGCCGGTTCACGCACGGTGACGGCCCACTTGGTGACGGGCTTGGCGATCGATTCGATATCGACGGCCTGGAAGTCTTCCTTGTACAGACGCGCACGCGGCGCCTGGCCCGTGATAGCCAGAATAGGAATCGAGTCGGCCTGAGCGGAATACAAACCGGTGATCATGTCGGTGCCGGCGGGGCCCGACGTGCCGATACACACGCCGATGTTGCCCGGCTGAGCGCGCGTATAGCCTTCGGCCATGTGCGACGCACCTTCGACGTGACGCGCCAGCACGTGGCTGATGTTGCCTGCCTTGCGCATGGCCGAGTAGAACGGGTTGATCGCGGCGCCCGGTACACCGAACGCGGTGTCGATACCTTCTTTTTCGAGCACCAGCACAGCTGCGTCGACGGCTCTCATCTTGGCCATGAATGTCTCCTGAATGTCTGGAAATTGGCGAACTAAGGGTGTTGAACGCACTGTAGGCCTGACCTAAAGGTTTGATAAGATCAGTCCGGGTCGCTTATTTCGAAACAAAAAGTATCGAATCGCAGCGGCGCGCGGGCGCTTGCGTGGTTGAGCGGCGCGGGACCGCGCAGGGCTGCGGCAAGGTGTCGCGCTGCGGGCCGGTGCGTGGTTCAGGCCCTTGAGACAAGACCGCAACGGGTTTGCATCAGACCCGGGGTAAGTGCTGAAGCGCGGCCCCGGGTCGACAGGAGACAAAGATGGATCGCTTCAAACAGATCGAAACCTTCGTGCGCGTGGCGGACGCCGGCAGCCTCGCGGCGGCCGCGCTGGAAGAAGGTGTGTCGCCGGTGATTCTGGGGCGACGCATCGACGCGCTGGAAAAGCGCCTTGGCGTGAAGCTGATGTATCGCTCGACGCGTCGCCTGGTGGTGAGCGAAGACGGCGCCGCGTTTCTGGAGCGCTGCCGTGGCCTGCTGACCGAATGGGATCAGGCGGAAAACGAGTTGAGCGCCGGGCGGCGCGCGGTGAACGGCCACCTGATCGTGTCCGCGCCGGCGGCATTCGGCCGCAAACACGTCGCGCCGCTCGCGCCGGACTTTCTCGCCGACAAGCCGGAATTGCAGGTGTCGTTCAATCTGACCGACCGCGTGGTCGACCTGGTGCGCGAGGGCTACGACCTGTCGATCCGGATCGGCGGCGCGGTCGATCCGAACTTCGTCGCGGTGAAACTGGCGACCAACCGGCGCGTGGTGTGCGGCACGCCCGACTATTTCCGCCGCCACGGCAAGCCGAAAACCCTCGAAGACCTGCCGCAGCACAACTGCCTCGCGTTCAATCTGCAAGGCGGTCAGAACCGCGGCTGGTACTTTCGCCGTAACGGCAAACTGGCGACCGTGCGGGTGGGCGGCACGCTCGATTGCAACGACGGCGAATTGCTGCATCGCTGGGTGTCGGAAGGGCTCGGGCTCGGCTGGCGCTCCACGTGGGAGATCCAGCAGCAACTGGCGCGCGGCGAGCTGGAAACCGTGCTCGACGAGTTCGCGCTGCCCGACTACGACATTCTCGCGGTGTATCCGCAGCAGCGGTATGTGCCGGCCAAGGTGCGGTATTTCATCGATTATCTGAAAGAGGTGTACGCCAGCGAGGATTACTGGAACCGGGCGGCTTATTAGCGGTTTGTTAGCGGCTTATTCGTAGCTGGCCGGCATCGGCGCGCGCTGTTTGTCTTCTTATTTAGCGGTTTCGCTGTCGACGCGGGAATAAACTCGGCCTGTCGCCGGTTATGTGGTTATGAACGCCTCACGCCACGCCACGATTCGCCTAGCTGCAATGCCCTGGAGGGCCCAGGTGGTCCAGACCGATTCAGACGCCGCGCGCGCGCACGGCGATGCGGATTCCGCAACCGATGCCGCCAGGAGCCGCCGTTTCCAGCAGCTCGCGCTGCCGCATCTGGATGCGGCGTACAACCTCGCGCGCTGGCTGTGCGGCAACGGCAGCGACGCCGACGACATCGTCCAGGAAGCCTTCATGCGGGCGTTCCGTTTTTTTGACACGTTTCGCGGCGACACCGCTCGGCCCTGGCTGCTGGCGATCGTGCGACGCACCTGGTACACGGAATGGCGGCGGCGCGCGTCGTCGCACGAAACGGTCGAGTTCGACGACACCATGGACGACACCGCGTTCGAGGGCTGGAGCGTCGGCGGTGCGGATCCGCAAGCGCTGCTGATCCGCGACGAGGATGCGAAGCGCGTGCACGAGGCGCTGGCGCTGTTGCCGGTTGAGTATCGGGAGGTGCTGATCCTGCGCGAACTGGAAGAAATGGGCTACCGCGAGATCGCGATCGTGGCCGATGTGCCGATCGGCACGGTGATGTCGCGGCTCGCGCGGGGGCGGCGCAAGCTGGCCGCGCTGTTGACGGCGGCGCCGGGTGGGGTTGGTGCTTCGGGCGGTGGTTCAGGCGGCGCTTCGGGTGCTGCTTCGGGTGCCGCTTCGGTCTGCGCTTCAGCCACCGCTTCTGCCACCATCACGCCGCTGCGGGCATCCGCCAACGGACGGCCACTCAATAACCCCGGCGGCAACGCCGGCCACGCTCAGGAGACGCCAGATGGACTGTAACGAAGCACGGCCGCTCCTCGATGCGAACGCCGATCATGAATTGCCCGCGCCGGATGCGCGGCGTGTCCAGCAGCATATCGAGAGCTGCGAGGCCTGCCGGCGTGAGAGCGAGAATCTGGGCGCGTTGCGGGGCGCATTGCGGGCGGCGACTTATCATCGCGCGCCGCAGTCGCTGCGAGCGCGAATTCTGGCTGGCTTGCCGGCGATGGAGGGGGCTGTCGCAGCGGCTGAGCCTCTGACGGCGAACGGCGGAGCGGACATTGCGATTGGACAGCCGCTAACGTCAACCGAAAGGCCGGGAGCCGTGAACGAACAGCAGCTAACGGCGACCGCCCGGCCGGGCGCCGTGAGCGAAGGGCCGGCCACGGCGGCAGACGATCTGGGCGCAACGGGCCAGCAGCCGGACCGCGCGATGGACGCCGGCAAGGCGCCGTCACGTCCGCGCCGTCGGCGGAACTGGTTTGCCGGCTGGCTGGATGGCTGGCGTCTGCCGTCCGGCGGCTTCGGCCAGCCGATCGGCATGGGCGGTGCGGGCGGTGGGAGGGGCGCGTCCCGCTTGCTCGCGCCGGGCTGGCTTGCCGCGCTGGCCGTCGCGCTGTGCGCTGGAGCCGCGTTGGTGACCCTGAACCTGAGCCGTCCCGCCGACCTCTCGCCCTTCGCCGATGAGCTGGTGGAAAGCCACGTGCGCGCGCAGGTCTCCGGCCGCGACATCGACGTGATTTCCACGGACAAGCACACGGTCAAACCGTGGTTCAACGGCCGGTTGGACTATTCGCCGCCGGTCGAAGACCTCGCGGCGAGCGGCTTTCCGCTGGAGGGCGGGCGGCTGGACTACCTCGCGCATCAGCGGGTGGGCGTGCTGGTGTACCACTACCGCAAGCATGTGATCGACGTGTACGTCTTTCCGCAGGCGGGTTCCGGCGGCCCGGGCCGCAGCACGGAAGGCGCCGCGCCCACGGCCCCCGCGACGCTCGAGCGCGAAGGCTACTCGATCGCCCACTGGAACGCGGCGGGCATGACCTGGTGGGCGATCACCGACGCCGCGCCGGATGCGTTGACCGGTCTGGAAGCGGCGCTGAAAGCGCGCCTCCAGTCGGGCAGCGAACGTTCGGAGGGCAGTTGACGACTAAACCCTTGAAAACACACCCGATTCGGGCCGCGGATTAACGGGATATCTTGCAACCCGGCCCCATTCGGGTTACACTCTTTGGCTTCTCACTTGCCACACCGGTTCGACGCCCGGGTGGCTTAAATCCATAAGTCAGCACAAGGAGTGAATATGCGTCATTACGAAATCGTCTTTATCGTGCACCCGGATCAAAGCGAGCAAGTGCCCGCAATGATCGAGCGTTACAAGTCCACGATCACCTCGCACGGTGGCCAGATCCACCGTATCGAAGACTGGGGCCGTCGCCAACTGGCCTACATGATCGAGAAACTCGCTAAGGCTCACTACGTCTGCATGAACATCGAATGCGATCAAACCACGCTCGACGAGCTGGAACACGCATTCAAGTTCAACGACGCTGTTCTGCGTCACCTCATCGTCAAGCTGAAGAAGGCCGAAACCGGCCCGTCGCCGATGATGAAGGAAGTGCAGCGCGAAGAAGCCAAGAAGTCGGCTGCTACGCAACCGTCCGAAGCGCAGGCTTAAGACACACTATTTAAGCTACCAGAGACTCCAGCGTCGCTTTTGCCCAAGGCTCCATGAATCGGCTGCAACTTACGGCCAGCGTCGTCGAACGCGAACCGGTGCGGTATACCCCCGCCGGCGTTCCGATTGCAGGTTGCACGTTGCACCACCGCACGGAAGTCGTCGAAGCCGGTATTACCCGGCAAGTCGAACTGACCATGCAGGCGGTAGCGGCAGGCGAGGCGAGCGGTAAGCTCGAAAGCTGTCAGATGGGCGTGGAAACGCTCTTCACCGGCTTTCTGGCAAAAAAGCACCGCAACGCAAGAACTCTGGTATTTCACATCACAGCATTGCAGGACATTGGAAAGGACTGAACATGCCCCGCCCGACTGGTAAGAAATTCGACAAGCGTCGTCAGCAACAAAATCCGCTCTTCAAGCGCAAGAAGTTCTGCCGTTTCACGGCCGCGAATGTCGATCACATCGACTACAAGGACCTCGACACGCTGAAGGACTTCATCGGCGAAAACGGCAAGATCACGCCGGCGCGTCTCACGGGTACGAAGTCGCATTATCAACGCCAGCTGGATACGGCAATCAAGCGCGCACGTTTCCTCGCGCTGGTGCCGTACACCGACCAGCACAAGGCCTAACCCGACGACGCGATAAGGAGCATCCGAATGCAAATCATTCTTCTGGAAAAAGTCGTCAATCTGGGTAACCTGGGCGATATCGTGAAGGTTAAGGACGGTTACGCACGTAACTTCCTGATCCCGAACAAGCAAGCTCGCCGTGCAACGAAGGAAGCTTTGGCTGAATTCGAAGTTCGCCGCGCTGAACTCGAAAAGATCGCCGCTGAGAAGCTGGCGGCCGCTACGGCCCAAGGCGAAAAGCTGGCAGGCTCGACGGTTCAGATCAACCAGAAGGCCGGTGTTGATGGTCGTCTGTTTGGTTCGGTGACGAACGCCGACATCGCTGACGCACTGGTCAAGCAAGGCTTCGCAGTGGAAAAGGCGCAAGTGCGTCTGCCGGAAGGCCCGCTGAAGCTGGTTGGCGAGCACGCAGTTCAAGTTTCGCTGCACACCGACGTTCTCGTCGATGTGACGGTGGCTGTGATCGGCGAACACGTCTAAGCATCAAAGTCGTATTGGCCAGGAAGTTGCTGGCAAAAGGCAGGGGCCGGGTGACCGGCCCCTGTTTTTTTTGTGCCCGTTTTTTAGTTTTCTCGCTGCCCGCAGCCGCCTGATTTACCCGATAATTCCTCTCCATGAACGCACCGTCCAAAGATCCCCAAATCGAGTCGCTGAAGGTCCCACCGCATTCGATCGAGGCCGAGCAATCGGTGCTGGGCGGCCTGCTGCTCGATAATGCGGCGTGGGACCGCATCGCCGACTTCCTGTCGCAGAGCGATTTTTACCGCTACGACCACCGCATCATCTACGAACACATCGGCAAGCTGATCGCGGCCACGCGGCCGGCCGACGTGATCACGGTGTACGAAGCGCTCGGCACGTCGGGCAAGGCGGAAGAGGTCGGCGGTCTCGCTTACCTGAACGCCCTCGCGCAGAACACGCCGAGCGCGGCCAATATCCGCCGCTACGCGGAAATCGTGCGCGATCGTGCGGTGTTGCGCCGACTGGTGTCCGTCGCCGACGAAATCTCGGCGGACGCGTTCAATCCGCAGGGCAAGGAAGTCCGCCAGTTGCTGGACGAGGCGGAGTCGAAGGTGTTCTCGATCGCCGAAGACGGTGCGCGGGGTACGCAGGGCTTCCTCGAGATTGGGCCGCTGCTGACTCAAGTGGTCGAACGGATCGACACGCTGTACCACACCGCCAATCCGAGCGATGTGACCGGCACACCGACCGGCTTCGTCGATCTGGATCGCATGACTTCGGGCATGCACGGCGGCGAATTGATCATTGTCGCGGGTCGTCCGTCGATGGGTAAAACGGCGTTTTCGATGAACGTCGGCGAATACGTGGCGGTCGAGTACGGGCTGCCGGTCGCGGTGTTCTCGATGGAAATGCCGGGTTCGCAACTGACCATGCGTATGCTCGGCTCAGTCGGCCGGCTGGATCAGCACCGTATGCGTACCGGCCGGTTGACCGACGAGGATTGGCCGAAGCTCACGCACGCCGTCCAGAAAATGAGCGAGGCGCAGATTTTCATCGACGAAACCGGTGGTTTGAACCCGATGGAACTGCGTTCGCGCGCCCGCCGGTTGTCGCGGCAATGCGGCAAGCTCGGGCTGATCATCATCGACTATTTGCAACTGATGAGTGGTTCGTCGTCGGCCGGTGAGAACCGCGCGACCGAAATTTCGGAAATCTCGCGGTCACTGAAGAGTCTCGCCAAAGAACTCGACGTGCCGGTGATCGCGTTGTCCCAGCTCAACCGGGGTCTCGAACAGCGCCCGAACAAGCGGCCGATCATGTCCGACCTGCGCGAATCCGGCGCTATCGAGCAGGACGCCGACGTGATCCTGTTCATCTACCGCGACGAAGTTTACAACCCGGACAGTCCGGATAAGGGCACCGCGGAGATCATTATCGGCAAGCAGCGGAATGGTCCGATCGGCCCCGTTCGGCTCACGTTCCATGGTCAATTCACGAAGTTCGATAACTTTGCCGGTGCACAGAATTTCTATAGCGATTGATCGGCAGGCCGGTAAACAAGCTCGGTAACACGCACACGAAAGCCTCGCTGAAAGCTCACGGGAAATCCGCCGGGAAGGGAAGCGGCAAGCACAGCGCCTGTTGTAACGGCGCTTTCGAAAGTGTGATCAGGGACTCGGAACGGTACAATGTGGCGGTTTTATGTCAGCCACACCGTGACCAATTTTCGGGATCCCAATGTTCGGTCGATTCATGCCCACCGAGGGCAAGTTCTTTGAAATTTTCAATGCGCACGCAGCGTGCATCGTCTCAGCTAGCCGTGAGCTGGAACTGCTGATCGACAATCTGCAAGACGCCGAGACCCACAAGCAGAACGTGCAGAAAGCCGAAAAGGCTGCCGACAAGCTCACGCACGAAACCATCGACCTGCTGCACAAGACCTTCATCACGCCGCTCGACCGCGATGAAATCCACAAGCTGATCACCACGATGGACGACATCCTCGATCTGATGGAGGACGTCGCCACTGCTATTTCGCTGTACGACGTGCAGGCCGTGACCTCCGAGGCGAGCCAGTTGGCGCACATCTGCACGGCGACGTCCGAGCGCGTGCAATTCGCCGTCGGCCTGCTGTCGGACATGAAGCAGGCGAGCCAGATCCTGAAGGCCTGCGAAGACATCGACCGGCTGGAATCGGAGGCCGACCGCGTGCTGCGTTCGGCCATGTCGAAACTGTTCCGCGAAGAAGACAACGTCAAGACCCTGATCAAGCTGAAGGCAATTTACGAATTGCTCGAGACGATCACGGATAAGTGTGAGGACGTAGCGAACATCATCGAAGGCATCGTGCTGGAAAACGCATAATGCAATCGATACAACTTGCTATCTGGGTCGTTGCCGGCCTGGTTGCCGTCGCGCTGATTTTCGATTTCATGAACGGTTTTCACGACGCGGCGAATTCGATCGCGACGGTCGTGTCGACCGGCGTGCTGAAGCCGCAGCAGGCGGTGGCCTTCGCGGCCGCGTTCAACGTGATCGCATACTTCGTGTTCCACCTGAAGGTGGCCGCGACCGTCGGCAAAGGCACGATCGACCCGCACATCGTCGACCATTACGTGATTTTCGGCGCGCTGGTCGGTGCGATCGGCTGGAACATCATCACCTGGCATTACGGTATTCCGTCGAGCTCGTCGCATGCGCTGATCGGCGGACTGGTCGGCGCGGCGCTGGCCAAGTCGGGCTGGGGTTCGCTGAATTTCGACGGTCTGATGAAGACGGTCGCGTTCATCTTTATCTCGCCGCTGCTCGGCTTCGTGCTCGGATCGTTTTTCATGCTGGCGGTGTCGTGGATCTACTTCCGCACGCCGCCCAGCAAGGTCGACCGGCGTTTCCGGCGTTTGCAACTGGTGTCGGCGGGCCTGTATAGCCTCGGCCACGGCGGCAACGACGCGCAGAAAACCATCGGCATTATCTGGATGCTGCTGATTGCGACCGGTTATGCATCGTCGATCGCGGATGCGCCGCCGCTGTGGGTGATCGGCGGTTGCTATCTGTCGATGGGTATCGGCACGCTGTTCGGCGGCTGGCGGATCGTCCGCACGATGGGGCAGAAGATCACCAAGCTCAAGCCGGTCGGTGGTTTTTGCGCCGAGTCAGGTGGGGCGATCACGCTGTTCACCGCGTCGTGGCTCGGCATTCCGGTGTCCACCACGCATACCATCACCGGCGCGATCGTGGGTGTCGGCGCAACGCGGAAGTTGAGCGCGGTACGTTGGGGCGTGGCCGGGAACATCGTCTGGGCGTGGATTCTGACGATTCCGGCTTCCGCAGCGCTCTCAGCGGCCGCCTGGTGGCTCGGCCACCGTTTGCTGTAGTTTGCTTTTGCCGTAAGGGCGCAGCGCCGGCGTTTCATGCGCGCCGCGCCGCTCCTTCGGTAACTAACGCTTGAATAACAGCGCGCCGCTCAGATCAGCGGCGCGCTGCCTCCATCCATCGGGACAATCGCGCCCGTCACATAGCTCGCGCGGCGGCTCGCCAGAAACAGCGCGACGTCGGCGATTTCCTCCGGTTTGGCATAGCGGCCGAGCGGCACCTTGGCTTGCCCGCGTGCGAGCGCGTCCGCGCTCTCGATGCCTTGCTGGGACGCTTCCAGCTTGACCGCTTCCTCGACGCGCTCAGTCAGCGTCGATCCCGGATTGATCGCGTTGATGCGGATGCCGTAGCGCGCGTAATAGTGCGCGAGGCCGACGGTGGCGAGCATCAGTGCGGCATTCGCGGCGCCGCCCGCAATATGGATGTCGCTCGCGATCTTGCCGCCCATGCCGATGATGTTCACGATCGTGCCCGGTTCGGCGCCGCTGTTGGCCTTCACGCGTTCGGCCATGCGCCGCAGCACTTCCTGCTGCGGGTAGATGTAGGGGAAATACTTCGCTTCCATGGTGGCGCGGAACGCGTCGGCATCGAGCGTTTCCGGGTCGTAGCGGCGCGCAGCGCCCGCGCTGTTGATCAGCACGTCGATCGGGCCGACCGCGCTGCTGACTTCTTCGACGATATCCGCAGCGCTGTGCGGCTCGTGCAGATCGGCTCGGGTTCGGTGTACGTGCAGGTCTTCCTGCTTCAACTGCTCGTAAGCGCGCGCGAGATTGGCGGGGTCGCGCGAGACGATTGCGACTTTGGCGCCTTCCAAGGCGAACGCGCGGGCGCAGGCGAGGCCGATTCCTTTGCTGCCGCCTGTGATCAATACCACCTTGTCTTTCAGCCCAAGATCCATCGTCACCACCCGCTGTCGGAAGAATATCGATGACGATAGCAGATCGGCGGCGCGGGTGTAGCGGGGCGTCTTATGCCTGCAGACACCGCGCCGACGAACAGCGCACCAGGCAAAGATGGTTAGAAGTTGCCGTTGGCGAAGCGGGCGATCGGGTCGTCGGTGGTTTGCGTCGGAGCGGGGATGCCGCGCGAGGCTGTCGACGCTCGCATGATCTGCACGCCGCCATTCGCATCGGCGCGCTGAGCCTGACGTGCGGCCACCGATGCGGGCGGCGGCGGTTCGAACGCATCCGCGGCGGCGTCGATCGGGTCGGGCGCACGAGTGGGCGCCGTCTGCGGGATGGCGCGTGGGGTTGTCGGCTGCTGAGCGGGGGCTGTGCCGAGCGTGCCGTCGTACGCGCTGGCTTGAGCGGCCGGAACCGGCGTCGGCGACACAGCGCCCGCCGCGCGGGCCTGGATTTGCGCGGCGCTCATGCCGGGCGGCGGCGGTTCGAACGGATCGGCTTGCGGACCCGCTGCGGCGGTGATGGGTTGCGCCTCAGCGGTCAATGGTGCGTGAGGCGCGGTCGCGACGCGCGTCGCCGACTGCGCATAAGCCGGCGCAGCCTGCTGCGCCACCGGCGCAACCCGCTCCGGCAGCGGTGCCGCGGCCTGATAGCTCGGCGTATCGAACGGTGCCGGCGTCGCGGCCGGTGCGGCGACGCGGCGAATCCCGTCGAAGCGCTTGGCCCAATAAGGGTTGGTCAGATAATCGAGCCGCACGGTGCCGCCCGTCGACGGTGCATTGACGAAGCGCAGCTTGCCGACATAAATGCCGACATGCGAATGCGGCCGTCCGGTCGTGTTGAAGAAAATCAGATCACCCGGCGCGATCTCGTCCGGCTCGATCGACTCGCCGCGTCCGCTCATATCCGCCGTGGTGCGCGGCAGATTCACCGAAGCCGCCCGCGCAATGACATAGCGAACCAGTCCGCTGCAATCAAAGCCGCTATCCGGCGTATTACCGCCCCAACGGTATGGAATGCCGACCAGCCCCATCGCCTGAATCGAGATTTCCTCGCGGCCGATGCTGTGATCCACGAAATTCGGAAAGCCCGGCGGCGGCGCATGATAAGCGCCGTTGGCGACGACGATCGAACTGCCCGACGAGCCGCGCGACGACGTCTTCTGCGGCGCGCCGGCACAGGCGGCAAGCAGCAGAACGGTCAGCAGGGACAAGGCGAGTCGGCGCATGAAGACGAGGAGAGCGGGTAAACGCTCGTTTAACGGCGGACGATTTCGGGATAGTAGCCCGTGGCGCATCGCTCCGGCAAGAAGTCTTGACAAATTACTTGAAGTTCATGCGCTAAGTGTTGCTCCGCGCAAAACGCGTCGGCAATAAAAAAGCTGCCTCCGGAAGACTCCGGAGGCAGCTTCGGCAAGCTTCTAACTAATTGAAATTTAAAGAATTTCCGACGCGTAATCGGCAAGCCGCGAACGTTCGCCGCGCGCCAGCGTGACGTGCCCGCTGTGCGCCCAGCCCTTGAAGCGGTCGACCACGTAGGTCAACCCCGAACTGCCTTCGGTCAGATACGGCGTATCGATCTGCGCGATGTTGCCCAGACAGATGATCTTCGTACCCGGACCCGCGCGCGTGACCAGCGTCTTCATCTGCTTCGGCGTCAGATTCTGCGCCTCGTCGATGATCAGATACTTGTCCACGAATGTGCGGCCGCGCATGAAGTTCATGCTCTTGACCTTCAGGCGCGAACGGATCAGCTCCTGAGTCGCGGCGCGGCCCCATTCGCCGGCGGCGTCGTCGGTTTTCTGCAGGACTTCGAGGTTGTCGTCGAATGCACCCATCCACGGCTGCATTTTTTCCTCTTCCGTACCCGGCAGGAAGCCGATGTCTTCACCGACCGGCACCGTGGCGCGCGTCACGATGATCTCGTTGTAGCGCTTGTCGTCGAGCACCTGTGCCAGACCGGCCGCGAGCGCGACCAGCGTCTTGCCTGTACCGGCTTGACCCAGCAGCGTGACGAAGTCGATCTCCGGATTCATCAACAGGTTCAGCGCGAAGTTCTGCTCGCGGTTACGCGCCGTGATGCCCCACACGTTGTTCTTGTGGTGGCCGTAGTCGCGCAAGGTTTGCAGCAGCGCCGTCTTGCCGTTCAACTCGCGCACCAGCGCATGGAACGCCGGTTCGCCGTTTTGCGGCTCCAGATAGACGAACTCGTTGACCAGCATCGACGCGCACAGCGGACCCGTCACCCGGTAATACGTTGTGCCGGTTTTGGTGTCCTGCCAGCTCTCCATGCCCTTCGCGTGCCTGGTCCAGAAGTCCTGCGGCAGCGCGCGGATGCCCGAGTACAGCAGATCGCTGTCTTCGAGCACCTGGTCGTTGAAGTAATCTTCGGCGGGCAGGCCGAGCGCATGCGCCTTGATGCGCATGTTGATGTCTTTCGACACCAGCACGACCTGGCGATCCATCCGGTCGCGCTGCAACGCGCGCACGACGCCGAGAATCTGGTTGTCGGCCTTGCCTTCCGGCAGGCCTTCCACCGGTTCGATGGTGGCCAGCGTGGTCTGGAAGAAGAGACGTCCGGACGCTTCGCGGCTGCCCAGACGGGCGAGCGAAATGCCGTCGGAGATATTGCCGGCGTTGGCCACCAGCGCGTCCAGCGTGCGGCTCACCTGGCGAGCGTTACGCGCGACTTCCGACATGCCCTTCTTGTGGTTGTCGAGTTCTTCCAACGTCATCATGGGCAGATAGACGTCGTGTTCCTCGAACCGGAACAGGCAGCTTGGATCGTGCATCAGCACGTTCGTGTCGAGCACGAACAGCTTCTGCACTTCGGCCGGGTCGGCGCTCGTGCTGCGTTTTTTGCCGGCGCCGCGTGTGGCGGGCGCAACGGCTGCGGGTGCAGCGGCGTCGGCCTGCTTCGCGCTCGGCGCGCGCGCAACCACCGGTTGTGCCGCGGGTGCGGCCGGCTCGGCGTGCGGACGGGCGGCGGGAACCGGCTGCAACAGGGCAGCGGTTTGCTTCGTTTTGCGACTGCGCGCCGGAGCAGCCTGCTCCGCGGAAGCATTCGCAACAGGGGTTGCCGACGACGCCGGCACGGTCCGCAAGGTGGTCGCAGCATTGGCGGCATTCGCCATTGGCTTGGCGACGTTCGCGCGGCCGTAATCGGCCGACTCTGCGGCTTCCCCGTCGCCAGCCTGTTTCTTCGAGGCGGAGCGCGCCGGCGTAGCGGCTTTAGCCTTGTATTCGTCAGGCGGCAGGAGATTGCCGAGCTTGCTGGGGGGAGTAGGCAAAGGCATGGTTTCCCTCGAATTAATCGGGTCACATATCGTGCGCCGCCTGTCGCATTCTGCTGGTGCCAATGAGTGCGCACGCAGTTTGCGCCCGGAGGCGCGCATTCGGTCTAGAGATGCCGGTTCGCCTGGGTTTCGATCGGCTCCTTAACGGAAGCACGCAGCCGAGTGAACGAACGGCCGCGCGCAATTAAAAAAGCCGCCGCCCCGGCGTACGGGGCAAGCGGCTCGCCTTCAATGCTCGCGTTGCGCCTCACGACTCCGACAGCACCGGCAGATCCGGTAAAACGGCCGTCGAGTCTGGCGCAGCGGCGAATAATTTGGGGTGGACAGGCACTCATTGCGGTCCAATATAGCGCGCCTCAAAGTGCTTGTACAGCCTCCAGAATGTCGTCGACGTGGCCGGGCACCTTCACGCCGCGCCACTCCTGGCGCAGCACCCCTTCAGCGTCGATGAGGAACGTGGAGCGTTCGATTCCCCGTACTTCTTTGCCATACATTTTCTTCATTTTCATGACGCCGAACAGCGCGCACAACGTTTCTTCCGGATCGGAGATCAGCGGGAACGGCAATTCGAGCTTCGCCTTGAAATTGTCATGCGAGCGCAGGCTGTCGCGCGACACGCCGAGGATTTCCGCGCCGGCCTTCTTGAACTTCGGATACAGGTCGCGGAATTGCAGACCTTCGGTCGTGCAGCCGGGCGTGTTGTCCTTCGGATAGAAATACAGCACCACCTTCTTGCCCCGCAGTTTGGACAGCGTGATCTCGCCGCCGGTAGCGGGGGCGGTGAAGTCGGGGATGGGTTGGTCGACTGCGATGGGCACGAGGTTCTCCGGTTGTTATGGTCGGCGCCGCAGCAGGGCTGTGGCGGCGTCGGCCTGGCATCGAGGCTGGGGGAGGTGGCCGGCGCGCGGCATGGTCTCGCGCGGCGGCCGGTTCGTCAGGCGGGCTGCCGACGGTTGGCGGTCCGCTCAGGGCTGGACAATCAACTCGCCGGAGCGGCCTGGAATTTCGCCCCACGTAACAGGGTACGATGGCAACGTGTCGCGGTCTAGCGTGGCGTAGTAATCACCCATGGTCGCGAAGGTATGACCTTGCGCGCGCCAGCCGTCCAGTAGCTGTTCGAAAACCGGCGCGAGCTTTTGCCCTTCGAGTTCCGCGTGCAGCGTGAACACCTGATCGTGCGGATTGTTTTCGGTGTGCTTCAGCATCCATGCGGCGACGTTGTGCAGTTCGACGCCGTCCACGCCGAGCACTTCGTCGAGCGTGGGCAGCGTGGTGGGCATCTGCACGTGCGCGAGCGTCTTGCCGTCGACCACCGGCAGATACGGCGAACGGCCCCGGCCGTCGGACGCGTAACGCATGCCCCACGCGTCGATCTGCTCGAACGCGTGGCCGTTCATCTGCCAGCCGGCCGCGCCATGCGTGACCGGCGGCGCACCGAACACGTCGACGAACCGGTCATGGCTTTTGCGCATTTGCGCGGCGGTCCATGCGCGGTCTTTCACGCGCACGTTGTCCTGCCAGTACACGTGGTCCCACGTATGAATGCCGCATTCGAAGCCGGCTTCGTGGATCGCGCGCATTTCCGCCGACGTCTTCGCGCCGATGTCCGGACCGGGCAGCAGCACGCCGTACATCAGCTGTTTGACGCCGTAATGTTCGACCACCGAAGTGCGCGACACCTTCTTCAGAAAGCCCGGCCGCAATACGCGGCGCATCGCCCAACCGGTGTGGTCGGGCCCGAGGCTGAACAGGAAAGTGGCGCGCGCCTTGAAGCGGTCGAAGATGCGTGCCAGATTCGGCACGCCTTCGCGGGTGCCGCGCAGCGTGTCGACGTCGATCTTCAGAACGATACGGGCCAAGGATCAGCCCTTATTGCTGTTCGACGAGCGCACGGGCTTCGCCGACGTGGCCGCGATACGCTTCGAAAATCTTGCGCAGCGCTTCGTCGAAGGTCGACTTCGGCGCCCAGTCGAGTTCCTGCATCGTGTTGTCGATCTTCGGCACGCGGTTCTGCACGTCCTGGTAGCCGGCGCCGTAGTACGCGCCCGACGAGGTTTCGACCAGTTGCACGTTCTTTGCAAGTTCCGCGTATTCCGGGAATTCGGCCGCGAGCGCCAGCATCTTGTGCGCGAGCTCGCGCACCGAGAAGTTGTTGGTCGGGTTGCCGATGTTGTAGATCTTGCCCGTGGCGACGCCGTCCTTGTTCTCGATGATCTTCATCAGCGCGCCGATGCCGTCGTCGATATCCGTGAACGCGCGCTTTTGCGCGCCGCCGTCCACCAGGCTGATGTTCTCGCCGCGCACGATATGGCCGAGGAACTGCGTGACCACGCGCGAGCTGCCTTCCTTCGGCGTGTAGATCGAGTCGAGGCCCGGGCCGATCCAGTTGAACGGACGGAACAGCGTGAAGTTCAGGCCTTCCATGCCGTAACCCCAGATCACGCGGTCCATCAACTGCTTCGAGCACGCGTAGATCCAGCGCGGCTTGTTGATCGGACCGTACGACAGTTGCGATTCTTCCGGATCGAACTGCTCGTCCGTGCACATGCCGTAGACCTCGGACGTGGACGGAAACACGAGGTGCTTGCCGTACTTCACGGCCGAACGCACGATCGGCAGGTTCGCCTCGAAGTCGAGTTCGAACACGCGCAGCGGCTGCTTCACGTAGGTGGCGGGCGTGGCGATCGCGACCAGCGGCAGGATCACGTCGCATTTCTTGACGTGGTACTCGACCCATTCCTTGTTGATCGTGATGTCGCCTTCGAAGAAGTGCATCCGCTCATGATTGATCAGGTCGCCCAGACGTTCGGTCTGCATGTCCATCCCGAAGACTTCCCAGTCGGTCGTTTCGAGAATGCGTTTGGACAGGTGATGGCCGATGAAGCCGTTCACACCCAGAATCAGGACTTTTTTCATGAGGAGCGAGGAATTTGGGAGGGAATCTGAGTGAGCTGGGCGAATTCGGCCGGCGTGACGACAGTTTCGCTGCCGTCTAGCTGGCGCCGCAACTCGTGGATCGTGATCGCGCGACCGTCGCCGCAGATCGCGAAAACGGCATTATCGCTTACGTGCAGGCCCGGGGGCAAATCCGAGCGAAGCGCGCCGGGCGCGGCCAGGCGCGCGCGCGCGACGATGAAACGCTGTCCGTCGAGATCCGTGAACGCGCCGGGATAGGGCGGCGCCACCGCGCGGATCAGGTTGTAGACCTGCTGCGCGGATTGCGTCCAGTCGATGCGGCCGTCTTCCGGCTTGCGCCCGCCGTAATAGCTGCCGTGCGTGAGATCGTTCGGCAGATGCGGCGCTTCGCCGGCCAGCAAGGCGGGCAGCACGCGCCACAACGTTTGCTCGGCGGCCACCGTGACTTTGTCGAACACTTGCGCGGCGGTGTCGTCGGGCAGGATCGGCACCGGCGTCTGCGCGATGATCGCGCCCGCGTCGGGCTTGGCGGCCATTTCATGCAGCGTCGCGCCGGTCTCGGTTTCGCCGTGGATCACCGCCCAGTTGGTCGGCACGCGGCCGCGGTATTTCGGCAGCAGCGAGCCGTGCATGTTGTAAGCGCCCCGTGCGGCGAGCGCCAGCAGGTCGACCGGCAACATGTGGCGGTAGTAGAACGAGAAGATGAAGTCCGGCCGCGCGGCACTTACCGCGGCGCGCAGTTCGGCGCTTTTCGGATCCGCCGGCGTGACGACCGGAATGCCGTGTTCGGCCGCGATCGAAGCGACGCTGCCGAACCAGATGTTCTCGGTCGGGCTGTCTTCATGCGTGACGACCAGCGCCACCTCGACGCCGCGCGCGAGCAGCACCTGCAGGCAGCGCACGCCGACGTTGTGATACGCGAATACGACGGCGCGCGGCTTCATGGATTCGGCCCCTGATCGACCAGCGGCGCGGCCTGCACGGCCTGCACGACGGCCTGACGCGGCGCTTCGGCCACGGTCGTGCCGTCGCGCTGCTCGAGAATGGTTTGCACCAGATAACGCGGACGCGCGCGCACCTGCTGATAAATCCGGCCGATGTATTCACCGAGCAGCCCGAGCGCGAAGATGATCACGCCCAGCAGGAAGAAGATCACGGCGAACAGCGTGAACACACCTTGCACTTCCGCGCCGATGATAAAGCGGCGAATCAGCAGCAGCACGAACAGCGCCGCCGAGCCGAGCGACAGGATCACGCCGATGAACGACAGCCATTGCAGCGGCACCACCGAAAAACCGGTCACGAGGTCGAAATTCAGGCGGATCAGCGAATACAGCGAGTACTTCGATTCGCCGGCAAAGCGCTCTTCGTGCGCGACTTCGATTTCGACCGGATTCTGCGCGAAGGTGTACGCGAGCGCCGGAATGAACGTGTTGATTTCGCCGCACCGATTGATCGTGTCGATGATGTGCCGGCTGTAAGCGCGCAGCATGCAGCCCTGGTCGGTCATCTTGATACGGGTGATGCGTTCGCGCAGCCGGTTCATCGCGCGTGAGGCCTTGCGGCGGAACAGGCTGTCCTGGCGTTGCAGACGAATCGTGCCGACGTAGTCGTAGCCTTCGCGCATCTTCGAGACGAGCTTGGCGATTTCTTCCGGCGGGTTCTGCAGATCGGCGTCGAGCGTGATGACGATCTCGCCGCGCGATTGCTCGAAGCCCGCGAGAATCGCCATGTGCTGGCCGTAGTTGCCGTTCAGCAGGATCACGCGGGTGGTGTCGGGGCGCGCGCGGAACTGCTCGGCGAGCAGCGCGGCGGATTTGTCGCGGCTGCCGTCGTTGATGAAGATCACTTCATAACCGGTGCCGAGCGCGTCGAGCGCCGGGTACAGGCGCGCAAACAGCGCAGCCAGCCCGGCTTCCTCGTTGTACACCGGGATGATGATCGACACTTCCGGTGCGACAGCGCGATGTTCCGAATAACTCATTTCCGCTTATTTTCCGTATTGTTCGCAAATTTCATTGACCGCGCGGCAGACCCGCGCCACGTCGCTTTCGTTCATCTGCGTGAAGAGCGGCAGCGTGACGGTGCTCGCGCCATAGCGCTCGGCGTGCGGGAACATGCCTTCCCGGAAACCGCGCGCTTTATACAGCGAGAACAGATGGATCGCCGGGTAGTGCACGCCCGAGCCGATGCCGCGCTCTTTCAGTTCGCCCATGAAGCCCGCGCGGTCGATCGAGAGTTTCTCGAGCGGCAGCGTGACCAGGTACATGTGCCAGTTGCTGTTGTCGAAGTCCGCAAGCGGCAGGCCCAGGCCCAGCTTGACCGCGGCGCCGCCCGCGAAGCCGTCGAAGTAGGCGCGCGCCAGTGTGCGGCGCTGCGCGGTGAAGCGCTCGATATGCGGCAACTGGCCGAGGCCGACGCGCGCGGCGACGTCCGTCAGGTTGTACTTGCCGCCCAGCAGATCGCAGTCCATGCCGTCGAAGCCTGACCGCGTGATGCCTTGCAGACGGTACTTCTGCGCGAGGATCGCTTCTTCCTCGTTGTTGAGCACCAGCGCGCCGCCTTCGATCGAAGTCAGGTTCTTGTTCGCGTGGAAGCTGAACGACACGATGTCGCCCAGCTTGCCGATGCGCTCGCCATTCCAGCTCGAACCGAACGCCTGCGCGGCGTCTTCGATCACGCGCAGCTTGTGCGCGCGGGCGATTTCATACAGACGGTCCATATCGACCGGCAGGCCGGACAGATACACCGGAATCAGCGCCCTGGTGCGCGGCGTGATGGCCTTTTCGAGCAGATCGAGGTCGATATTGCGGGTGGCCGGATCGATGTCGACGAACACCGGCGTCGCGCCGACCTCATAGATCACATTGCTGGTCGAGACCCACGACGCGGGCGTCGTGATGACTTCGTCGCCTTCACCCACGCCGGCAATGCGCAGCCCGATTTCGAGCGTCGCCGTGCCGGAATTGAACGTGCGCACCGGACGGCCGCCACAGAACTCGGAGAGCGCCGCCTCGAACTTCTGATTCTGCGGACCGGTGGTGATCCACCCGGAGCGCAGGACCTCGGCGACACCCTGAATCGTTTCTTCATCGATTTCAGGTTTCACAAACGGCAAAAACGGCACGGTTGGCTGGGTCATGAATGCTTCGCTCGATTGAAAGGCTTGTCAGCCAGAGGGCGCGCAGTAAACCACAAAGTCCGCGCAAACCCAAGGCCACAACTAAAAAAGGTGCAACCGCACAGCATACCGCGGTCAAGCTTACGTCTTGCTGAGCCGGCGTGGCGGCGTGTTCATGGCGCTCGCCGGCGGTCTCTTTTCGCAATCAGCCTGCCGTCGGTCTGAGCCGTTGAGCCGCTGCGCTCCTGGAGCACCAGGACGCGCAGGCAATAAACGGTAATAAATCGGCCCCGGCAAATCGCTGCCGCGCCGTGACGCCTAGCTGCGCGCCAGAATCAGCACGCCGATCAGGATCACGCCGATCCCGATCAGCTTCTGCACCGACATGACTTCGCCGAACAGATACCACGCGGCGAACGCATTGACGACGTAGCCGAGCGACAGCATCGGATAGGCGATCGACACGTCCACCCGCGACAGCCCGACGATCCACACGACGAGGCTGATCCCATAACAGGCCAGCCCGGCGATGATCGGCGGCTGGGTCGCGATCCGGAAACCGATGGGCAGGATGTTCGCACGGGTGAATTCGAAGTGTCCAACGGCATTCGTTCCGGCTTTGAGCAGCAACTGCGCGCAGGCGTTCAACGTCACGCCGGCGAGGATACAGAAGAGGGAAATCGGATTCATTGAACGATCAGGTCCTGAGATGGGGTCACGATTGCGGTTTTTCCAGCGTGGGCGCCGTGCCCGAAGCCGGAAGCGGCTTCGCGACCACGACCCGGCGCGAGTCCTGGGCGATCACCTGCATCGGCAGTCCGGTTTTCAGCAACTGGTCGTAGGTGGACGGCGGGATCAGCGCGAGCGCGTAGCGGTCGGCCTTCCAGCGCTCGACCCAGGCGTCGACGCTCGGCAGCCACTTCTGCGGTTCGACGGAAATGCCGAACGCCAGTTCGTCGGGGTGCGCGACCATGATCATCGTGTGGTCGACGTAGAACGGCAGCGTGTGGTCGAGCACGCCGACCGAGTAGAACGGCGTGTCCGGCGGCAGCTTCGCGATCTCGGCCTTGATGGCGGGCGCGAGCGGCGCGCCGGAACTCAACCGGCCGAACACTTCGTGACCGGTGCCGGCGATCGTGCCGAGCAGCAGCCACGCCGCGCCGAACGTGGCGAGCGCGCCGAGGCCGCCGGCCCGGCTGCGGCGGTTCAGCCACAACGCCGCCAGCGTCAGCACGAACGCCACGCCGAGCGCCGCCAGCACCCAACTGCGGTATTCGGCATACAGCTCGGCGGGATTGCGCTCGCTGCCGAAGCGGGTCATGAACAGCGCGCCGAACGCGACGACGACGAGAAACAGCGCATAGCCGGCCAGATGGCGGCGCAACTGATCGCGCGTGACGAGCGGCAGGTACATGCCGATCACGAGCGCGATGGGCGGGGCGATCGGCAGCGTGTAGGACAGCAGCTTGGAGTGCGACGCACTGAAGAACAGGAAGATGAAGCCGGTCCACACCAGCATCAGCGTGACCGGTGCGAAGCCGTTCGGCTGGCGCGGCAGGCGCAGCGCGTGGCGCAGGCTCTGCACGGTCACCGACAGCCACGGCAGGAAGCCCACCAGCAGCACCGGCACGAAGTAGTAGAACGGTCCCGGCCGGTTCTGCTCAGGCGTCAGATAGCGCTTGAACTGCTGGACGATAAAGAAGAAGTTCAGGAATTCGGGGTTGCGTTGCTGCACCAGCACGAACCACGGCGTGACGATCGCGAAGAACACGATCAGACCGCCGATCAGATGCAGACGCTTCCAGACGGCCCAGTCGCGCGCGATCAGCGTGTAGAGCACCAGCACCGCGCCCGGCAGGATCAGGCCGACGAGGCCCTTGGAGAGCACCGCGAGCGCCATCGCGCCCCAGCACACCCACATCCACGCCCGCACGTTCGCGGTCGGCAGGTTGGGGCGTTGCGCGAGCAGCAGCGCACACAGCGTCAGCTCCATCCAGAACGACAGGCCCATGTCGAGCGTGTTGAAGTGGCCCATCAGGTTCCAGTACGGCGACGTGGCCAGCACGATCGCGGCGAACACGCCGGTGGCCGCGTTGAACACGCGCGCGCCGGTGAAGCCGATCAGCAGCACGCCGGCAAAGCCCGTCAGCGCCGTATAGAGTCGCGCCTGCCATTCGCCGATGCCGAACCAGGCGAACGTCAGCGCGTTCGCCCAGGTTTGCAGCGGCGGTTTCTCGAAGTACTTGTAGCCGTTGTAGCGCGGCGTGATCCAGTCGCCGGTGACGAACATCTCGCGCGCCATTTCGGCGTAGCGGCCTTCGTCGCTCGGCAGCAGATGGCGCCAGCCGAGCGGCACGAACCAGATCGCGGCGAGTGCCAGCACGAGCAGCAGGATCGTCGTGCGGTTGAGCGGTAGCCTCGACGGCATATCGTTCATGGGTTTTTAACCTGTTTGGCGACGCCGCGCGGGGCGGCGAAGCGGTGTTGTCTGGAAATGTTGGGCAACGGCGCCCGGTTCCGATGGCGCGCAGTGTACGTTATCGGCCCCGACGCGGCCAGGTGCGCGGTCTGTCTTGCGGCGCGAACTTGCTGGATTGCGGGTAGGGAAACGTCCGCCGCTTGCTCTACGGCCCGTACGCGAGCCGGATCGACGCCACGCCGCCGCACAAGCGCACCAACCGGACATCAACCGGACGCCAACCCGCTCCCGCGGCTCCCGCTAACCTTCGATCAGCAGCGCGACCGCGACCTTGCGGCCCTCGGCCATCAGAATGTTGTACGTGCGGCAGGCGGCCTTGAAGTCCATGGTTTCGACGCCGATGCGCTTCGCGGCCAGCGCGGCGGTCAGCCGCGGATGCGGAAACCGCAGCCGTTCGCCGCTGCCGAACACCACCACTTCGGGTGCGGCGTCCACCAGCATGGCGAAATGCTCGGCGCTCAACTGATCGAACGAGGAGACGGGCCAAGGGATGACCGGCGCGTTCGGCAGCACAAGAATGCTGCCCGAATGACGCACCAGATTGATTTCGACGTAGTCGGCGCCATAACCGGTGACGGTGTTGAGGGCGCCGCTGGCATCCTGATGTAATTTCAAATTCGTTTTCCGAAGTCGTCGTGGGACATCTTGCGAGGCCGTGACCCGGCCGCACGGGACGCAGGCGGGGCGGGGCGACGCGAGTCGTAGGACACGAGAGGGCCGATCCTTTCCACAGCGCGGCCCACAGCGCTCCAAGGGCCGAAAAGGCTTGCCGTTGCGGTTGGTGCATTGCGGAAGTCGGCCAAAATCCGCTAAATTATAACTTTTTAGCCGCCTTGCGGCGCCCCTCGCCGAACCGCCGCCACAAGCCGCGTTGACGATACGGGGCGCGACCCACCGGCTACCTGCCCCGGTTTTGCCGCTTTCGCGCGCCTTTCGGCTGTGTTTCGACCCACAGCCGGTCAAGGCGGTGAAACCCGCGTCTGGCGGCCGTCGCCGGCCGAATCGCGGCCACCTCGCGACCGGACTGCGACCGAATCGCGACCGAATTCCCCGTATCGGCGAACCGCCCGGCGTTGCGCGCCCGCGCCGGTTCGCCCAAGTCATCAACCAGGATCCGTGCCCGCCGTGAAACCGATACTCAAGTCCAACAAGTTGTTGAATGTCTGCTACGACATTCGCGGGCCCGTCCTCGAACATGCGAAACGGCTCGAAGAAGAAGGTCACCGCATCATCAAGCTGAACATCGGCAATCTCGCGCCGTTCGGCTTCGACGCGCCGGACGAGATCATTCAGGACATGATCCTGAACCTGCCGGGATCGTCGGGCTACTCCGATTCGAAGGGCGTGTTCGCCGCGCGCAAGGCGATCATGCATTACACGCAGCAAAAGGGCGTGCACGGCGTCGAGCTGGACGACATCTACATCGGCAACGGCGCCTCCGAGCTGATCGTGATGGCGCTCCAAGGGCTGCTCAACGACGGCGACGAAGTCCTGCTGCCGGCACCCGACTACCCGCTGTGGACCGCCGGCGTCAGCCTGTCGGGCGGCACGCCGGTGCATTACGTCTGCGACGAGTCGAACCGCTGGATGCCCGACCTCGACGACATCCGCGCGAAAATCACGCCGAACACGCGCGCGCTCGTCGTGATCAACCCGAACAACCCGACCGGCGCGCTGTATTCGGACGAACTGCTGCTCGGCCTGATCGAGATCGCGCGCCAGCACGGCCTCGTGATTTTCGCCGACGAGGTCTACGACAAGATCGTCTACGACGGCAAGCAGCACACGGCGCTCGCATCGCTGTCCGAAGACGTGCTCACCGTCACGTTCAACAGCCTGTCGAAGAGCTACCGCGCCTGCGGCTACCGCGCCGGCTGGATGTTCATCTCGGGCCTCACCGCCGGCGAGAACCGCCGTCACGCGAAAGACTATTTCGAAGGGCTCGGCATTCTGGCCTCCATGCGTCTGTGCCCGAACGTGCCCGGCCAGTACGCGATCCAGACCGCGCTGGGCGGCTATCAGAGCATCAACGACCTGATCCTGCCGGGCGGCCGCCTGTACAAACAGCGCGAACTCGCGTATGACATGCTGACGGCGATCCCCGGCGTGAGCTGCGTGAAGCCCGAAGCGGCGCTGTACATGTTCCCGCGCCTCGACCCGAAGATTTACCCGATCCAGGACGACCAGCAGTTCATCCTCGATCTGCTGCTGGAAGAGCGCGTGCTGCTCGTGCAGGGCACCGGTTTCAACTGGAAGACGCCGGATCACTTCCGCGTCGTGTTCCTGCCGAACCTGGACGACCTCGCGGATTCGATCAACCGGATCGCGCGCTTCCTCGACGGTTACCGCAAACGTCACACCGCCTAGCGCAGAATATGGAGCAGGGCGCGGCCCACCCGCGCCGTGCCACGCGCCTCCCCGATTTCCCTTTTAAACCTCTAATCGAAAACACACGCTGCATGGAACCGATCAAAGTTGGACTGCTGGGCTTCGGCACGGTAGGCAGCGGCACCTTCACGGTACTGCGCCGCAATCAGGAAGAAATCAAACGCCGCGCGGGCCGCGGCATCGAGATCGCGCGCATTGCCGTGCGCAATCCCGCGAAAGCGACAGCGGCGCTCGGCACAGAAGCCGGCACGGTGGCGCTGACCGATGACTTCAACGCGGTGGTCGACGATCCGTCGATCGATATCGTGGCCGAAATGATCGGCGGCACGGGCGTGGCGCGCGATCTGGTGCTGCGCGCGATCAAGAACCGCAAGCACGTGGTCACCGCCAACAAGGCGCTGCTCGCGGTGCACGGCACGGAGATCTTCGAGGCGGCGCGCGCCAACGGCGTGATGGTGTCGTTCGAAGCGGCGGTGGCGGGCGGCATTCCGATCATCAAGGCACTGCGCGAAGGGCTCACGGCCAATCGCATCCAGTACATCGCGGGCATCATCAACGGCACCACGAACTACATTCTTTCGGAAATGCGCGACCGCGGGCTCGACTTCGCGACCGCGCTGAAGGCCGCCCAGGAGCTGGGTTATGCCGAAGCCGATCCGACCTTCGACATCGAAGGCGTGGACGCCGCGCACAAGGCGACGATCATGAGCGCGATCGCGTTCGGCGTGCCGGTGCAGTTCGACCGCGCTTACGTGGAAGGCATCAGCAAGCTCGCGGCGATCGACATCAAATACGCCGAGGAACTCGGCTATCGGATCAAGCTGCTCGGTATCGCGCGCCGTACGGACAAGGGTATCGAATTGCGCGTGCATCCCACGCTGATTCCGGAAAAGCGCCTGCTGGCGAACGTGGAAGGCGCGATGAACGCGGTCGTCGTGCATGGCGACGCGGTGGGCACCACGCTGTACTACGGCAAGGGCGCGGGCGCGGAGCCGACGGCGTCGGCAGTCGTCGCCGATCTGGTCGACGTGACGCGTCTGCATACCGCCGACCCGGAGCATCGCGTGCCGCATCTGGCGTTCCAGCCGGACAGCCTGTCGAGCACCCCGATCCTGCCGATCGAAGAAGTGACGAGCGGCTACTATCTGCGTCTGCGGGTGGCGGACGTAACCGGCGTGCTGGCCGATATCACGCGCATTCTGGCGGATACGGGTATCTCGATCGACGCGTTGCTGCAGAAGGAATCGGAGCAGGTCGACGCGAACGGCAAGGGCGAAACCGACATCATCCTGATCACGCACGAAACGGTCGAAAAGCACGTCAACGCCGCGATCAAAACGATCGAGGCATTGAGCACCGTTGTCTCGCAAGTCACGAAGCTGCGCATGGAAGCGCTGAACTAGGCCGAACTATGAACTATCTTTCCACGCGCGGCGCCGGAGCCGGCGAGCGCCACACCTTCTCCCAGATTCTGCTGGGCGGTCTCGCGAAAGACGGCGGCCTGTATCTGCCGGCCGAATACCCGCGTGTCATCGCCGACGAATTGACGCGCTGGCGCACGCTGCCGTACGCGGACCTCGCGTTCGAGATCCTGTCGAAATTCAGCGACGACATTCCCGCCGAAGACCTGCGCGCGCTGACCCGCAAGACCTACACGGCCGCGACCTACTGCAACGTGCGCGACGACGAAAGCGCAGCGCAGATCACGCCGCTGAAGACGCTCGGCGTCGAGAATGGCGCGCCGCTCGCGTTGCTGGAGCTGTCGAACGGGCCGACGCTCGCGTTCAAGGACATGGCGATGCAGTTGATCGGCAACCTGTTCGAGTACGCGCTGGCCAAACACGGTCAGACGCTGAACATTCTCGGCGCGACCTCGGGCGACACCGGCAGCGCCGCCGAATACGCGATGCGCGGCAAGCACGGCATCAGCGTGTTCATGCTGTCGCCGCACAAGAAGATGAGCGCGTTCCAGACCGCGCAGATGTACAGCCTGCAAGATCCGAACATTTTCAACATCGCGGTGGAAGGCGTGTTCGACGACGCGCAGGACATCGTCAAGGCGGTCTCGAACGATCACGCGTTCAAGGCGAAGCACAAGATCGGCACGGTCAATTCGATCAACTGGGCGCGGGTTGTCGCGCAGGTCGTGTACTACTTCAAGGGCTATTTCGCCGCGACGAAGTCGAACGACGAGCGTGTGTCGTTCACGGTGCCGTCGGGCAATTTCGGCAATGTGTGCGCGGGTCACATCGCGCGCATGATGGGTCTGCCGATCGAGAAGCTGGTGGTCGCCACGAACGAAAACGACGTGCTCGACGAGTTCTTCCGCACCGGCATCTATCGTGTGCGCAAGGCCGCCGAGACGTATCACACGAGCAGCCCGAGCATGGATATTTCGAAGGCCTCGAACTTCGAACGCTTCGTGTTCGATCTGCTGGGCCGCGATCCGGCGCGCGTGCTGCAACTGTTCCGCGACGTCGAAGAGAAGGGCGGCTTCGACCTCGCCGCGAGCGGCGATTTCGCGCGCGTGCAGGAGTTCGGTTTCGTGTCGGGCCGCAGCAGTCACGAGACGCGCCTGGAAACGATCCGCGACGTGTTCGAGCGTTACGACACGATGATCGACACGCATACGGCCGACGGCCTGAAGGTGGCGCGCGAGCATCTGCAGCCGGGTATTCCGATGATCGTGCTGGAGACGGCGCAGCCGATCAAGTTCGGCGAAACGATCCGTGAAGCGCTGCTGCGCGAACCGGAGCGGCCGGCCGCGTTCGAGGGGCTGGAGTCGCTGCCGCAGCGATTCGAAGTGTTGCCGGCCGATGTACAGCGCGTGAAGGAATTTATCGTCGCGAATACGGGCGGTTGAGTTTTTTCGTGGGTGCGTGAGTCAAGTGGCTCACGCACGTTGGCTGGCTGAATAGCTGGCTGGGCGCGCAGGCATGACAACCCGCCAGGAATCATTGCCGCCACCCTCCGCGGCAAGTGCCCCAAACACCATAAATCCCTCCATAACGCGCCGTGGCACATGCCGCAGGCGTCGGCCGCTACAATATTCCTTTAACCCGCGGCTTCGAAACCAGAGATGTCCACACCCACGCCCCGCGCTCCGATGCTCGCTACCGCTGAAGCGTTGGCGACCCTGCTCAGCGCTGCTAGCCCGATCGACGGCGTCGAATCGATTCCGACGCTGGAAGCACTGAATCGGGTTCTGTCAGCCGACGTCACGTCGCCGCTCGACGTCCCGCCGATGCACACCAGTTCCATGGACGGCTACGCGATTCGTGTGGCGGACCTCACGGACCCCGCGGCCGCTGGCAACAAGCGTTTGCCGGTCTCGCAACGCATTCCGGCCGGCCACGCGCCTCAACCATTAAAGCCCGGCACCGCAGCGCGAATCTTCACGGGCGCAACGGTGCCGCCCGGCGCGGACGCCATCGTGATGCAGGAGCAAACCGAAGTCACCGGCGACGAAGTCACGATCCTGCACAGCCCGCAACCGGGCGAGTGGATCACGGCGCAAGGCGCGGACATTCGCAGCGGCTCGGTGATCCTGCCGGCCGGTACGCGATTGACGCCGCAAGCGTTGGGACTGGCCGCCTCGGTCGGTTGCGCGACGCTGACGGTGCGGCGGCGCGTCAAGGTCGCGGTTTTCTTCACCGGCGACGAACTGACCATGCCGGGCGAGCCGCTCAAGCCCGGCGCGATCTACAACTCCAACCGCTTCACGCTGCACGGTCTGCTGGACAAGCTCGGCTGCGACGTGACCGACTACGGCATCGTCGCCGATAAGCTGGACGCGACCCGCGCCACGCTGCGCGAGGCCGCCGTGGCGCATGACCTGATCCTGACGTGCGGCGGGGTGTCGGTGGGCGAGGAGGATCACGTGAAGCCGGCGGTCGAGGCCGAAGGCCGCCTGTCGATGTGGCAGATCGCGATGAAACCCGGCAAGCCGCTGGCGTTTGGTGCGGTGCGGCGCGGTGCGGCGCTCGGTGCGGCGCTTGAAGGGGCATCCGCATCGGAAACGTTCTTCATCGGCCTGCCGGGCAACCCTGTTTCCAGCTTCGCCACGTTCCTGCTGTTCGTGCGCCCGTTCATCCTGAGCCTCGCCGGCGTTCAGACGGTTGCGCCGCGCACGCTGTCGTTGCGCGCGGACTTCACGCAGAGCAAAGCCGATCGCCGCAACGAATTCCTGCGCGCGCGCATCAACCCGGCCGGTGGCCTCGATCTGTTTCCGAATCAGAGTTCGGCGGTGCTGACATCGACGGTGTGGGGCGACGGGCTGATCGACAATCCGCCGAACCATGCGATCAGCGCCGGCGAGACCGTGCGCTTCATTCCCTTTTCCGAATTGCTGAACTGAGGCCGGCACGCGCCGGCGGCATCCCGATGAAGATTCAATTGCGATATTTTGCGAGCGTGCGTGAAGCGCTCGATCTGGCCGATGAAACGGTCGACCTGCCGGACGGCATCGCCACCGTCGGCGACGTGCGCGCGTGGCTGCGCGTGCGTGGCGGCGCCTGGGCCGACACGCTGGCCGAAGGCCGCGCGCTGCGCATGGCCTGCAATCACGTGATGACGGACGCCGGTACGCGCGTTACGGAAGGCTGCGAGGTCGCGTTCTTTCCACCGGTCACGGGCGGCTGATCGCTCGCCGCCTCACCCAACCATCAGGAGCCCCAGATGCCGGTTCGCGTCCAGACCGAAGACTTCGACCTCACCGCAGAGGTCGCCGCGTTGCGCGCGCGTAATCCGAAGATCGGCGCGGTGGCCTGTTTCGTCGGCACCGTGCGCGATCTGAACGAAGGCAGCGCGGTCGAGACGATGGAGCTCGAACACTATCCGGGCATGACGGAGAAATCGCTGGAAGCGATCGTCGTCAGCGCGCGTGAGCGGTGGCCGGGGATCGAGGTGCTGATCGTGCACCGGGTCGGCAAGCTTTATCCGCTCGATCAGATCGTGCTGGTGGCGACGACCGCGGCTCATCGCGGGGACGCTTTCGCGTCGTGTGAATTCGTGATGGATTATCTGAAGAGCGAGGCGCCGTTCTGGAAGAAGGAGAAGACGGAGGCCGGCGAGCGCTGGGTCGACGCCCGCGTCACCGACGACGCCGCGCTGGCGCGCTGGGGCATCGAGTCAGGGAACCGGGCGGAGAAGTAAATGTGCTGGTTCGGGGCCGCCTACGTCTCGGCGGATAGAGCCCGCTCAGGAGCGGCTTACCCTCGTGGGTCGGTCGCAGCGACGACTGCTTGCAGGAACCGGTTACGGCCGCTATCAAGCCTTTAAACGGCCTTTGGCCTGGCGAGCCGGAGAGAATCACTCATCCATTGCCCGGCCGATAATCCGCGTCGGAAAGGGTTCACCCGGCCGTCGCGCCGCCTCATGGGCATCCTCTTCATCCCGCGCACGCTTTGGCGCGACGCGCTTCAGCAGCGCCTGCTGTTCCGCTGGAATCCTGTAATCCCAGCCAAAGCGGCTCAACTGCAAACTCTGCGCGATGCGTAGCGCCGGCTCCATGAAACGGATCGCGGCGGCCGGCTCGTAGCGCGACTCCACCGTATCCAGAAACAGATACAGCCAGCGGCTGAAGTGCTGAGGCTCGACGCCTTCGAGCGGCTGATGCGCCTGTTGCACGTTGCCGCGATACTGTTTCGCGCCGAGCACGAGGCTGCCCCAGAACAGACACATCTTCGGCAGATGCTCGTCCCAGCGGCCCGCCAGGCTGGCATCGAAAACCGGACCGAGCAGCGCGTCCGCACGCACGCGGTCGTAAAAGGCATAGACGAGTTCGCGGACGTTCGCCTCGGTGGGTTCGGCGGCGCGCTCGACGGCCGGTGTGGCGGGGAAAGACGGGTTCATGCGGATTCCAGAAAATGCGGCTGGCTGAATTGGCCAATAATTGGCCACTGAATGTGGCAATGACCGTAGCCAATGAGTAGGCCCAATGACGGCAAACGACGACGTCCATCTCCACACCGCGCCACAGACCGTCAGGAATGGCCTCAAAGAGGGGCAAACTCAAAGAAGTAAGCCGCGAAACCCGTCCTTTTCGTATGAATGAACTACGCGGGAAACGTTACCATTACTGCCGAAAGATAAACTCCGTCTGTCAGCGCAAAACAATAAAACATGCGTTGCGTTCGCATCTTAGGGCGAACAGGCGGTCCCGGGCAACCCTTGCGTCGGCGCGGTTTTCCTCCGGATCGCGGCTTGCGCTCATCGTGATACCTGCACTTATGAGACTGACCGACTACACGGATTATTCGCTGCGCGTTCTGCTGTATCTCGCTGTCCGTGGCGAGGGATTATCGACGATTCAGGACATCTCGGATGCATACGGAATATCCAAGAACCATTTAATGAAAGTGGTTCAGCAACTCGGCGAACTCGGCTGGGTCGAGACCGTACGCGGGCGCAACGGCGGCCTGCGGCTGGCCGATAAAACCAACGCGTTGACCGTCGGCGAAATTGTGCGTGCCACGGAAAGTGACTTCGCGCTGGTCGGCTGTTTTCCCGACCAGCAGGGCGCGCGCCGCTCGTGCGTCATTACGCCGCAATGTCGTTTGCGTGGCGCGCTCGAAGCGGCGCGTAATGCTTTCCTTGCCGAGCTCGACCGGCATACCATCGGTGAGGTCGCGCAACCGCATGGGCCGCTGGCGGCGCTGCTCGGTTTGAGCAGCATCATCCCGATCATGCCGCTCGCGCCGGTTGGACCGGCCGGCAGCAACCCCGCGCCGGTGTCCTGAGGACGGCCAGGCAGTTCGTTCGCGTCAAATGTTAAATAGTTGCCGCGAAGGGCAAAAAAGCGCTTGAAACCTGGGAAAAACGCCTCATTTTGGTGGTAATCGAAATTGGAGGTCTCCTGATGAGAATCGACAAACTCACCACTAAATTCCAGGAAGCACTGTCAGACGCGCAGAGTCTCGCGGTCGGTCATGACAATCAATACATCGAACCGGTTCATGTCCTGTCGGCGCTCGTCGCGCAGCAGGATGGTTCGGCGCGCTCGCTGCTGTCGCGGGCCGGCGTGCATGTGCAGGCGTTGCAAACGGCGCTCAACGACGCGATGACACGCTTGCCGCAGGTGCAGGGCACCGACGGCAACGTGCAGATCGGCCGCGAGCTGACGGGTCTGCTGAATCAGGCGGACAAGGAAGCGCAGAAGCTCAACGACACCTTCATCGCGAGCGAGATGTTCCTGCTCGCGGTGGCGGACGACAAAGGCGAAGCCGGCCGTCTCGCGCGTCAGCACGGCCTGTCGCGCAAGTCGCTCGAAAGCGCGATCGCGGCGGTGCGCGGCGGCTCGCAGGTGCATAGCCAGGACGCCGAAAGCCAGCGCGAAGCGCTGAAGAAATACACCGTCGACCTGACCGAGCGCGCGCGCGCCGGCAAGCTCGATCCGGTGATTGGCCGCGACGACGAAATCCGCCGCTCGATCCAGATCCTGCAACGCCGCACCAAGAACAACCCGGTGCTGATCGGCGAGCCGGGCGTGGGTAAAACCGCGATCGTCGAAGGTCTCGCGCAGCGCATCGTCAACGGCGAAGTGCCGGAAACGCTCAAGGGCAAGCGCGTGCTGTCGCTCGATATGGCGGCGCTGCTGGCCGGCGCCAAGTATCGCGGCGAGTTCGAAGAGCGCCTGAAGGCCGTGCTGAGCGACATCGCGAAAGACGAAGGGCAGACCATCGTCTTTATCGACGAAATTCACACCATGGTCGGCGCGGGCAAGGCCGAAGGCGCAATGGACGCGGGCAACATGCTCAAGCCGGCGCTCTCGCGCGGCGAGCTGCATTGCGTCGGCGCCACCACGCTCGACGAATACCGCAAGTACATCGAAAAGGACGCCGCGCTCGAACGCCGCTTCCAGAAGGTGCTGGTCGACGAGCCGTCGGTGGAAGCCACCATCGCGATTCTGCGCGGCTTGCAGGAAAAGTATGAGCTGCATCATGGCGTCGATATCACCGACCCGGCTATCGTCGCGGCGGCAGAGCTGTCGCATCGCTACATCACGGATCGTTTCCTGCCGGACAAGGCCATCGACCTGATCGACGAAGCCGCGTCGAAGATCAAGATGGAAATCGATTCGAAGCCGGAAGAAATGGACCGGCTCGACCGTCGCCTGATCCAGTTGAAGATCGAACGCGAAGCCGTCAAGAAGGAAAAGGACGAAGCATCGCAAAAGCGTCTGCAGTTGATCGAAGAAGAAATCGAAAAGCTGAACCGCGACTATTCCGACCTCGACGAAATCTGGACGGCGGAAAAAGCCGCGGTGCAGGGCAGCGCGCAGTTGAAGGAAGAAATCGAGAAAACCCGCGCGGAAATCGTCCGCCTGCAGCGTGAAGGCAAGCTGGAGAAGGTCGCCGAGTTGCAGTACGGCAAGCTGCCGGGGCTCGAGGCGCAACTGAAGGAAGTGACCCAGGCCGAAGCGAACGAGCAGAGCAATCCGACGCGTCGGCGGTTGTTGCGCACGCAGGTCGGCGCGGAAGAAATCGCGGATGTCGTGTCGCGTTCCACCGGCATTCCGGTGTCGCGCATGATGCAGGGCGAGCGCGAAAAGTTGTTGCAGATCGAAGAAAAACTGCACGACCGCGTGATCGGTCAGGACGAGGCGATCACGGCGGTGGCCGATGCGATCCGCCGTTCGCGCGCCGGTCTGTCGGATCCGAACCGGCCGTATGGTTCGTTCCTGTTCCTCGGCCCGACCGGGGTGGGTAAGACCGAGTTGTGCAAGGCGTTGGCGTCGTTCCTGTTCGATTCGGAAGATCACCTGATCCGGATCGACATGAGCGAATTCATGGAGAAGCATAGCGTCGCGCGTTTGATCGGCGCGCCGCCGGGCTACGTCGGTTACGAAGAAGGCGGTTATCTGACCGAAGCCGTGCGTCGCAAGCCGTACAGCGTGATCCTGCTCGACGAAGTCGAGAAGGCGCATCCGGACGTGTTCAACGTGCTGCTGCAAGTGCTCGACGACGGCCGCATGACCGACGGCCAGGGCCGCACCGTCGACTTCAAGAACACGGTGATCGTGATGACCTCGAATCTCGGTTCGCAGGTGATTCAGGCAATGGTCGGCGAGCCGCAGGAAGCGGTGAAGGACGCGGTCTGGGAAGAGGTGAAGCTGCACTTCCGGCCCGAGTTCCTGAACCGGATCGACGACGTTGTGGTGTTCCATGCGCTCGACCGCTCGAATATCCAGTCGATCGCGCGGATCCAGTTGCAGCGTCTGCACGAGCGGCTGGCCAAGCTCGATATGCAACTGGTGGTGTCGGACGAAGCGCTCGAGCACGTCGGCAAGGTCGGCTACGATCCGCTGTTCGGTGCGCGGCCGTTGAAGCGCGCGATCCAGCAGGAGATTGAGAACCCGGTCGCCAAGCTGATTCTGGCCGGCAAGTTCGGTCCGAAAGACGTGATTCCGGTCGAGGTGGATGACGGCAAGCTGGTGTTCGAACGCGTCGTGCATTGAGCGCAATGCGCTCGCGTCGGGCGCGGCTCGATGAATAGAAAAGCGGCAACGAAGTGATCTTCGTTGCCGCTTTTTTTTCGCCTGATTTCTTTACCCGATCAACGGGTAGCTGCAGCTACGCGCGAGCGTCGTGGCTTCAGGCGCTGCCCTTGTTGAACAACGCCGACAGGCCACCCAGCGCGCCGAGCACGGTCGTCGAATTGAGCTTGCCTTCGGCGGGCACTTCGCCTTCCGGCGTGGCGGCATTGACGACGTGCGGCAGAATCTGCGACAGCAGGCCCGTGACCTGGTCCGGCTGCACGCCGGCCTTGGCCGCGAGGTTCGTGACGGCGTCCGAACCGAGCACGCTGTGCAGCGCGTCGGCCGAGATCGGCTGGTTGTCGCCGTTGCTGACCCACGACGTCACGACGTCGCCGAGGCCCTTTTCCTTGAAACGGTCGATCAGGCCATTCAGCCCGCCGGGCTGGTTGTTGACGAATTCGAGGGCGGCTGAAACCAGGGCTTGCTGGCCGCCGCCTTCAGGCGATTTGCCAATCAGGGAACCGATAGTGTCGAGTAGGCTCATGACGGTCTCTCTTGAATGCCGACGCGTGTCTGACGAGTCGGCGGGTGAAAACGCCGCGCGGTTGCGCGGCGCCGTGTGAAGCAGGCCTGGCGACGGTTAAACGATGCTGCCGGGTTTAGCGCGGCGCGGTGATGCTGGGATCACACACGTCTTGCTTCACCCATCGCACGGAACGCGCGCTGCCTGCGCTTGCCCCCCGGGTTATGCGCCGCCTGAACCTGCCGCGGCCGATGCTGCCTTGCTCTTCTTTGCCTTCTTTTTCGATGCCTTGGTGCTGGATGCGTCGGCCGGCGCGCTGGCTGTCGCGGAAGCCGCCGCCGCAGCGGAGGCCGCCGCCTTGCTCTTCTTCTTCGACGGCTTCGCGCTCGACGCATCCATCGGCGCAGTTGCCGTGGTCGCGGCGGTCGTAGTTGCTGCCGGCGTTGCTTTGCTGCTCGCGCTGCTGCCCGACTTCGTCGCGGCCTTGGCGCCGGTCGGCGGGGTGGCTGAACCGTTAATGGTCAGCCCGGCTGCTTCGAGGTTCGTGACCGACTTCGTGCCGATGCCTTTGACGCGTGCGGCGAGATCATCGGCATTCTTGAACGGGCCATTTTTGGTGCGTTCGTCGATGATCGCTTTGGCATGCACCGGGCCGATACCCTTGACCGATTCGAGCGCCGCCTGATCGGCGGAATTCACTTCCACGGCAGCGGCAAATCCGGCCGACAGCGATAAAGCCAATGCAACGCAAAGCATTAAAAGCTTCTTCAGCATGGCAAGCACTCCATTGAGGGCAAAAAAGTTAGCCGCGAAAGACAACTCAAGACAACTCAGAACGATTCAGGACGACTCGGAACAACCCGGAGCGGCTCGGGACGACACACCTGTCAACCGCGCGCTGCGCTTAAGCATAGAACAAATCGCGCGCCCGTATTTGCGAACGCGGACGATTTATACCGATCGATTTGTGACAAGTAAATCTGTGTGGACAAGATTTAAAGCTTTTGCCTGTTGAACAGGCATTGATGAGTTTATCGATCAATTGCCGCACGCCATAAAAGATAACAATACAGACAAATGACAGCATCGCGCGCTTGACTTAGAGTGCACTCGAAGTCCTAACCTGAGTTCCGTCATGTCGACTATCTCCAAAGCACTCACCATCGGGCAGGTCGCGCAAACGCTCGGCGTGTCCGCGCACACGCTGCGCTATTACGAACAGGCTGGCCTGATTCGGGCGGTCGGGCGGACGGAGGCGGGTCATCGCCTGTATTCGCCGGCCGATCTCGACTGGCTGCGCTTCGTGATGCGTCTGAAGGCGACCGGCATGCCGATCGCCGGGATGCAGGCGTTTGCGGCGCTACGCGCCGACGGTCAGCCGACCATGGGGGCGCGGCGCGATTTGCTGGTGGCGCATCGGGATGCGGTTTTGGCGCGGATCGCCGAGTTGCAGCTCAATCTCGGCGCGATCGTCGACAAGATCGCTTATTACGAAGCGGCCGCGCAAGCACCAATTGCGGATGGTTCGACACGACACACCGACGAACCCCAGGCGCTTTCACATTCGGAAAAGGACTCACCATGAACCACGCACACAACGATCGCTATACCCGAGGCTGGGACAAACTGAAGGAAATCGACGGCTCGGCCGGCGAACAGGTTATCGCCGCGCTCGCGCCGATTGCGCCGGATTTCGGCCGGCTGCTGATCGAGTTCGGTTTCGGCGATATTTATAGCCGGCCGCAGCTCGATCTGCGGGCGCGTGAGATCGCGACGATTGCGTCATTGGCGACGCTCGGTTGCGCGCAGCCGCAGTTGAAGGTGCATATCGAGGCGGCGTTGAACGTCGGCTGCACGCGCGAGGAGATCGTCGAGGTGTTTATGCAGATGGCGCTTTATGCGGGCTTTCCGGCCGCGCTGAATGCGTTGTTCGCAGCGCGTGAAATTTTCGAGCGGCATGATCGGGAGGCTGAGGCGGCGCAGGCAATGTTGACGCCTGAAGCGGCGCACGCCGGCTGACATTTTCCTGTGTCGGCGGGGTAGGGGATCACAAGCGGCTGCTTCGCGCGGCCGCTTTTTTATGGATGCGAACGCAACTAACTGTCGGGTAGAGCAGGCCACTTTGAGACATGGCGCGTCGGTGGATGAGTTCGAGTCGGTGGCGGGCTACCCAAGACCAGCTTCGACGCTTCCTATCAAACCGCCGAATCGACCGGCAGCCCCGCACCCTCGCGCAAATACCGCTTGCTTACCGTCCGCCAGTACATCAGCAAACCGATACCGGCGATCGCCAGGCTCAACGTATTCGCGACCCAGAAACCCCGTGCGCCGGTCAGCCACTCCGGCGTCACGCCGGTCACATTGAAGCCGAGCATGTAGCCGCCGCCCAGTCCCACGCCCCACAACGCAACCGCGTAGATCACGGTCGGCACGACCGCCACCTTATACGCGCGCAGCACGAAGGCGGTCGTGATCTGCAACGCGTCGAACAGGTGATAGCACACGACGATCAACACCAGCGGCAGCGCCGCCGCCGCGACCTGCGCATTGGTCGTATAGCCTTCGATCACATACGGCCGCAGCACCAGCATGATCGCGCCGTAGCAGCAGGCGATCGCCATCGCCATCACGATGCCGTGGCGCGACAGCGTACGCGCCGCTTCCGGGCGATGCGCGCCGAGCGCCTGCGCGACCAGCGTCGACGATGCAATGCCGATCGACAGCGGCGTCATATACAGCACCGCGCCGATGTTGCCGGCGATCTGATGGCCGGCGAGCGTCGTCGTGCCGAAGCGCGCGATGAACAGCGCCATGAACGTGTACGACGTGACTTCGATCAGGTACGACAGGCCCATCGGAATGCCCAGCCGCAACTGCGCCGCCTGACGACGCCAGACCGGCCAGCAGAAGTGCGCGAAGATCTCGAACGGCTTGAACAGATCGACGCGCGTCAGCAGCACCATGCCGAGCGTCGCGAGTCCCCAGTTGATGAGGGTGCTGGCGAGCGCGCAACCCGGCCCGCCGAGCGCCGGCAAACCGAACCCGCCGAAGATGAACCAGGTGTTGAGCGGAATCTTGAGCAGCAGCGCGCCGATCTGCAGGATCATCACCAGCCGCGGCTTGCCGACCGCATTGGTGATCGAGCTATAGACGCGAAACGTGAGGCCGGCCGGCAGGCCGAACGCCAGAATCCGCAGATACGCGACCGTGCGCTCGTGCAGCGCCTCGGGCACGCGCGCCACATGCAGCACGGGCCCCGGAAAATACAGGATCAGGAAGCCGATCACGGTGAGCGCCAGCGCGAGCCACAGCGCCTGACGGACTTCTTCGCCGATCTCGGCGTAGCGGCGCGCGCCGTAGAGTTGCGCGGTGATCGGCTGCAACGCGGTCAGAATGCCGGTCAGGCCGATGTAGACGGAAATATAGATCGACGAGCCGAGCCCCAGCGCGGCCAGATCGACGGCCGAATAGCGGCCGACCATCGCCGTATCGATCACGCCGAAAGCGATGATCGCCAGTTGGCCGATCAGCACGGGCCAGGCGAGCGCGGCGATTTTCCGTACGTCGGCGAGCATGGTCAGTCGGGCTTCTTGTGCCAGCTGCGGCGTTTGACGACCGGCGGCTTGGGCCGGTCGATCCGCACGTACAGGCGGAAACGTTCGTCGCGGTCGGCCACGCGGCGGCCTTCCCACACGAGCTTCCAGATGTAGTCGGGCATCGAGCTCGGGTCGCCGTATTCCTGAGTGTCCTGGCGCAGGATCACGTCGCAGTCCTGGTCGAACGCGAAGTGCATGTCGCCGAAATAGGCGAACGTCGCGATCTGCGCATTGCCCAGACGCACCGGCGAAATGCAGGTGTAGTCCTCCGGCAGATGGCTCGCGATCTGTTGGGCAACGTCTTTATAGGTCCGGCTGTAGTTGACGACCGGCAGCGCCAGCGTCATCAGCAGAACCCACATCAGCGTGGTGCCGGCGCTCGAGAGCACGACGCTGCGCCACAGCACCTTCGGATGACGCGCGAGGCGCCAGCGCACCAGCAGGAACCAGCAGACCGTCACCGCGACCGCACAGACGAACGACAGAATCTTGAACTGCGGCGCGAAGCCCGGCGCGAGACGCGCGAGGTTGCGCGCGAGCGGATGCGGGAAACCGGTCAGCCCGGCCACGTACACCAGCCAGACGAAACTGCCGAGTATCGTGAAGCTCAGGAGCGCGAACCAGTCGATCGCGTTGATCGCGCCGCGCTTGAGCGTGGGCAGCGCGAACGCGGCCAGCACCGCAAGTGGCGGCAACAGCAGCATGTAAAGCCGGTTCGACTGATGGCTTTGCAGGACCACCAGCACCAGCAGCGGTCCGATCACCGACAGCGGAATCGCCACGTGCGGCGCGCGCCGCAGCCCCGACCAGCTGAACCACGCCCACAAGGCGAGCGGCCAGGCGGGCCACGTGAAGAGCGGCAGGTTTTTCAGCGCGTATGCGGCGACCGAGCCGGGCGGGCCGGCGAACGAGCTCAAGCTGACGTGAACCCACTGATTCAGATACCAGACGGCGTCGTCGGGATAGGCGGTGAGCGCGGCGATCGGCCAGGCGAGCGCCAGCACGAGCGCGACCGGCAAGCCGGCCAGCGGCAGCCAGCGCGAACGCGCCTCGCGCACGATCAGCGGCATGGCCAGCGTGCCGAGCAGCAGCGCGCCGACCAGCACGGGGCTGCTCGCCAGCGTGACGAGGCCGAGCGCGACGCCCCACACCAGCGAGCCTTGAATGGGTTTGTCGATGGTGCGCACAAGTCCATACACCATCATCGCGATGCCGACGAACTGCGCCAGTTGCGGCGTGGTCTCGTGGCCGCGTTCGGCCAGTCCGAAGCAGGCGAGCAGGATCAGCAGCGCGCCGTCGGCGAGCGTGCGGCCGTAGTCGCGCGGTTCCGGCTCGCCGCCGAATGCGTATTTGAACGGTTGGACCTCGGCGCGCCGGCCGAGCAGGTAGGCGGCGTACCAGACGAACGCGCAGGCCGCGCAGAACAGCAGGCCCGTGAAAACGCGCGACGCGTTGCTCGCGTCGACCCACGGCGCAAGCGCGCGGATCGCGCTGGCGCCGAGCCAGTAGCCGAGCGGGCCGTCTTCGGTGATGTATTTGCCGACCAGGTTCGGCAGCAGCCAGTCGTGGGCGCCGCCGTTCGCCATGGTCCACATGACGCCGAAGCCTGCTGCGTCCTCGTTCTTCCACGGATCACGGCCGAATAGCCCGAACGACGCGTAGACGATACAGATAGTCAGCAGCAGCCAGCGCGGCAGGGCACTCGTCGCGGAGGCAGTGAGGCGAACGACAGGTCTCATGCGGTGTGTAGGTATTGGATGAGCTAACTTAAGCGGTGCAGCCTGGGACCGGACCGGTGGTCCGGCTGGAATGGCTAATCTGGAGCATCCGGCATTGTAGTCGTGCCGTGGGATGCGCGTCACGGCCGGTAACGGCGCGCAACGTGGTTGGGGGAGGCTGTAACACAGGGCGTGGCGTGCTGCGTCGGAGCGTGGTTTTGCGTCAGGGTCTTGCCGGCCTCTGAGGGGCGGGCGGTCTGACGCGGCCGGCTGGAAAGACGTACGAGGGCAGCGGGCAACGCGGCGGGTAGGGCGCGCGTGGCGTCGCAGTCCGTATGGAACCGGTCTCGCGACATGCAATCAGTTCGCCGTCGAAGCGCGCTCCAGCCAACGTCAGCGCACCCGAAGCGCACCCCGAGCGCCAGCTTCAGCGACAAAAAAGGGCAGCTCGCGCTGCCCTCTTTTCTGCTTCGCTGCCGGCCGAAACCGGCGACGAGGCGGGTATTACTTTGCTGCTGCCTTGCCGGTAGCGCGCGTGCCGAACTTCTTGTTGAACTTCTCGACGCGGCCTGCCGTGTCCATGATCTTTTGTTGACCGGTGTAGAACGGATGCGATTCCGACGACACTTCGATCTTGGCCAGCGGGTAGGTCTTGCCCTCGAATTCGCCGGTCTCACGCGTGATGATGGTGGAGCGCGTCACGAACTTGAAGTCGATCGACATGTCGATGAACAGAACTTCGCGGTAATTCGGGTGAATGCCTTCTTTCATGGTCTTTCCTTTAATCTGGCGGTAGCCAACCCGCGTGCGACCGCTGTTAAATGCGAACCGCATCTAGGCGCGAGCCACTTGCCTATGGTCGAAAAACGGCGATTATGCCAGAAAATCAGTCGCTTGACGACTTTTGTGCCAGCTTTTTGCGAGCACCTGGCGTGGTTCCGGCCGTTATCCGGGAGATCTGCGCGCTGAACACGCCTGAGCGGCTGAAACGCTTGCCTGGCGGGCGCTGCGGACTTGTTTTGAATTGCGCGCCGTGGACCGGATTGCAACGTTACGCCGGTCAATCCGCGGTAAACGTCAGTCCGACTCGCGCCGGATCCTGCCGGTAAAAGCGCGCCAGCAACCGGTACAACTCCGGGTAGGCCGCCTCGAACGCCTGCGGCTGCGCGAATAGCGCCTCGCTGCAAACGGCAAAAAATTCCGACGGATGGTCCGCCGCATAAGGATCGATCAGCGACTCGCGCTCGAAGCGCGCCCAGCGCCGCTCCGGCACAGCATCGACTTTCGCGCAGAACTGGTCGTACGCGTGATCGAACACGTCCGCCCACGCCTGCGCGTCGAGCGGCGCGTGCCAGCGGCGCATCAGCGGCGGATGGCCGTCCGCCTCGCCGTTCAGCATGTCGATCTTGTGGGCGAATTCGTGAATCACCACGTTGTAGGCGTCCGTGCCGTCCGTCATCTGCGCGTCTTCCCACGACAACACCACGGGGCCGCCTTCCCACGCCTCGCCGCTCGCGTCCTGCTCGACTTCGTGGACCACGCCGTCTTCGTCCTCGACCGTCTTGCGGATCACGAACTCGCCCGGATAGACGATCACGCCGACCCAGCCGCGATACAGGTCGAGGCTCAGATTCAGCACCGGCAGGCAAGCCTGGGCGGCAATCGCCACGGTCATCGAGTCAGTGAGTTCGAGCTCGTGCGCGGTCGAGAATTCCTTTTGCGCGATGAACAGGCTGGTCAGTTCGCGCAGCCGCGCCAGGTCCGGCGCTTCGAGATGCGCGAAGAACGGCAGGCCGTCGAGCGTGGCTTGCCACAACGCGTCGTCGATCGCGTAGTCGCGCAGCGCGCGGTCGCGGCGGCGCGTGCCCAGCCATTGGGTGAATTTCGTGAGCATGACCTGATGCAACCTTTAGTCGATCTGTTTTTGCCACGCGGCAAAGATGCCGCCGCATATCGCAATGCCGACGAGGAAGGTGAAGCCGTCCAGCGAGGCCAGAAAGCTGGCCTGGGTCGCGACTGTCCGGCTGATTTCCACGATTGCCAGCGAATGCGCCTCGGAAGGCGAGCGGCCGCCGGCGGTGAACCCTTGAGTCAAGGCGGCAAGCGAGTTCTGGAATAACGGATTGTACGGATTCACGAACTCCGCGAGGCGAGTTTGATGCAGCGCCTGGCGATGCTGTTCGACGATGATGACCGACGCCGTCGCGAACGAGATAGTCAGTTGCCGCACGATATTTTTCAACCGGTAGCCGTGCGTGAATTCTTCGATCGCGAAGATTCTGAAGGTCAGATTGGCGACCGGCAGCACGATGAACAGCAACAGCAGGCCGCGCAACAGCAATGGCACGATTAGCGCCGCCTCGCCGACGCCGGGCGACATACGGGTCATCCATGCCGCCGCGAATGCGGCCACCACGAAGCCCGGCACGATGACCCACTTCTTGCGCGGCAGCAGCTTTGCATAGCGCAGATAAACGAACAGCGCGCTGGCCGATATCAGCGATGTGACGCCAACCAGTCGTCCGGTGTTTTCGACGGGATAACCGAGGCCGCTCTCGAGAAAGCGCGAGATCAGATAGCTGAACACGGTCGAGATGTAGTAATAGAACATGTACAGCACGAGTCCGACCTGAAAGACCTTCTCGCGCAACGCATGCAGACGCATGAGCGGCGACGGATGATGCCATTGCTGATAGGCGAACCAGCCGAGCGCGGTAATGCCGGCGACCGTCAGCAGAATCAGGCCGGGCGACGCGCTGAACAACTGGAAGCGCACCTGCTGCATGACGATTTGCAGCGCGCCCTGGGCGAACGCGAAGATCAGGTATGGCCAGAAATGCGCCGAGCCGCGCTCTTCAGGCAGGCGGTTGCCGGCGTTGGGCAGCGCAAGCAACGCGAGTATGGCGAACAGAATGCCGACCGGCGCCGTACATAGAAAGAGCGCTCGCCAGTCGAAATGCGCAACCAGTTGACCGCCGATCAGCGGCGCGAGGGCGCTGCTCAACACGATCAGCACGAGAAACGCGCGGGTGGCGGCGGGCCGCTGCTGCGGCGTGAAGCTCATCTGGATCAGAATGCGGCAGGTGCCCATCATCGGGCCGATAAAGTAGCCTTGAACGCCGCGCGCGAACGCGAGTTCGATCGACGATTCGCACAGCGCCGCGGCCACCGCGCCGCCCGCATAGAGCAGCATGCAGCCGGCGACATAACGCCGGTAGCCGACGCGCTCGACCCACCATTGCTGCTGCAGGATGCCGAGCACGGCGGCGACCGCATAGGCGCTCGAGGCCCACACGAGTTCGTCGGGCGAGGCGTTGATGCCGCCGGCGATATAGCTCGTGAAAAACGAAAAGATCGAGTTGTCGAAGTAGTCGAGGCCGGTGACGACGGCCAGCACCCAGGGGAAAAAATCGCCGCGCAGTTTGTCGACGCTGAATAGCGGCGCGCGGGGGGAGGCCGCGGTCATTTCGATTTGGCGCGCGCGGTGCGCCGTTGCGCCAGCAACGCCTCCGCGTTTTCACCCGCGAGGCGCCGCTTCAGATAATCGACGTCGGGGCTCAGTTCGGCGCGCAGCTTTTGCGCTTCCTTGAGTTCCCGGCGCATCGATTCGATACGGGCGTCGAGCGCTTCGACCTGTTGCGCGATGGCGTCGTGAATCTGCTGCAGCGATTCGGTCGAATAGCGCAGGCCGCCGTCGACGGGTTCCAGCGGCCGCTTGAGCATTTCGGTCACGCTATGCAGCGAAAAACCCAGCGAGCGCAACCGCAGAATGCGCCCGAAACGTTTCAGATCTTCCTCGTCGTAAAGCCGGTAGCGACCCTCGCTGCGCGTGGGCGAAACGAGGCCGCGTTCCTCGTAGTACTTCAGGGTGCGCGGTGTGACGCCGAGCCGTTCGGCGGCGTCGCGCACCGTGAGAGTGGGGGAATCCGTTGGCATAAGTGGTGGTGCCGCTATCGCAGGAAACCATCGCATTGTACTTCAACGTGTACGTTCACGTACATGTTGGGTTGTCGACCCGCATTCGGCGAACAGAATCTCTGAGTCGAAAATCCCGCCATCCCGCCGCACGGACGAAAAAAAGCCGCTCGTTTGCGGCGAGCGGCTTTCTTTTACGTGTGACGGGCTTGCGAAGCCGGTGCAGTCAGGTCGGCGTGAAGCCTTACTTAGCTGCCGCCGCCGCGACGCATCATGTCGAAGAATTCGGAGTTGCTCTTCGTCTGGCGAATCTTGTCGAGCAGGAATTCCATCGACTCGACTTCGTCCATGTCGTGAATGAATTTGCGCAGCACCCAGATCTTTTGCAGCACTTCGGGCTTGATCAGCAGTTCTTCGCGGCGCGTGCCGGACTTGTTCAGGTTGATCGACGGGTAGACGCGCTTTTCAGCGAGACGGCGTTCCAGGTGCACTTCCATGTTGCCGGTGCCCTTGAACTCTTCGTAGATCACGTCGTCCATGCGGCTGCCGGTTTCGATCAGTGCCGTACCGATGATGGTCAGCGAACCGCCTTCCTCGATATTGCGCGCGGCGCCGAAGAAGCGCTTCGGACGTTGCAGCGCGTTGGCGTCGACACCACCGGTCAGCACCTTGCCGGAAGCCGGCACGACCGTGTTGTAGGCGCGCGCGAGACGTGTAATCGAGTCGAGCAGAATCACCACGTCGTTCTTCATTTCGACGAGGCGCTTGGCTTTTTCGATCACCATTTCGGCGACTTGCACGTGACGCGCGGCGGGTTCGTCGAACGTGGAGGCGATCACTTCGCCGGCCACCGAACGCTGCATTTCGGTCACTTCTTCAGGGCGTTCGTCGATCAGCAGCACGAACAGCACAACGTCGGGATGGTTCTGCTTGATCGCATGCGCGATGTGCTGAAGCATCACGGTCTTGCCGGACTTCGGCGAGGCCACCAGCAGGCCGCGCTGGCCCTTGCCGATCGGCGCGATCATGTCGATGATGCGGCCCGTGACGTTTTCTTCGCCACGCATTTCACGTTCGAGCAGCAGCACCTTGTTCGGGTGCAGCGGCGTCAGATTTTCGAACATGATCTTGTGCTTCGAGGCTTCCGGCGGCTGGCCGTTGACCTTGTCCACTTTCACCAGCGCGAAATAGCGTTCGCCGTCTTTCGGCGTGCGCACTTCACCTTCGATCGTGTCACCCGTATGCAGGTTGAAGCGGCGGATTTGCGACGGGCTGATGTAAATGTCGTCCGTGCTGGCGAGGTACGAGGTTTCCGGCGAACGCAGGAAGCCGAAGCCGTCCGGCAGCACTTCGAGCGTGCCGTCGCCGAAGATCGTGTCGCCTGTTTTGGCGCGTTTTTTTAGAATGGCAAACATCAGTTCCTGCTTGCGCAGGCGGTTTGCACTTTCGATCTCGAGGCCATTGGCCATCTCGATCAATTCGGACACGTGCAGAGTCTTAAGCTCGGATAAATGCATACGGAGAACCCGCAGGAGAAGGTGCGACGAAATGAAATCTGGGAGGAGAGTGAGCGGAACCGCTCAAGGACTTACACGTCTTTTCGACGTTTTGCGGATTCTAGCATAGCACACGCCAATTTCCGTCAGTGCGACGGCATGGCATCTTTCTTGTTGAGCGTGTTGCCGACTGACAACATGCTCAACTCAGCGCACATGCGGACCGCGAGGGGTCCGCTGCACGCCGATGCGCATTGCTTTACAGGTTGCCGTCGAGGAACGCGGTGAGTTGCGACTTCGACAGTGCGCCGACTTTCTGCGCGGCGACTGCGCCGTTCTTGAAGAGGATCAGCGTGGGGATACCGCGCACCCCGAACTTGACCGGCGTCGATTGATGTTCGTCGACGTTGATCTTGGCGATTTGCAGGCGATCGGCATAATCCTTCGCGACTTCGTCGAGGATCGGCGCGATCATCTTGCACGGACCGCACCATTCAGCCCAGAAATCGAGCAGCACGGGTTTATCGGATTTCACGACGTCCTGTTCGAACGATGCGTCGCTAATATGCTTGATGTTTTCGCTCATTGTATGAATACCTCTATCGGTTCGAGGCCCGCCTGAATTGCTCGCCACGATACGTCAAAATCTAGGGAAACTTCCGTTCGCTTTGCCGCAATCGGAGCCCCACCGACACACGCCTGACAAGTCGTCGACTTATGCTGACATGCGCGGAAGGCACGCGCTTGCGGGTCATCCGTACGGCAGTTTAGCTTAATTCGCTATGCGTTGCCGGGGGCGATAGTACTCATCAGGAGCAGTGGGGGCCGACACCTGCCGATGAATCGCCGCGACGTTTTACTGACCGCCACGCAGCCTATCTGGTGGCGGGCGCGGCAAACACAAGTGCGCGGCACGCGCCGGTTGCGCGCAGCGCGTTGCGTTGCCTTTGCGTTGTCTAGAACGTGCGAAGGTTGCGATTCGGCGCGTCGATGTCACTTTGATCGTATTAACAGTCGCGCGACGGCCCAAGCGGTGATAGAATGTTTCGTGACGGGCCTCCTCGCATGGAGGGATGGTCAATCTGGTCAGGTCGGGAACGAAGCAGCCACAGCCGTTTTCCACCAGTGCCGAGGGTTAGGCTCGTCACCTTCATTTTTTCTGTTTTGTCGTCGTTTTTCTCCGCGTCACCTCCCATCTCCTGTTTTACCCTGAGCTATGCGCAATGCCGCAATTCTCATGCATGCCGTGAGATCGCAATCGCGTTTTCCGCTCGTCCCCGCCATTTTTTTCTATCGGTCCGTTAGCCCGTTTCAATGAAGCGGTCACACGCGTTCGCGCGCCGTCTCGAATCGGTTTTGCGCGGCATCGTTACTGATACAATTTCCGGATGACCTATCAAGTTCTCGCACGCAAATGGCGGCCGAAGGATTTCGCTTCGCTCGTCGGACAGGAGCACGTGGTGCGCGCGCTCACGCACGCGCTCGACGGCGGCCGTCTGCACCATGCCTATCTGTTTACCGGTACGCGCGGCGTCGGCAAAACCACGCTGTCGCGCATCTTCGCCAAGGCGCTGAATTGCGAAACCGGCGTGACGTCCACGCCGTGCGGCGTGTGCCGCGCGTGCCGCGAGATCGACGAAGGGCGTTTCGTCGATTATGTGGAGATGGACGCGGCGAGTAATCGCGGTGTCGACGAAATGGCGGCGCTGCTGGAGCGCGCGGTTTATGCGCCGGTCGACGCGCGCTTCAAGGTCTACATGATCGACGAAGTGCACATGCTCACCAACCACGCCTTCAACGCGATGTTGAAGACGCTGGAAGAACCGCCCGCGCACGTCAAGTTCATTCTCGCCACCACCGACCCGCAAAAGATTCCGGTCACGGTGTTGTCGCGCTGTCTGCAGTTCAATCTGAAGCAGATGCCGGCGGGCCATATCGTGTCGCATCTCGAGCACATTCTCGGCGAAGAGAAGGTGCCGTTCGACGCGCAGGCGCTGCGCCTGCTCGCGCGCGCTGCCGACGGCTCGATGCGCGACGCGCTGTCGCTGACCGATCAGGCGATCGCGTACTCGGCCAATCAGGTCAATGAAGAAGCGGTGCGCGGCATGCTCGGCGCGCTCGATCAGAGTTACCTGATCCGCCTGCTCGACGCGCTCGCCGACGGCGACGGCGCGGCGGTGCTCGCGGTTGCCGACGAGATGGCGCTGCGCAGTCTGTCGTTTTCGACCGCGTTGCAGGATCTGGCGAGCTTGCTGCATCGAATCGCTTGGGCGCAGTTCGCGCCGTCGTCGGTGCTGGACGAGTGGCCGGAGGCGGCCGATCTGCGTCGTTTCGCGGACGCGCTCAGCGCCGAGCACGTGCAGTTGTTCTATCAGATCGCAACGATCGGCCGCAGTGAGTTGGGCCTCGCGCCCGATGAATACGCCGGTTTCACGATGACGTTGCTGCGCATGCTGGCGTTCGAACCGGCGCCTACGGGCGGCGGTGGCGGCGCGGTGGGCGCGAGCCGTGCGCCGGGGGCGGCGGGTGCCGGTGGTGCAAGGCGCGCCGGTGCGCCGGCGGTGGCCGCGCAGCAGGGCGCAATGGGTTCCTCGGCCGGAGCTGCGGCTGTATTGGCTGCGGCCGTAGCGTCGCCGTCGGCGGCGAGTTCGCGCGAAACGATGGTCGCACCGGTGTCGAACAGCGAGTCGCAGACTCGTCGTGCGATGGAGACACCGCGTGTCGCGCCCGGAACGGCGGCCGCATCGGCGACCGCGACAACTGAGGTGGTGTCTGCCACTGCCACTAATGCTGCCGAGGCAACTCCGCTGGCGCCGTGGGACGATGCACCCGTTGAATCCACGGCGAACGAAACGCCTGCGGCGTCGGGTGTGAACGCCGCGACCGCAGTTGATGGCTCAGCAGCATCTGACGTGAGCGCCAAGGCCAAATCTGAAGTCTCGGCAGTCAATGACATCGACGGCACGGCTGCTTCAGATATCTCTGCAACGCCTGACGTCGACGTTCCGGCTACTTCAGAAGCCGCCGCAGCGTCTGACCTGAACGCCCCGATTGCATCCGAAGCTGCCGCGCCCGGCCTTCATGCCCCGGCTGCGATGGAAGTCCCCGCGGCATCGGACAACCTCAGCGCCTCCATCGCAGCACAAGCTTCCTCCGCATCCAGCAGCCTCGAACATCAGCAACCCGCGTCGGCACCCACCGCACCTGCAACCGCCGCGTTCGCTCGCGCGGAAGAGGCCGCGTCCGCCGTCGCATCGCAGGAACCGTCGCCTGTCGCCGACGTCCCGCCGCGTCGTGCCGGCGGAGCAAGCGCCGCGCTCGACGTCCTGCGCAGTGCCGGTTTGAAAGTCTCGTCGGATCGTGGCCGCGCCCCAGCAGCGGCCGCCGCGCCCACGCCGAAACCCGCCGCACCGCGCGTCGTCGTCCCGGTGCCGACGCCAGGCGCGCCACGCCGCGCGCCGCAGCAAGACGCGGCGCCGGCCGCTCCCGCTCCGCGCGCAGCGTCGCCCGCCCAACGCGATGGCGCCCAAAGCAACGGCGCCGAGCAGAGCGGTTCGCCGGTGGCTCCGTGGGACGACATGCCGCCCGACGACTATATGCCGTTGTCGGCCTCGGACGACGGCTACTACGGCCCGCCCGACGACAGCTACATGCCGGTCTTCGACAGCGGTCCGGACGACGTGCGCATGAACGCCGCGCCCGCGCCGTCGCCCGCGCCGGCGATCGACAAACGCCCGCTGCCGGCCGCCGTGCCGCTCGACCCGTTGGGTTTCAATGGCGACTGGCCGGCGCTTGCCGTCGACCTCCCGCTCAAGGGCATTTCCTATCAACTCGCGTTCAACAGCGAACTGATGGTGCTCGAAGGCAACACGCTCAAACTGAACGTGCCGGTGCCGCAGTACGCGGAAGCGTCGCAGGTCGCCAAACTGAAAAGCGCGCTCGCCGACAAGCTCGGCCGCAACGTCGAAGTGCTGGTCGAAGTCGGCGCGGCCCGCCGCACCGCCGCCGCGCACGACGCCGCGACGCGCGCGCAGCGCCAGCAGGAAGCGGAGCGCGAGATCGGCGCCGATCCGTTCGTGCAGTCGTTGATCCGCGAGTTCGGCGCGAGCATCGTGCCCGGCTCGATCCGCCCGATTTCACCGGACGCCGGCTCAGCCGGCGCGCCGTCGGTCCACTGATTCGCCGCGCGGTAAGCCGGTAGGCCGACAGGCCCTAACGTGCGGAACGCGCCCGATTTCCGAATTTCACGCTATCTAGAAGGAGCATGTCCATGATGAAAGGTCAACTCGCCGGGCTGATGAAGCAAGCCCAGCAGATGCAGGAAAACATGAAGAAGATGCAGGAGCAACTCGCTCTGATCGAAGTCGAAGGGCAGTCGGGCGCCGGTCTCGTGAAGGTGACGATGACCTGCAAGAACGACGTGCGCCGCGTCTCGATCGACCCGAGCCTGCTCGCCGACGACAAGGACATGCTGGAAGACCTCGTCGCCGCTGCGTTCAACGACGCCGTGCGCAAGGCCGAAGCCACCGCCCAGGAAAAAATGGGCGGCATGACCTCGGGCCTGCCGCTGCCGCCGGGCTTCAAATTGCCGTTCTGAACGACACCGCCGCAAGGCGGAGTCGGCGCCGCGGCTGTCGGAGCCACGGTGCGAACGGAACGCGCGAACCGCGCATGCTGGCAGTGCAGCATCCGCGGCGCGCCTGTTCCGGTAGGACACAAACCGGCTGCGGTTCGCTGGAGGTTCGCATCGTGCGTGCCTCGCATGCGAACCCAGGCCGCGATGGTAGAAACCGATTGCCTCAACCGCATCGTGATCCGCCCACCCGGGCCATTCCACTTCGACGCCGATCCGCATGAAACAACCTTCCGCCTTGTCGGCGCTCGTCGAAGCGCTGCGCGCGCTGCCCGGTGTCGGGCCGAAGTCGGCGCAACGCATGGCCTATCACCTGATGCAGCACGACCGCGACGGCGCTGAAAAACTCGGCCGCTCGCTGCTGTTCGCGACCGAGCATCTGCAGCACTGCGAGAAGTGCAACACCTTCACCGAGGCACAGATCTGCGAGACCTGTCTCGACGAGGAGCGCGATCCTTCGCTGCTGTGTGTCGTCGAAACGCCAGCCGACCAGATCATGCTCGAGCAGACCATGACCTATCGCGGCCTCTATTTCGTGTTGATGGGACGGCTCAGTCCGCTCGACGGTGTCGGCCCCAAGGAAATTCATTTCGACCGGCTGGTCAGGCGCGCGTCGGACGGCGTCGTGAAGGAAGTCGTGCTGGCCACCAATTTCACTAACGAAGGCGAAGCCACCGCGCACTACCTCGGGCAAACGTTCAAGGCGCGCGGTCTCGCGGTCACGCGTCTGGCGCGTGGCGTGCCGGTGGGCGGCGAGCTGGAATACGTCGACGCCGGCACGATTGCCCGCGCGATGCTCGACCGTCGCTCGATGTAACGCTCGTCTCCGCTGCATCGCTGCATCGCGCGCGGCGGCGTCGCAAAAGCTTTCGTCGCGAACGCGTGCGCCGCCAGCGCGTCCGGTCGTCGCGGTGCACGCCGCGTAGCCCAGCCTAGAACCAAGGAGACCCATGAGCGCCACTCCCGAATCCCACGTGAACGCCGCGCCTGAAGACATCCCCGGCGCGCAGGCCACCCAAACCCAACCCCCCGCCGGCCCGCTCGCGGGCGTCAAGGTGCTGGAACTTGGCACGCTGATCGCCGGCCCGTTCGCCGCGCGTTTTCTCGGCGAGTTCGGCGCCGAGGTCATCAAGATCGAAGATCCCAAGGGCGGCGACCCGCTGCGCAAATGGCGCAAGCTTTATCCGGAAGTCGGCGGTACGTCCCTGTGGTGGGCCGTGCAGGCGCGCAACAAGAAATCCATCACCATCAATCTGAAGGCCGAAGAGGGCAAGGAAATCGTGCGACGTCTCGCGAAAGAAGCGGACATCGTCGTCGAAAATTTCCGGCCGGGTTTGCTCGAGAAACTCGGGCTTGGCTATGACGTGCTGTCCGCGGAAAACCCCGGCCTCGTGATGGTGCGTCTGTCCGGCTACGGCCAGACCGGACCGTATCGCGACCGGCCCGGTTTCGGCGCGATCGCCGAGTCGATGGGCGGCCTGCGCCATATCACCGGCTATCCGGATTTGCCGCCGCCGCGCATCGGCATTTCGATCGGCGATTCGATCGCCGCGCTGCACGGCGTGATCGGCGCGCTAATGGCGCTGCATCACAAGCAGGTGAACGGCGGCAAAGGGCAGGTGGTCGACGTCGCGCTGTACGAGGCCGTCTTCAACATGATGGAAAGCGTGGTGCCCGAATACGGCGTGTACGGCATGGTGCGCGAGCGCACCGGCGCATCGCTGCCGGGTATCGTGCCTTCGAATACGTATCCGTGCCGCGACGGCAGCATCGTGATTGGCGGCAATAGCGATCCGATCTTCAAGCGCCTGATGGTGGCGATCGAACGCGACGATCTCGCGAACGATCCCGGCCTCGCGCATAACGACGGGCGCGTGCCGCGTACGTTGGAAATCGACGCCGCGATCGCCACCTGGCTCGCCACGCGCACCATCGACGAAGCGCTTGCGGTACTGAATGCCGCCGACGTGCCGGTCGGGCGCATTTATAGCGTCGCGGATATGTTCACTGATCCGCAGTTCATGGCGCGTCAGATGATCCAGCGCTTCAAGTGGCAGGACGGCAAGGAAATCACGCTGCCGGCGGTCACGCCGAAGCTCTCGGCCACCCCCGGCCAAACGCGCTGGCTGGGTCCCGAACTGGGTGAACATACCGATGAAGTCCTGCAATCGCTAGGTTATGATGCTGACGACATTGCAAGGTTGCACGCGCAACAGATCGTCTGAATGCGATTGAGTTGCGCGCGCGCTTTTGCGAAGGGTGCGCGAGCAGTGAAACGAACACCGCTTCAAACGCGGCGCCCACGAGCGTCGCGGTAAAAAGAAAAAACCGGACAACAAAAAGTTTGGAGACATCAGACCATGCAACGCAGATCTTTCCTCGCCGGCACGGCCGCGCTTGCGGGCGCCTCGCTCGGCGTCTCGCCGCTCGCTTTCGCGCAGGGCAAACCTGAAACGTCCAAAGTCGCGATCGCGGTCGGCGGCAAGAATCTGTTCTATTACCTGCCGCTCACCATTGCGGAGCGTCGCAATTATTTCAAGGACGAAGGGCTCGACGTCGAAATCTCCGATTTCGCGGGTGGTTCGCAAGCCTTGAAGGCGGCCGTGGGCGGCAGTGCGGACGTGGTGTCCGGCGCGTTCGAACACACCTTGCTGTTGCAGGCGCAGAAGCAGATGTTCCGCGAGTTCGTGCTGCAGGGCCGTGCGCCGCAAATCGTGCTCGCGGTGTCGAAGAAAACACTGCCGAATTACAAATCCATCGCCGATCTGAAGGGCAAGAAAATCGGCGTGACCGCGCCGGGTTCGTCGACCTCGATCATGGCGAGCTTCGTGTTGGCGAAGGCCGGATTGAGCGCGAAAGACGTCGCGTTTATCGGCGTGGGCGCGGGCGCCGGCGCGATCGCCGCGTTGCAGTCGGGGCAGATCGACGCGATCGCCAATCTCGATCCGGTGATGACCAAGCTCGAACGCACCGGCGAGATTCGCGTCGTGTCGGACACGCGCACGCTGGCCGATACGCGCAGCGTGTTCGGCGGCGACATGCCGGCAGGCTGCCTGTACGCGTCGCAGAGTTTCATCGCGAAGAATCCGAACACCACGCAGGCGCTGACCAATGCCATGGTGCGCGCGCTCAAGTGGCTGCAAACGGCGACCGGCAGCGAGCTGATCAATACCGTGCCGGAAGGCTATCTGCTCGGCGACCGCGCGGTCTATCTGGACGCCTGGCAGCACGTGAAGGAAGCCATGTCGCCCGACGGCCTGATGCCCGTCGACGGTCCCGCGACCTCGTTGAAGACCTTGCAGGCGTTCGACCCGGCGGTGCAGGGCAAGCCGATCGATCTGTCGAAGACGTGGACCAACGACTTCGTGAAAAAAGCGCTGGCGACCGTCAAGGCGTAAGCGCCGCGACGCGTACAAGGTCGACGGCGACGACGTGCGCCGCTGTTGCGCGTTTCGCAAGCGGCCGCGCCGTCGCGATGTCGCGCCGTCATGCCATTACGACGCCACGTGCCACGACGACTTCTAAAGCCTCAACCGACCTCCGAACAAGCGAGCTGAACGATGACCGTTGCCGCCCTGGCGCTCGACAACATCACCTGCACGTTCGCTGCGCGCGACAACCGCGCGCAGCGCTACACGGCCGTGAAGGACACCACGTTACGCATCGCGCCGGGCGAGTTCGTCTCGGTGGTCGGGCCGACCGGTTGCGGCAAGTCCACCTTGCTGAATGTCGGCGCCGGTCTGCTTGAGCCGTCGTCGGGCACGGTCAGCGTATTCGGCGAGCCGCTCAAGGGCATCAACCGCCGTGCCGGCTACATGTTCCAGGCGGACGCGCTCATGCCATGGCGCCCGGCTATCGATAACGTGATGGCCGGCCTCGCGTTTCACGGCGTGCCGCCGGTCGAAGCCCGTGCCAAAGCCGACGAATGGCTGAAGCGCGTCGGCCTCGGCGGTTTCGGCGACCGCTATCCGCATCAGTTGTCGGGCGGCATGCGCAAGCGCGTCGCGATGGCGCAGACGCTGATTCTCGATCCCGACATCATCCTGATGGACGAGCCGTTTTCCGCGCTCGATATCCAGACGCGTCAGTTGATGGAAAACGAGTTGCTCGACCTGTGGGCGGCAAAACGCAAAGCGGTGCTGTTCATCACGCACGATCTCGACGAAGCCATCGCGATGTCAGATCGCGTGGTGGTGCTGTCGGCGGGACCGGGCACGCATCCGATCGGCGAATTCACGATCGATCTGCCGCGTCCGCGCGACGTCGCCGAAATCCGTGCGCATCCGCGTTTCGTCGAATTGCACGCGCAGATCTGGAGCGTGCTGCGCGATGAGGTGCTGAAGGGCTATCAGCAGCAACTGACGGCCGTTTAGACGCGACTGTGCCGGTATCGCGCCGGGGTAAGAAAGCGCGGCATGAGCGTCTGAACGTAGGCTAATCCATCGTCGAAGGCAAACCGAGTCATGTGGAAGACGTTGCGCCCGAACCGGGCGAATCTGGTGATCTGGCAATGGCTGCTGCTGGTGCTGTGTTTCGTGCTCTGGTACGTGCTGACCAGTCCGACGCTGCTGCCGCCGTTCTATTTCGACGATCCGAACAAGGCTGCGTTCTTCTTCGGCGAGCCGCAGAAGGTGCTGCAGCGCATCTGGGAGTGGTTCACGGGCGGCGAGATCTATCTGCACCTGTGGATCACGCTGGTCGAGACCGTGCTTGCGTTCGCGCTCGGCACTGGGCTCGGACTCGGCGTCGGTTTGTGGCTCGCGCTGTCGCCGCTGGCGAGCGCGCTGTTCGATCCGTACATCAAAGCCGCCAACTCGATGCCGCGCGTGATTCTCGCGCCGATCTTCGGCGTCTGGTTCGGTCTGGGCATCTGGTCGAAGGTCGCGCTCGGCGTCACGCTGGTGTTCTTTATCGTGTTCTTCAACGTCTACCAGGGTGTGAAGGAAGTCAGTCCGGTGGTGCTCGCCAACGCCCGCATGCTCGGCGCGAACCGCAAGCAGTTGTTGCGCTTCGTGTATTTGCCGAGCGCGATGAGCTGGGTGTTTTCGAGCTTGCATACGGCGGTGGGGCTGGCGTTCGTCGGCTCGGTGGTGGGGGAGTATCTGGGCTCGGCGCGCGGCGTCGGCTATCTGATTCTGCAAGCCGAAGGCACCTTCGACATCAACACGGTGTTCGCCGGGATTCTGGTGTTGACCGCCTTCGCGCTGATTCTCGATGCGATTGTCGGCGTCGGCGAGCGGCGTTTGATGAAGTGGCAACCGAAATCGGGCGAGACGGAAAAGTTGTAGGCGCAACGATAGCGAGGCGCAAAAGAAACGGCGCGTGGTTTGAAAACCGCGCGCCGTTTTTTTGGGTTTTTAAGGCTGTTTTGTAAGGCCGCTGTTCGACGGTTCGCTGCGCTTCAGGCAGCACCGTCCGGCAACAGCCCGAAGGCTACGGCGTAATCACCACCTTGCCGATCACACGCCGCTCGGCCATATCACGCAATGCGCGGCCGGTGTCTTCCAGCGCGTAGCGCGCCGACACGTACGGCTTGAGCTTGCCTTCGCCGATCCACTGGGTCATCTGCTGGAACGCCGCGTGATTGCGCTGCGGCTCGCGCTTCGCAAAATCGCCCCAGAAAACGCCGACCAGACTCGCGCCCTTGAGCAGCGTCAGATTGAGCGGCAGCTTCGGAATCTCGCCATTGGCAAAGCCGACCACCAGATAGCGTCCGCGCCAGCCGATGCTGCGGAACGCCGGCTCCGCGTAAATGCCGCCGACCGGGTCGTAGATCACGTCGGGACCTTTGCCGTCGGTGAGCGCCTTGATGCGCTCGCGCAGGTCTTCGGTGCTGTAGTTGATCGTCGCGTCCGCGCCGTGCTTCACGCAGGTGGCGAGCTTCTCGTCGCTCGATGCCGCCGCGATCACGCGCGCGCCGAGCGCCTTGCCGATCTCGACCGCCGCGAGGCCGACGCCGCCGGCCGCGCCGAGCACCAGCATCGTCTCGCCGGCCTGCAAGGCGCCACGATCGACCACCGCGTGATGCGAGGTGCCATACGCGAGCGTGAACGCCGCGGCGACATCGAAGTCGACGCCGTCCGCCAGCGGCACGCACGCGGCGGCCGGCGCCAGCGCCTGCTCCGCGAAGCCGCCCTGGCCGGTGAAGGCGATCACGCGCGAACCGGGTTTGAACTGGCTCACGTCGGCGCCGACCGCGCGCACCACGCCCGCGATTTCCGAGCCGGGCGTGAACGGCAGCGGCGGTTTGAACTGGTATTTGTTCTCGATGATCAGCACGTCGGGGAAATTGACGGCGGCGGCCTTGACATCGATCACCACGTGACCGGGCGGCGGCTCGAGGTCCGGCAGATTGTCGACGACCAGGCTCTCCGGCGGGCCGTATTGATTACAGCGAATCGCGCGCATCGTGTCTCCATATCGATCAGGGTCTTACTGGGGATTTTCTTCGAGGTGCGGCAAGCGTGTCGAGTGTAAAACAATCCGCACGACCGTGCGTTTTTATCCTCGCGGCGCTCACGATCGAGGGGGCGGGACGCGCTCGATAGGCATGCCGTCATGCGACCCGCGCCGGTGGTCATCACCCTCGCATGTGCGTCGTGCATACGGGGCGGAGGCGGGGCGAACACGAGGCGAACACGAGGCGAACACGGGCCGCCGTGTCGTCCGCGCGCCATCTTTCCTCGGTTACAATCGCCGCATGCGAATCCTACTCAGCAACGACGACGGTTATCTGGCGCCAGGCCTTGCTGCGCTTTACGAAGCGCTCAAGCCGATCGCAGACGTCACCGTGATGGCTCCCGAACAGAATTGCAGCGGCGCGTCGAATTCCCTGACGCTGTCGCGGCCGCTCTCGGTCCTGCGTTCGGCGAACGGTTTCTACTACGTGAACGGCACGCCCACCGACTCGGTGCATATCGCGCTGACCGGCATGCTCGACCATACGCCCGACCTCGTAGTCTCCGGTATCAACAACGGTCAGAACATGGGCGAAGACACGCTGTATTCGGGCACCGTCGCCGCCGCTACGGAAGGCATCATGTTCGGCGTGCCGGCCATCGCGTTTTCGCTGGTCGACAAGGACTGGGTGCATCTCGACGACGCGGTGCGCGTCGCCACCGAGATCGTCGCGCATTATCTCGAACAGCCGTTGGCTGGGCATCCGTTGCTGAACGTGAACATTCCCAATCTGCCGTACGAGCAACTCAAAAGCTGGCAGATCACGCGTCTCGGCAAGCGGCATCCGTCGCAGCCGGTGATCCGCCAGACCAATCCGCGCGGCGAACCGATCTACTGGATCGGCCCGGCGGGCAGCGCGCGCGATGCGAGCGAAGGCACGGACTTCCACGCCGTCGCCAATGGCCACGTGTCGATCACGCCGCTGCAGCTCGACTTGACCCATACGCAAATGCTGCCCGCGGCGCGCGACTGGTTGCGCGCCGGCAGCAGCGCTTCATGACGAGCGAGCGCGCCAAGCGTTTTCCGCTCGGCCTCGAGGACCTGGTGCGCGAACCGCGCCGGCCCGAGGGGCGCCCGGGCGAAATACGCGCGGCGGCGTTGGCCGCGAGCGCGGCGCTGAATGCGCGGCAGCAGCCGGCGAAGAAGTCGCCGGCTAGCGCGGGCGGTAAGGCGCAAGCTAAGCCGCAAGTCAGCCCGCAAGCTAAGCCGCAAGCGACGGTGCAAGCACGAGCGCAGGTTCAGTCTCCGGTGCAGGCCAAGCCGCAAGTACCGTCCCAGCTCGTCACTTCGCCTAAGCCGCAAGCCGCGGCGTCAGCCAAAGCGCCGCTCAAACCCGCCATGCCGGGCTTGAGCACGCGCGCGGCTTCGCATCCGGCGCCATCGGCGAAACCCCGCGCGAGCGAGCGCACCGCCGCGCCGAACGTCGCATTGAACGGCGCCCTGGCACTGACTTCGGAACGGGTTCGCGAACGGATGGTCGAACGCCTGCGTGCGAACGGCGTGACCGATCAGCGCGTGTTGAACGCGATGTCGGTGGTGCCGCGTCACATGTTCGTCGACCCGGGCCTCGCGGCCCAGGCTTACGAAGATGCCGCGTTGCCGATCGGTCATCACCAGACGATCTCGAAGCCGTCGGTCGTCGCGCGAATGATCGAACTGGCCGCGGCCGGCCGCGCGTTGAACACGGTGCTCGAGATCGGCACGGGTTGCGGTTACCAGGCGGCGGTGCTGAGCCAGGTGGCGCGCGAGGTTTACTCGATCGAACGCATCAAGCCGCTGTCCGAACGCGCCAAGACAAACTTGCGTCCGCTGCGCATTCCGAACATTCGCCTGCATTACGGCGACGGGCGGCTAGGCTTGCCGGCGGCGGCGCCGTTCGACGCGATCCTGATCGCCGCGGCGGGGCTCGACGTACCGCCTGCATTACTTGAACAACTCGCGATCGGCGGCCGTCTGGTTGCGCCGGTCGGCTCGCAGGAAGGCCAGAATCAGGTGCTGACTCTGGTCGAGCGGACCGGACCCGCGCAATGGCGCGAGTCACGGCTTGATCGCGTTTTCTTTGTACCCTTAAAATCCGGAGTGATTTAACACCGATGAGTATGTTGCGCGCCATGCAAAGAACCAGCCTGAATGTCCCGATGACCGTAACCCAGCGTAGCGTGTGCGTGCTCGCCTTGTCCCTGCTGATGACGGCATGCGCGACGAGGCTCGACCAGGCGCCCGTGATCGACCGCTCCGGCAGCGGCGCGCTCGGCACGCAGGCTGCGCAGCCGCCGGTGCCGCTCGGCCCGCCGCCGCCCGGCTACTATCGCGTGAAGCCAGGCGACACGCTGTATCGGATCGCGCTGGAAAACGGCCAGAACTACCGCGACATCTCGACGTGGAACAATCTGACCAACCCGAATCAGATCGAAGTGGATCAGTTGCTGCGCGTGGTGCCGCCGGGTGCGAACACCGCGGCGCTGACGCCGGGTGTGTCGACCGCGCCGATCGGCAATGGCGGCGCCGTGCAAAGCGCGCCACTCGGCAGCACGCCGCCGGCCGTGGGTGCGGCAGCAGGTGTTGCCGCACCGCCGATCTACGGCTCGGGCGCGAACAACGCCTCGCTCACGCCGCCGGCGCCGGGCGCCGCCAGCGATTCGGGCGCCGCGGCCGGCAACGTGAGCTTCGCCTGGCCGGTGCGCGGGCCGCTCCTCGGCACCTTCAACGATTCGACCAACAAGGGCGTCAATATCGGCGGCGCGGCGGGCGACCCGGTGAAAGCCTCGGCGGATGGCCGGGTGGTTTATGCCGGAAATGGGCTGCGTGGTTACGGCAATCTCATTATCATCAAGCATGATGCAACTTATCTCACGGCGTATGCACACAACCGCGCTTTGATGGTAAAAGAGGGAGACGCGGTAACGAAGGGGCAGAAAATCGCTGAGATGGGCAATAGCGATTCCGACCGCGTGATGTTGCATTTCGAAGTTCGCCGGCAGGGTAAACCTGTCGACCCACTGAAGTATTTGCCGCCGCAATAAGCGAAACGACCATGCCGAAAACGAAGCGCCGCCCGCCGCAAGCCGAGTCTGGAAAGACCAGCCAAGCTGTATCCGCTTCGGTGGACGAAAGCGGCGCTTCGGAGGTGGAAGAAGAGATCGCCGAAGAGCGCGATCTCGACGAGCGTCAGAGCGGCGCGGAAGAGGGCGGCGACGCCCGCGAAAGCACGCCCGAAGCCGCGCCCGACGCCGACGATTTCCGCGCGCTGTTGCAAGCCGAGCTGACGGCCGACACCATTCAGCACTACCTGAACCGCATTAGCGTCAAGCCGCTGCTCACCGTCGAGGAAGAGCAGAAATACTCGCGTCTTGCGAAGGCCGGCGAGTTCGACGCGCGGCAGGTCATGATCGAGCGTAATTTGCGGCTCGTGGTCAGCATTGCCAAGGGTTATCTGAACCGCGGCGTGCCGCTGCTTGATCTGATCGAAGAGGGCAATCTCGGCCTGATGCACGCGATCGAAAAATTCGATCCGACGCGCGGCTTCCGCTTTTCGACTTACGCCACCTGGTGGATCCGCCAGAGCATCGAGCGCGCGATCATGAACCAGGCGCGCACCGTGCGTTTGCCTGTTCACGTGATTCGCGAGCTCAATCAGGTGCTGCGCGCCAAGCGCCATCTGGAAAAGAATTCGATGAACTCGGGTGAGGCGGCCGAGCGCCGTGACGCCAGCATCGACGACATTGCCTATCTGACCGGCAAGACCACCGACGAAGTCACCGACATCCTCGCGCTGAACGAACACACCGCGTCGCTGGACGCGCCGCTCGACCTCGATCCGGCCAGCAGCCTGCTCGACTTGCTGTCCGACGACCAGAGCCAGTCGCCGGACGCCGAAGTCCAGCATCGCGAACTGGAAACGCTCACGCGGGCGTGGCTCGCGCGCCTGTCGGACAAACATCGTCATGTGATCGAGCGCCGCTTTGGGCTCAACCACATCGAACCCGCCACGCTCGAAGAGCTGGCCGACGAAATGGGCCTCACGCGCGAGCGTGTGCGCCAGATCCAACAGGAAGCGCTGGTGCGTTTGAAGCGCTTCTTCGCCTCCAATGGCGTTCGCAAGGACGCCGTTCTCTAGACTGATGACACCGATTCTTGTATTCGACATCGAGACGATTCCCGATGTCGCCGGCATTCGCCGCCTCGACAATTTGCCCGCCACACTGAGCGACGCCGAAGTCGCCGAGCACGCGTTCGCCGCGCGCCGCGAAAAGACCGGCGGCGATTTCCTGCCGCATCACCTGCAACGGGTCGCGGCGATTTCCTGCGTATTCCGCGACAACAACGGCTTCCGCGTGCGCTCGCTCGGCACGCTGCAAGACGGTGAAGCCGCGCTGGTGCAATCGTTCTATCGCGTCATCGAGAAGTACACGCCGCAGCTCGTGTCGTGGAACGGCGGCGGCTTCGATCTGCCGGTGCTGAACTACCGGGCGTTGGTCAACGGCATCCCCGCTCCCCGCTTCTGGGACCTCGGCGAGGACGACCGCGAGTTCAAGTGGAACAACTACATCAGCCGCTACCACGCGCGTCACACGGATCTGATGGACGTGCTCGCCATGTACCAGGCGCGCGCCAACGCGCCGCTCGACGCGCTCGCCAAGATGTGCGGCTTCCCCGGCAAGATGGGCATGGACGGCAGCCAGGTGTGGCACGCGTACCAGGAAGGGCGGATCGAAGAAATCCGCAATTACTGCGAAACCGATGTCGTGAATACTTACCTGTTGTATTGCCGGTTCCAGCTGATTCGCGGCGCGTTTTCCGCCGAAGAATATGCCGACGAAATCAATCTGGTGAAAAATGCGCTCGCGCAGGAGGCGGCGCCGCAATGGGCCGAGTATCTGGCGGCGTTCGATCAGTAGCAGGCCGATAGCCCGCTAGCCCGCTCGCCGTTGCCGCTTCGTTTGCCGAATCGCGGGCAAGGCGGGCGCTTCGTCTACAATCTCGCCTTCCCCCAAGTTTGTCAGGAAGTCGCAGGTGTCCCGAACTGCCCCCCATCGTCGCTCGCCGAAGCGACAGAAGTCGTCCCGGCCGGCGCCCGCACTCGTCGTCACCGGCAACGAGCCGGTCATTGAAATCGTTTCGCTCGATATGGAAGCGCGCGGCGTCGGCCGCGTCGAGACCGAAGACGGCACGCCCGGCAAGGTGATTTTTGTCGAAGGCGCGTTGCCCGGCGAGCGCGTCAGCTATTCGACGCATCGCAGCAAGGCGAAATTCGAACAGGCCGAGGTCGTGCAGGTATTGCGTGAAAGCGTGATCCGCACCCAGCCGAAATGCAGCTACTTCGATAGTTGCGGCGGCTGTTCGATGCAGCATCTCGACATCCGCGCGCAGGTCGCCGTCAAGCAGCGCGTGCTCGAGGACAATCTGAAGCATCTGGCGAAGCTGCGCCCGGAAACCGTATTCCGGCCGATTCACGGCCCGGCTTGGGGTTATCGCTATCGCGCCCGTCTGGCGGTGCGTTTTCTGCCCGAAAAGGGCGGCATGCGGATCGGCTTCCACGAGAAGAAGAGCAGCGATATCGCCGACATGAAGACCTGCGAGGTGCTGCCGCAGCATATATCGGCGATGCTGATGCCGCTGCGCTTCATGATCCGCAAGCTGTCGATCTACGAGCGTCTGCCGCAGATCGAGCTGGCGGTGGGTTCGTCGATCACCGCCATGGTGCTGCGCATCCTGGCGCCGATTACGGAGGCCGATGAACAGGTGCTGCGCGATTTCGCCGACCAGCACAAGGTGCAGTGGTGGCTGCAGCCGGGCGGCCCGGAAACGGCCGCGCCGTTCTATCCGCTCGACCAGCAGCTCGACTACACGCTGCCGGAATACGGCATCCGTATGCCGTTCAAGCCGACCGATTTCACCCAGGTGAATCACGCGATCAACCGCGTGCTGATCAGCCGCGCGTTGAGGCTGCTGGCGCCGGCGCGGTCCGACCGGGTGCTGGATCTGTTCTGCGGGATCGGCAATTTCACGCTGCCGCTCGCGCGGATCACGCGGGAAGTGGTGGGGATCGAAGGCAGTGAGGCGCTGACCTCGCGCGCGCTCGAGAATGCCGGGCTGAACGGTGTGGCGGGACATACGTCGTTTGCGTGCCGCAACCTGTTCGAAGTCACCGCCGACGACTTCCGCGCGCTCGGTCACTTCGACAAATTCCTGATCGATCCGCCGCGCGAAGGCGCGCTGGCCGTCGCCCGCGCGCTCGTGGAGATTGCGCAAAGCGGCAATGGTCCGCTGCCGAAGCGCATCGTCTATGTGTCCTGTGCGCCCGCTACGCTCGCGCGCGATGCCGGCCTGCTGGTGCACGATGCCGGCTACCGGTTGGTGGGCGCGGGCGTGGTGAACATGTTCCCGCATACGTCGCATGTGGAGTCGATTGCGTTGTTCGAGCGGGACTGAGTGCGGCGGCTGCCGGGTCGTAAGGCCTGCAAGCCGTACAAGCCGAGCTAGCCGCACAAACAAAAACGCCACGACCTTGGGTCGTGGCGTTTTTTCTTTCCAGGCTGACGCTGAATTTCAGCGTGCCGTGGTGCGGCTTAGAATTGCCACCACGACTTTTCCTTACCCGGCCGTGCATGACCCGTGATGTACGGGCTGTCCGGGAAGGTGCCGGCCAGCACGCGCTTGGTGTCGTCGGCCAGTTGCGGCTGGTTCAGCTTCTCGTACGACAGCATCATGATGTGCAGTGCGTCTTCAATAGCCGGTGCGTTCTTGTATTGCGTCAGCGCCAGTTGCGCGCGGTTGATCGCGGCGACATACGCGCCACGGCGGTAGTAGTAATCCGCCGCGTGGACTTCGTGCGAGGCCAGCGCGTTGACGATATAGCGCATGCGTTGCGCGGCGTCCGGCGCGTACTTGCTGTTCGGGTACTTGTCGACCACGACCTTGAACGCGTCATACGACTCGCGCAGCGACTTCGGATCGCGCTCGCTCATGTCCTGGCCGGAGAAGCGGCCGAACAGACCGAGGTCGTCGTTGAAGTGGATCATGCCCTTCAGGTAGTACGCGTAGGCGATGTCCGGGTGATCCGGATGCAACTGGATGAAGCGGTCGATCGCCTGGTCGGCGGCGGCGTTTTCATTGTCTTTCCAGTTGCAGTACGCGACGTTGATCTGCGCCTGCTGCGCGAAGTGGCCGAACGGATCGCGCCCCTCGAGCATTTCGAAGTACTTCGCGCACTTGCCGAAATCACCACCGGTCAAGGCGTCGTTCGCCTCCGTATATAATTTGTTGTTGTTCCACGTTGCCGTTTCGTCGGTCTTCTCCGGCAGGCCGTGACAAGCCGCAACAACGGCGACGGCTGCGGCACACGCAATGTATCCGGCCACTTTACGGGCCGCCTTCTTGATGGCCGCCAAATTGATCGCCGCTTTAGTGATGGTGTTCAAGGCTCGCATTTTCCAGTCTAGCTTTACGTCCAGGTGACCCAGACTCAATGACCCGCTCAAATACTCCAGGTACCGCAACCGGTGCCGGGAATAGCAACAAAGATTATAGCGTAAGCGCTGACCCCTCCGACGCGTTGGGCGTCGATTCCCTCGACGACGATCTCGGCAGCGACGCGCTAGACGCCGTCGACCCGCAAAGCCTTGCGCCGACGGTGGCTAACCGCGTCACGGACGAGACCCCGCGCTACATCGTCGTGCCCGACGAAATGGCCGGCGACCGGCTCGATAAGGTGCTGGCGAGGGTATTCCCCGAGTTCTCGCGTAACCGCCTGCAGAGCTGGATCGAGGCGGAGCGCGTGCGGATCGACGGCAAGCCCGCGAAGATCCGTCAGCCGGTGCCGCTCGGCGCGACTATCGAACTCGTGCCGGATCTGCTGCCCGAACAACTCGCGTTCACGCCGGAGCCGGTGCCGCTCGAGATCGTCTATGAAGACGATACGCTGGTGGTCATTAACAAGCCGGCCGGCATGGTCGTGCATCCGGCTGCCGGCAACTGGAGCGGCACGCTCCTGAACGGCCTGCTGTACCGCTACGGCGACGCGGCGGCGGGCTTGCCGCGCGCGGGTATCGTGCACCGGCTCGACAAGGAAACTTCCGGGCTGATGGTGGTGGCGCGCACGCTCGAAGCGCAGACCGATCTGGTGCGCCAGTTGCAGGCGCATACGGTGAAGCGCCGGTATCTCGCGCTGGTGTGGGGCAACATGCCCGAGAGCGGCACGATCGACGCGCCGATCGGCCGCGATCCGCGTGAACGCACGCGCATGGCGGTGGTGACGGGCGCGACGGGCAAACCGGCGCGCACGCATTTCCGGCGCGTCGAAACGGCGATCTGGGAGCGCCAGCCGGTGACCGCGATTACCTGCGATCTGGAAACCGGTCGCACCCATCAGATTCGCGTGCATTGCGCGCATATCGGGCATCCGCTGCTGGGCGATCCGGTGTATGGGCACGCGCGCGGCAAGCGCTCGGTCAAGCCGCTGCCCGGCGGCTTCGCGCGTCAGGCGCTGCATGCCTGGCGGCTGGGGCTGACGCATCCGAAAACCGGCCGCACGATGAACTGGCGCGCCAATGTGCCGGAGGACATGGAGGCATTGTCGGTGGCCTTGGGTCTCGGGCGAGACGACGCGGGCGAGTTCGACGAGACGTATTACGAGGACGACGACTACGACGCGTCGCTCGACGGCGATGCCGACGAAGACGGCGCGCTCGACCACGACGACGCGGACGACGATCACGATCACGACGGCGAAAACGATCACGACGGCGACCACGGCGACGACGATCAGGACGAAGCCGGCCCCCACGACAAGGACGATCGCACATGAGTGTGCCGGAACTGAGCTTTGCCGATCTCGTGCAGCCCGCGTGGAACGTCTCGCCGCGCGTGCGCGCGCTGGTCACCACGCGCAACGGCGGCGTGAGTCTGCCGCCGTTCGGCCGCTGGCAGGACGGTGCGGAGCAGCCCGGCGGCCTGAATCTGGGCATGAAAGCCGGCGACGATCCGGCCGCGGTCGCGATCAACCGCGCGCGGCTGCTGGCACTCGCGGGCGTGAGCGAGGCCGCGTGGCTCGAGCAGATTCACGGCGCGGGGATCGTGCGCGCGGAAGACGTGCTGGCGCAGCGTCACGCGAGCGATACGCCGACGCGCGCCGATGCCAGCATCACCGATCGTCCCGGCACCGTCTGCGTGGTGATGGTGGCCGACTGCATGCCGGTGCTGTTCTGCGACGAAGCGGGCCGCGCGGTCGGCGCCGCGCACGCGGGGTGGCGTGGCCTGGCGGCGGGCATCGTCGAACAGACGGCGCAGCGCGTCGCCGAACTCGCGGGTGTCGAGACAAGCGCATTGCACGCTTATCTCGGACCGTCGATCGGGCCCGATGCATTCGAGGTCGGTGCAGACGTGCGTGACGCCTTCATGAACGGCGTGGACGGCGCACAACGCGAGGCGACGGCGAATGCGTTCGTCGGGCGTCCGCACAATCCGGGTAAATATCTTGCCGATCTGCCGGCGCTGGCGCGTTTGCGTTTGCAACGGCTCGGTGTGACGCGCGTGGTCGGCGGCGATCTTTGCACGGTCACGCAACGCGATCGTTTCTATTCCTATCGCCGCGATCGCGAGACCGGCCGCATGGCCGCGCTGATCTGGCTGGACGATCAGGTAAAGGCGATCGCCGACTAGTTCAGCTGCAAAAAAACGCTACCCACGCCCGCATGACCACGCCTTTCTTCACCGGCGCGATCATGCGGGCGTGCTGCGTTTGGGGATCCCCTGGAAGCCTGCCGGAAAGCCCGCGGCCCATTCCTGCGGACCCGCGTATGAGGGTTTGTTCGGAGACGCGGCACGCTATTTTGCTGCACTGCCGGAATTCTCTGAGCTAGCGCAAAACTGCCGCAAAAAAGCGCCACACGCGAACGGATAAACACACATAAGCCCATGCTCTATGGGAGCTTTTTTCGCCTGTTCGCACTTCCGTTCACTCATGTCGCAAAAGCGCGATCTTCTACACAGGGAAAACGATAATTAAAAAACTATCGCACTGCGGCAAAATCAGGAACAAGCATTGACATGCCTTGCGATGGGGAGCAAGAATGTTCCTCACGGCTCCTCGTGCAGGACAGGGCGTGACGAGGTCGCGAGCAATCGCCCACTTGCGCACGAACCTGCCTCTCAACCCGTCCGCAAGGACTTACCGGTCAAAAGCAGGCATGGCAGCATCACATTCCTCAGCTTCCCCCAGCACGGACTCCTCGAAGGAGCAGACGCAGCAGGCCGGTACGAGCGGTGCAACGCCAGCCGCAGGCATGCAGCAATTACTCGACCTGTGGATGAATGCGTGGCGTTCGGTCGGTACGCAGCCTGGCGGCAACGGCTTGCCGTTCGCCATGCCGCAAATGCCCACTGTCCCGAACATGCCGCAAATGGGCGTCCCGCCCTTGGCGGGATTCGGTATGCCGCAAATGCCGTCGTTCCCGGGCATGCCCGACTTCAGCAAGCTGGCCGCGGGCGGCATGCCGTCGCTGCCGTCCTTCGCCGGTTTGAATATTCCGAGCGCCGCGATTCCTTCGGAGCGGATGCAAAAACTGCAGGCCGATTATTCGCGTGAGGCACTGGAGTTGATCCAGCAAGCCACCTCGTCGGCCGTCAAGTCCCCCGAACTCAAGGATCGCCGCTTCAGTTCCGAAGCATGGAGCGCAGCGCCGGCCTACGCGTTTACCGCCGCCTGGTATCTGTTGAATGCGCGCTATCTGCAAGAGATGGTCGACGCGCTCGACACCGATCCGAAGGTGCGCGAACGGGTTCGTTTCGCGGTCCAGCAGTGGACCGCGGCGGCCTCGCCGAGCAACTTCTTCGCGTTGAATCCGGAAGCGCAAAAGACCTTGCTGGACAGCAAGGGCGAGAGCTTGCGCCAGGGTGTGATGAACCTGCTCGGCGACTTGCAGCGCGGCAAGATTTCGCAGACCGACGAATCGCGTTTCGTGGTCGGCGAAAACCTCGCGAACACCGAAGGCTCGGTCGTGTTCGAAAACGAGCTGATGCAGGTGATCCAGTACAAGCCGCGCACGGCTACCGTGCGCGAGCGGCCTTTGCTGATCGTGCCGCCTTGCATCAACAAGTTCTACATTCTCGATCTGCAGCCGGAGAATTCGCTGGTCGCGCACGGGCTCGATTCGGGGCACCAGGTGTTCCTGATTTCGTGGCGCAATGCGGATCAGTCGATCGCGCATAAAACGTGGGACGACTACATCGGCGACGGCGTGCTGCGCGCTATCGAAACGGTCAGCAAGATCAGCGGCCGTGAGCAGATCAACACGCTCGGTTTCTGCGTGGGCGGCACGATGCTCGCCACCGCGCTGTCAGTGGCCGCGGCGCGTGGCGAACATCCGGCGGCGTCCATGACCCTGCTCACCGCGATGCTCGACTTCACCGACACCGGCGTGCTCGACGTGTTCGTCGACGAGCAGCATGTGCAGATGCGCGAGCAGACCATCGGCGGCAAGAGCGGCTCGGCGCCGGGACTCATGCGCGGTATCGAATTCGCCAACACGTTCTCGTTTTTGAGGCCGAACGATCTGGTGTGGAACTACGTCGTCGACAATTACCTCAAGGGTCGCACGCCGGTGCCGTTCGATCTGCTGTACTGGAACAGCGACTCGACCAGCCTGCCGGGTCCGATGTACGTCTGGTATCTGCGCAATACCTACCTCGAGAATCGTCTGCGCGAGCCGGGTGCGTTGACCACCTGCGGCGAGCCGGTCGATCTGTCGAAGATCGACGTGCCGACCTTCATCTACGGTTCACGCGAAGACCATATCGTGCCGTGGCAAACGGCGTATGCGTCGGTGCCGCTGCTTAGCGGGCCGTTGAAGTTCGTGCTCGGCGCGTCGGGTCACATCGCGGGCGTGATCAATCCGCCGGCCAAGAAGAAGCGCAATTTCTGGATGCTGGAAGGCGATGCGAAGACGCTGCCGGAAAGCGCCGACGCATGGTTCGACGCGGCGACCGAAGTGCCTGGCAGCTGGTGGCCCGAATGGTCCACGTGGCTCGACCAGTACGGCGGCAAAAAGGTTAAACCGCGCGCGGCGGCCGGTTCGGCGGACTATCCGGTCATCGAGCCGGCGCCGGGACGTTACGTGCGGCAACGGGAGTAGGTTTGAACGCGCGTCACAGCGCGGTGTCGCGTGCCGTTGCAGAGGTTGCAACGCGCGCGACTGAACGAGTCAGAGCGCAAGTGCTGCGAGATTGAGCAACGAGATTTTTAACTTGACGGGCTGCGGCGCAGTTGGCTGGCTTGCCCGGAGGATATAGAAATGACTGATGTTGTGATCGTATCGGCCGCCCGTACGGCAGTGGGCAAATTCGGTGGGTCGTTGGCGAAGGTCGCCGCGCCCGAGCTTGGCGCCACGGTGATTCGTGCCGTACTCGAACGGGCCGGTCTGAAGCCCGAGCAGGTGAGCGAAGTGATTCTGGGTCAGGTGCTGACCGCGGCTTCCGGCCAGAATCCGGCGCGTCAGTCGCTGATCAAGGCGGGCTTGCCCAATGCCGTGCCGGGCATGACGATCAACGTGGTGTGCGGCTCGGGCCTGAAGGCCGTGATGCTGGCAGCCAACGCGATTATCGCGGGCGACGCCGACATCGTGATTGCCGGCGGCCAGGAAAACATGAGCGCCGCGCCGCACGTACTGCCGGGCTCGCGCGACGGTTTCCGCATGGGTGACGCGAAGCTGGTCGATTCGATGATCGTCGACGGCCTGTGGGACGTCTACAACCAGTACCACATGGGCGTGACGGCGGAAAACGTCGCCAGGGAATACGGCATTACGCGCGAGCAGCAGGACGCGTTTGCAGCGGCGTCGCAGAACAAGGCGGAAGCCGCGCAGAAGGCCGGCCGTTTCGACGACGAAATCGTGCCGGTCGAGATTCCGCAACGCAAGGGCGAGCCGCTGCGTTTCGCGACCGACGAATTCGTGCGCCACGGCGTGACGGCTGAATCGCTGTCGGGTCTGAAGCCGGCGTTCTCGAAGGAAGGCTCGGTGACGGCCGCCAACGCGTCGGGTCTGAACGACGGCGCTGCCGCAGTGCTGGTGATGTCGGCGAAGAAGGCCGAAGCGCTCGGCCTCAAGCCGCTCGCGCGCATCAAGGCATACGCCACCTCGGGTCTGGATCCGAAGGTGATGGGCATGGGCCCGGTGCCGGCTTCGCGCCGCTGTCTCGAGCGCGCGGGCTGGACGCCGGCCGACCTTGACCTGATGGAAATCAACGAAGCGTTCGCCGCCCAGGCGTGCGCGGTGAATCAGCAGATGGGCTGGGACACGTCGAAGATCAACGTGAATGGTGGCGCGATTGCGATCGGCCATCCGATCGGTGCGTCCGGTTGCCGGATTCTCGTCACGCTGCTGCACGAAATGCAGAAGCGCGATGCGAAGAAGGGTCTGGCGTCGCTGTGTATCGGCGGCGGCATGGGCGTCGCGCTGGCGATCGAGCGCGATTAACCGGTTCGGGTTCGGGTTCAACAGGTAGGTGTGTCGTGCGGGACGGGCGTCCATGAGGCGCCGGTTTCGCGTCACGTAGGAATGCCACGCGCCGCAGGGCAGCAGGGAGCGTGTGGCTGAAATGGCCTCGTCGGCCGGTCGCCCGGCGGCAGCGGAGATGAAGTATCAGGCGAGGGAAGAGGCGCCGGTCGGCGCCTCGAAAACGATAACGGAGTGTGGTTTATGACACAGCGAATTGCGTACGTAACGGGCGGGATGGGTGGCATCGGCACGAGCATTTGCCAGCGGCTGCACAAAGAAGGCTACAAGGTGGTCGCGGGCTGCGGCCCGAACTCGCCGCGCCGTGTGAAGTGGCTCGAAGAGCAGAAGGCGCTGGGCTACGATTTCATCGCGTCCGAAGGCAACGTCGGCGATTGGGAATCCACCAAGGTCGCGTTCGACAAGGTCAAGAGCGAAGTCGGTGAGATCGACATTCTGGTGAATAACGCCGGTATCACGCGCGACGTGGTGTTCCGCAAGATGACGCACGAAGACTGGACGGCGGTGATCGACACCAACCTGACCAGCCTGTTCAACGTCACCAAGCAGGTGATCGACGGCATGGTCGAGCGCGGCTTTGGACGGATCGTCAACATCTCGTCAGTGAACGGTCAGAAGGGCCAGTTCGGCCAGACCAATTACTCGACCGCGAAGGCCGGCATTCACGGCTTCACGATGTCGCTGGCGCAGGAAGTGGCCACCAAGGGCGTGACGGTCAACACCGTGTCGCCGGGCTACATCGGCACCGATATGGTCAAGTCGATCCGGCCGGACGTGCTGGAGAAAATCGTCGCAACGATTCCGGTGCGTCGTCTCGGCCAACCGGACGAAATCGGTTCGATCGTCGCGTGGCTCGCGTCGGAAGAATCGGGTTTCTCGACGGGCGCTGACTTCTCGCTGAATGGTGGTTTGCATATGGGCTGAGTCACCGGCGCGCCGCTCACAAGGCAGCGCGCCATGGCTCAGATGGTTCCGGCGGCGTCTCGCTGCGCAATGGCCCGATTGCGCAGCCGGTATGACGCCGTTTCCGCGCTCAACTCGCGCTCAAAGGCGTTAAATGACTACTACTACAAAGAAAACAGCCGAACGACTGATCAAGAAATATCCGAATCGTCGGCTCTACGATACCGAGACAAGCACGTACATCACGCTGACTGACGTGAAGCAACTCGTGCTGGATCAGGAGGATTTCAAGGTCATCGATGCAAAGAGCAACGAGGATCTGACGCGCGCCATTCTGTTGCAGATCATTCTCGACGAGGAAAGCGGCGGCTTGCCGATGTTCTCGTCGTCGATGTTGTCGCAGATCATCCGCTTCTACGGTCATGCGATGCAGGGCATGATGGGCACGTATCTCGAGAAGAACATCCAGGCCTTCATCGACATTCAGGCGAAGCTCGCCGACCAGTCGAAAAATCTGTACGAAGGCAAGGCGATGAATCCCGAAGTCTGGTCGCAATTCATGAACATGCAGGCGCCGATGATGCAGGGCATGATGACCAGCTACATCGAGCAGTCGAAGAACATGTTCGTGCAGATGCAGGAGCAGATGCAGACCCAGGCGAAGTCGATGTTCGCGACCTTCCCGTTTACGCCCGGTGGTCCGGTCAATGCCGGCACGGCGCCGGGTAATCCGCAGGCCAATCCGCAAGGCAATCCTGAGCCGGAGAAAAAGTAAGCGCACAGGGGTGGGCGGTCCGGCCGCGGGCGCATGGCGTCGCGCGGTACAATCGCGGGCTGCGTGTGTGGGGCATTTTCTTCGGAGAGGGCGCTCTGGCCGCCCATTCCATCCCCACTCCGACGGTCAATCTCATGTTTCGTGGATGTCCCACTCCCACCTGTTTCCGGCAACAGCGCTGCGTTGACGCGGCGCTCGCCTCGCCGTGAGCCGGTTGTTTCTCGCCCCGATGGAAGGGGTCGCCGATTACGTGCTGCGCGACGTGCTGACCAGCACGGGCGGCTTCGACGGGTGCGTGTCCGAATTCGTCCGCGTGACGGGCTCGCTGCTGCCCGATCGCGTCTACGAACGGGAAGCGCCTGAAATCCTGCACGGTGGCCGTACTCTCAGCGGCACGCCGACGGTGATCCAGTTGCTCGGTAGCGATCCTGAATGGATGGCCGCCAACGCGGAGCGTGCGGCTCGGCTATCACCGCATGGGGTCGATCTGAACTTCGGCTGTCCCGCGAAGATCGTCAATCAGCACGGCGGCGGGGCGATGCTGCTGGGCGACCCTGAACAACTGCACCGGATTGTTTCGGCCGTGCGCGCGGCGGTGCCGGCGAGCCTGCCTGTGACCGCGAAAATGCGCCTCGGCGTGGCCGATACATCGCTCGCAATTGACTGCGCGGTGGCGCTGGCGGAAGCGGGCGCGGCGTCTCTCGTCGTGCATGCCCGAACCCGCGACGACGGTTACCGGCCGCCGGCCCACTGGGAGTGGATCGCCGCGATCGACGCCGCCGTCGACGTGCCGGTCGTTGCGAACGGCGAAGTGTGGACGGTGGCGGACTGGGAGCGATGCCGGGCGGTCAGCGGCTGTGAGGACGTGATGATCGGACGTGGCGCGGTGTCGGATCCGTTTCTGGCGCTGCGCATACGCGGCCTGATGGCGCGAAATCCCTCCGATGAGGAATGGCCGATCGTGTTGGGTTATATCGCCGGGTATCTGCGTAAATTGCAGGCTCGTGCCACGCATCTTCACGAGCACGGGCGCGTCAAGATGTGGCTGAGCTACCTGAAGCGCACCTGGTCGCAGGCCGTTGAGCTGCATGCGTCGATCCGAAGGTTGCATGATTCGCGGGAGATTCTTGAGGTGATCGAAGCGTCGTTGGCGCCCAAGGGTTTTGCGCCGGATCCTACGACAATCGGAGTATTGCCAGGCGAGCGTCGGTTGCTTACGATCCTATAACGATCAGGCCCTGCCTGATCGACCGTCGAACGGGGCAACTCGGCGACAAATACGGTCCTGGACCGCCAGGCAGCCGCTTAAGCGGCTGTTTTCATTTGCAGCGGCCAACCAGAGCATGGTCCGCTTGCAGCGCACATGGCGCTCACGCGGCGCGCGAACAGCCGCCCGCCAGCACGGTACAATAGTAGGCTGCGTGTGCGGGCGTTCGCCCGGGGCTGTGTCGTCGCCTCGCAGGCCGTATTGCATCGTCTTGCACCGTCCCCATTGTCGTTACCGTCACCGCTATACGCCGGACCCACCTATGTCGCAGACCACTTCCCCCGCCGCGCCGACCGCTTCAGCTCCGAAGGTCGGATTCGTTAGCCTCGGCTGCCCGAAAGCCCTCGTCGATTCCGAGCAGATCATCACCCAGTTGCGCGCCGAAGGTTACGAGATTTCCGGCACCTACGACGGCGCGGACCTCGTGGTCGTCAATACCTGCGGCTTCATCGACGAGGCGGTGCAGGAAAGTCTCGACGCGATCGGCGAAGCGCTCAACGAAAACGGCAAGGTGATCGTCACCGGCTGTCTGGGCGCGAAGAAGAGCGCGAGCGGCTCCGGCCTGATCGAAGAAGTGCACCCGAAGGTGCTGGCCGTGACCGGCCCGCACGCGCTGGGCGAAGTGATGCAGCACGTGCATACCCATCTGCCGAAGCCGCACGATCCGTTCATTGATCTCGTGCCCGCCGCCGGCGTGAAGCTCACGCCGCGCCACTACGCGTACCTGAAAATTTCCGAAGGCTGCAACCACCGCTGCACGTTCTGCATCATCCCGTCGATGCGCGGTGACCTCGTGTCGCGCCCCGTCGCCGACGTGATGCTCGAAGCGGAAAACCTGTTCAAGTCCGGCGTGAAGGAACTGCTGGTGATTTCGCAGGACACGAGCGCCTACGGTGTGGACGTCAAATATCGCACGGGTTTCTGGAACGGCAAGCCGATCAAGACGCGCATGACCGACCTGGTCGGCGCGCTCGGCGAACTCGCCGCGCAGTACGGCGCCTGGGTGCGCCTGCACTACGTGTACCCGTACCCGAGCGTCGACGACGTGATTCCGATGATGGCCGAAGGCCCGTACAAGGGTCACGTGCTGCCGTACCTCGACGTGCCGTTCCAGCATGCGCATCCGGAAGTGCTCAAGCGCATGAAGCGCCCGGCCAACGCCGAGAAGGTGATGGAGCGTGTGAAGAAGTGGCGCGAAATGTGCCCGGATCTGACGATCCGCAGCACGTTCATCGCCGGTTTCCCGGGTGAAACCGAAGAGCAGTTCCAGACGCTGCTCGACTTCATCCGCGAAGCGGAACTGGATCGGGTCGGCTGCTTTGCGTACTCGCCGGTGGAAGGCGCCACGGCCAACGAACTCGACGGTGCGTTGCCCGACGAAGTCCGCGAAGAACGTCGCGCGCGTTTCATGGAAGTGGCCGAAGAAGTCTCGGCGAAGCGCATCGCGAAGAAGGTCGGCAAGACGCTGAAAGTGCTGGTCGACGAGATCAATGCCGACGGCGGCATCGGTCGCACCGCGGCAGACGCGCCGGAGATCGACGGCGTCGTGTATATCGCGCCGACAACCAAGGCGTCGAAGCGCTACAAGGTCGGCGATTTCGTGTCGGTGAAGATCACCGGCGCCGACGGCCACGATCTGTGGGGCGAGGTTTAAACAATGACGGTTAGCGCAACCGCTGCCCAGCCGGCACGGACTCCCGAGATCCTCGCGCTCGGCGAGGCGATGATCGAATTCAACCAGTCGGCGAAAGATCAGCCGAACTATCTGCAAGGCTTCGGCGGCGATACGTCGAACTTCTGCATCGCCGCCGCGCGGCAAGGCGCACGGACCGGTTTCGTGTCCGCGGTCGGCGCGGATCATTTCGGTCGTCTGCTGATCGATCTGTGGGAACGCGAGCTGGTGGATACGGCGTTGGTCAACGTCGATCAGCACGCGTCCACCGGCGTGTATTTCGTGTCGCACGGGCCTGACGGCCACGCGTTCGACTATCTGCGCGCCGGTTCGGCCGCGAGCCGCTATGCGCCGCACGATCTGCCGCGCGACGCGATTGCCGCGGCCAAGGTCGTTCATCTGTCCGGAATCAGCCTCGCGATCAGCCTGAGCGCCTGTGACTCGGCGCTGGAAGCGATCGCGCATGCGCGTGCCAATGGCGTGCGCGTGAGCTTCGACACCAACCTGCGTTTGAAGCTGTGGCCGCTGGCACGGGCTCGCGCCGTGATGCTCGAGGCGATCCGCCAGACCGACATCTGCCTGCCGAGCTGGGACGACGTGACCGACCTCACCGGTTTGACCGGCCGCGACGAAATCGTCGATTTCCTGTTGTCGCACGGCCCGCGCGTGGTCGCGCTCAAACTCGGCAAGGAAGGCTCGTACATCGCGACGCCGGACGAGCGGCGCGTCGTGCCGGGCTATACGGTCAATGCCGTCGACGCCACCGGTGCCGGCGACTGCTTCGGCGGCGCGTTTATCGCGCGTGTGGTGGCGGGTGACGATCCCTTTACCGCGGCGCGCTATGCGAACGTCGCCGCAGCGCTGTCCACGCAAGGCTACGGCGCGGTCGCGCCGATTCCTTCGCGGGCAACCGTCGAACAGCAATTGGCGGCCTGACGCCACGCGCCTGGAAGTAAAGCGCGGCAGGCCCCCGGCAAGATTATCTTGAGAGACTAGAAGAGGAGCGAGCGATGCAACGAGACGTAGTGGTGGTGAGCGGTGTGCGTACGGCAATCGGCGGTTTCGGCGGCAGTCTGAAGGATTTTCCGCCGACCGATCTCGGCGCACGCGTCGTGCGTGAAGCGCTGGCGCGCGCCAACGTATCGGGCGACGAAGTCGGGCACGTGGTGTTCGGCAACGTCGTGCACACCGAGCCGAAAGACATGTATCTGGCGCGCGTGGCCGCGATCAACGGCGGCGTCGCGCAGCACGCGCCCGCGTTGACCGTGAACCGCCTGTGCGGTTCGGGCTTGCAGGCCATCATCTCGGCCGCGCAAAGCGTGCTGCTCGGCGACGCCGACATCGCGATCGGCGGCGGAGCGGAAAACATGAGCCGCGCGCCGTACTCGATGCCCGCCGCCCGCTTCGGCCAGCGCATGGGCGACGCGCGCCTCGTCGACATGATGGTCGGCGCGCTGAACGACCCGTTCCAGTCGATCCACATGGGCGTGACCGCCGAAAACGTCGCGCGTCAGTACGACATCTCACGCGAAACGCAAGACGCGCTCGCGCTCGAATCGCATCGTCGCGCGGCCAACGCGATCGCGAACGGTTACTTCAAGGACCAGATCCTGCCGATCACGATTCCGTCGAAGAAGGGCGACGTCGTGTTCGATACGGACGAACACGCGCGCCTGAACGCCACGCCGGAAGACTTTTCCAAGCTCAAGCCGGTGTTCGCGAAGGAAAACGGCACGGTCACGGCCGGCAACGCGTCGGGCATCAACGACGCCGCTGCGGCCGTCGTGCTGATGGAGCGCAGCGTCGCCGAGCAGCGCGGCATCAAGCCGCTCGCGCGGCTGGTGTCGTATGCGCATGCGGGTGTCGATCCGGCGTACATGGGTATCGGTCCGGTGCCGGCCACCCGCAAGGCGCTGGAGCGCGCGGGTTTGACGGTCGCCGATCTCGACGTGATCGAAGCCAACGAAGCGTTCGCCGCGCAGGCTTGCGCGGTCAGCAAGGAGCTCGGCTTCGACCCGGCCAAGGTGAATCCGAACGGTTCGGGCATTTCGCTCGGTCATCCGATCGGGGCGACCGGCGCGTTGATTACCGTGAAGGCGCTGTATGAGTTGCAACGTGTCGGCGGCCGCTATGCACTGGTGACGATGTGCATCGGCGGCGGACAAGGGATAGCGGCGATCTTCGAACGGATCTGAGTCTGATTCCGCGTCCGAGATTCGAGATCTGAAGCTCGCGACGGTCGCGATCGTCGCGAGCAGCTAGCAAGCAGGTAGCAAGCAACGAGGAAGGTTTTGATGCAGGAATTGAACGCGAAAAACGCAGCGAAGAACGCAGCAGAGCGCGGAGCAAAGCACGCTGCAAAGCGGCGGCGCGGTTGGGCCGTGATGAGTGTTGCCGCGTTGCTGTGTGCCGGCGCGGGGGCGTGGATGCCCACGCAGGCCTGGGCGGAAAGCGACGCGGTAAAGGAGCTGGCGGCGCCACCGGCGATCCAGTTGCCGCTCAAGCCGAGCCCCGAGTTCGCGAAATTCCCACGCTACGCCGGCATGCTGGGCGCGCGTCAGATCGTGCTGCGACTCGGCGCGAAAACCGACGATCCGTCCGGCGTGCACGGCGAGTATCAATTCACGGACACCGGCGAGGTGATCCTGATCGCCGGCGACCACGACGGCGACACGCTCGAGGTCGAGGAATCGAACGACGGCACGCATATCACCGGCAACTGGGTCGGCAAGTTCGCAGCGGACGGCTCGGTGGCGGGCGATCGTATGAATGTCGACGATTCCGACCCGCAGCCGTTCGATCTGAAGCCGCTGGCAGCGGGACAGGCGGTGCCGCGTCCCGGCGCACCGGCCTCGGCGACTGCGGCGGTCGGCGCGAATCAGGCGGTCGCTGCACCGCAGGCGTCCGCGGGCGGAGTGGTTGCCGCGCCGGGTTCGGCGCCCGCAAACGGCGGCCACGCCGTGGGCGGCGTCAGCAATCTGCAAACCGGCGAATGAAGCCGCTCACGCGCGGGCCTCACAGTCCGCGCGTGAGCGAGTCCGTGCGCGCGTCCATGCACGAGACAACACCACGCCGGCTCGCCGACTGTGTCGGCTGCGACCGCTGCGGCGTCTGTCCTGAAACCGCATACTCTTCGTCTCTGTCTGTCTTTCACCGAATCTCACCATGACCCAATCCAAACTCAAACGCGCTCTGCAAACTCGTATCGTGCGAGCCGAGGACCAGCTCACGCCGGGCTTCGAGTCGTTCTCGACGCCGGTCACGCGCGCGTCGACGGTCGTGTTCCCCGATCTCGCGACCATGCGCGCGCTCGACTGGAAAAACGACGCGCAGTGGCGCTACGGCCTGCACGCCACGCCGACTTCGCTGGTGCTGGCGCAGCGGCTGGCCACGATCGAAGGCGGCCATCACGCGCTGCTGCAGCCGTCCGGGTTGTCGTCGATTTCGAACGTGTATTTCGGCCTCGTCAAGGCGGGCGACGACGTGCTGATTCCCGATAACGTCTACTCGCCGAACCGCGATCACGGTGACTGGCTGGCACGCGATTTCGGCGTCACGGTGCGCTATTACGATCCGCTGATCGGCGCGGGCATTGCCGATCTGATCCAGCCGAACACGCGGCTGATCTGGCTCGAAGCGCCCGGCTCGGTGACGATGGAAGTCGCCGACGTGCCGGCGATCACGGCGGTGGCGCGGGCGCGCAACGTCGTCACGGCGATCGACAACACGTGGTCGGCCGGGCTCGGTTTCCGGCCGTTCGACCACGGCGTCGACATTTCGGTGCAGGCGCTGACCAAATACCAGTCAGGCGGCGGCGACGTGCTGATGGGCGCGACGATTACCGTCGATCGCGAACTGCATCTGAAGCTGAAAGCGGCGCGTATGCGCATGGGGATCGGCGTGTCGTCGGACGATTGTTCGCTGATTCTGCGCAGCCTGCCGAGCATGCAACTGCGCTTCGCGCAGCATGACCGGGCGGCGCTCGAACTCGCCACCTGGCTGAAGACGCGGCCTGAAATCGCCGCGGTGTTGCACCCGGCGCTGGCCGATTGCCCGGGTCACGAGTTTTTCAAACGCGACTTCACGGGCGCGGGCGGTTTGTTTTCCGTGGTGTTCGACGGTCGCTACAGCGCGGCGCAAATCGACACGTTCTGCGAGTCGCTCGAACTCTTCTCGATCGGCTGGAGCTGGGGCGGCGCGCAGAGCCTCGTGATGCCGTACGACGTCGCGTCGATGCGTACTGCCGGGCAATGGCCGCATCGCGGCACGCTGGTGCGCTTCTACATGGGTCTCGAAGAAGCGGCGGATCTGCGCGCGGATATCGAACAGAGTCTGGCGGCGTTGGGTTGAACGACTGAGCCGTATCCCGCGAAGATTCGTCGACGATTCGCTGAAGATTCGAAGGACGGTCAAGCCCATCGGGACATGCTCCCGGTGGGCTTTTTTGTTTGTCAAGATAGCCGGTTGACCTGACCATCCGGCCGAATGTTCAGCGCGACGTTGCGCCGCTACGATGGTGTGCATCCCGACTAACGGTTGCCCCATCATGGTGAGTGTCGATGAATCTATTCTTCTGGACGTTGCTGAATCTTGGCGTGCCGATCATCGGCCCGATCTTTACGCTCGCGCTCGTCGCCCCCGCGCGCGGCTGGCGCGCCGCGGGAACACTGATCGCCGCGTCGGTGAAAGACGGCCAACTGTTCTGGTGTGCGACCGGTTTATGTGCGTCCGCGATTTATGAGGGATTGACGGAGTTGGAGCGCGGGAGCGACAACGTGTCGATGCTGGAGATCGGCACGGTGGCCTGTTGTCTGGTTGGCTTTTCGTGTTCGGTCATCGTCATGGCGTGCCTGCTCGACGCGCATGACGAACGGGCAAGAGCAAGGGGGCGCGCTCAGCGCACCGCGTTCGTTGCCGGAGGATTTCCGCGAGCTGCGATCGGCACGTCGATTTTCCTGGTGGCTGCCGCCGCTATTTTGTTTGCATTCATTCACGCCTATCCACTATAGGTTTTTTCAGATAGCAGGGCATTTAGACTGCGGTTTTCAGCGAGGTACGTATGAAGACAATAGCCACTTATTTCGAATCCAGCGAAAATGTCGAACGCTTTGTGGTGCGCGTCGGCACCTTTGCGACTGTCACTGCACTGCTCACGTCCGTGGCACTTCTTATCGATATCCTAAATAGATAAGCCACCCGGTCAACGCCGGTCGGCAGGATTTCGGCTGGCGGCACTTCGTAAAAGTCCGCCAGCGGTTACGCTTCAGAACAGCCGCAACAAACCATCCAGTCCCACGTAGTTGAACGCCACGCTAGCCGCTTCGCGCACCACCGGCTTTGCGCGGAATGCCACTGACAATCCGGCTTCGGCCATCATCTTCAGATCGTTCGAGCCGTCGCCCATGGCAATCGCGCGAGTCGGCTTGATGCTCAACTGGGTGCAGATTTCGCGCAGCGTGCGTGCTTTCACGTCGGCGTTGACGATCTCGCCGATCACCTTGCCGGTCAGCTTGCCGTCCACGATTTCGAGCGTGTTGGCGCGGATGAAATCCAGGCCCAGGCGCTGCTTCAGTTTTTCGGTGAAGAACGTGAAACCGCCCGACACCAGCAGCGTTTTTAATCCGGCGGCCTTGGCGCCCGCCAGCATCTGTTCCGCGCCGGGCGAGAGTTGCAGCCGTTCTTCGTAAACACGTTCGAGCGCGCTGGCGTCGAGACCCTGGAGCAGGGCGACGCGACGCGTCAGGCTCTCGTTGAAATCCTTGATTTCGCCGCGCATCGAGGCCTCGGTGATCGCGGCGACTTCGGCTTTCAGGCCGCAGAAATCGGCGATCTCGTCGATGCATTCAATCGTGATTAGCGTCGAATCCATGTCCATCGCGACCAGCCCGAAGTCACGCAGCTCGCGGCCGGCTTCGACGAAGGCGTAATCCAGTCGATGGGTAGCGCAGTAGACATCAAGGTCGGCGCGCTGGTCGACGTTGGCGTCGGCAATGCGAAGCGCGTTCGCGTCGATCGGGGTGGCGTGCGAGCCGCGTGCCAGCGCGATCAGCGTTTTGTGATGGTCGACGGAAAGAGGAGCAGGGCTTTGAATGACGAGGTTCATGGACGACGCAGAGACGCAGAAGAGGACGGGGACGCAGCGCGCGCGGAAAATCCCGCTATTGTAACGGGTCGTCGGCGGGCGTTCGGGGAGCACGGGCGGGTGCAATCCTGACCTGCGCGGTTCATACTGGCGCATCGAACGACGCCTCTTCGTCGTTGCAGCCATCGACGCCGCCTCAGCTACGCAAGCGCCACCCGGCGCCTCGCACGGCACGGCACGAAGTGCAACGACACAAACCAATGAGGCGCACCCCTTACGGAGACAACGCATGCCCCCGGCGACCGCCAGCGATCCATCCACCCTCGCGCGCGAGTTCGATCTGCGCCATCTGAACCCTGCGTTCTACGCCGACCCCTATCCGGTCTACCACGCGCTACGCACACACGAACCGATCCGCCGCATGCCCGACGGCTCCTTGTTTCTGACAAGGTTTCGTGACGTCCAGGCCGTCTATCGCGATCCGAAAACCTTCAGCTCCGACAAGACCGTCGAATTCAAACCGAAGTACGGCGACTCGCCGCTCTACGCGCATCACACAACGAGTCTGGTTTTCAACGATCCGCCCCGTCATACGCGCGTGCGCAAACTGATCGCGGGGGCGTTGACGGCGCGCGCGATCGCGGCAATGGAACCGGGGCTGGTCCGTCTCGTCGATGGTCTGCTCGACGCGGCCGCCGAACGCGGGCGCCTTGATCTGATTGGCGCGTTTGCATCGGCGATTCCGGTCGAGATTATCGGTAACCTGCTCGACGTGCCGCACGCTGAGCGCGAGCCGTTGCGCGACTGGTCGCTTGCGATACTCGGCGCGCTCGAACCGTCGCTGACCGACACCCAACTCGAGCGGGGCAATCGCGCGGTGAGCGAATTCGTCGCCTATTTGCGCGATCTGGTCGCGCGGCGGCGGCGCGAGCCGGGCGACCCGCAGCACGACGTGCTGACGCGTCTGATTCAGGGCGAAGAGGGTGGCGAGCAGTTGTCGGAGATGGAACTCCTGCAGAACTGCATTTTCATTCTGAACGCCGGGCATGAGACGACCACCAACCTGATCGGCAACGGCCTCGTCACGCTTACCGAGTGGCCTGAGGCGCGCGGCGCTTTGTTGGCCGAGCCGTCGCTGATCGAGTCCGCGGTCGAGGAATGTTTGCGCTTCGAAAGTTCGAATCAGTTGGGCAACCGGATGGCGACGGTCGACACCGAGATCGGCGGCTTCGCGGTCGCGCGCGGCACGCCGCTCACGTTGTGCATCGGCGCGGCCAATCGCGATCCTGAGCAATTCGCGGAGCCGGACCGGTTCGATATTCGTCGCACGCCGAACCGGCATCTCGCGTTCGGCTTCGGCATTCATCAGTGCGCGGGGTTGTCGCTCGCACGGCTGGAGGCGCGGATTGCGATCGGCCGGTTTGTGCAGCGGTTTCCGGATTACCGGCTGGACGGTGAGCCGACGCGCGGCGGGCGTGTGCGGTTTCGAGGCTTCGCCGCGGTGCCGGTGGCGCTGTAGGCGCGGCCGGTGGCTTGGAGCGCAGCGGCCGGTTTCTTGGCAAGGCGGCCGACTTTGTAGCGCAGCGGCGGGTTTCTTGGCGAGGCGGCCGACTTCGTAGCACAGAGGTTGGCTTCGTAGAGCGAAGGCTAGCTTTGTACAGTAGCGGCGGGTTTCTTGGCGCGGCGGCCCGCTTCGTAGGGTAGCGCCGAGCTGCATAGCGGAACCCGGCTCCGTAGCTTTTGCCAGTCTGACGCAAGACTTACAACCCGCGTCTCGACGCAGTCAGCGCCGCATCACCGCGCTGCGCGCCGATCCGCAGCGTCACCCCGTGGCACGCCATCTGCTTCACCTAAGCTCTCGGGCCAACGGAGCGGATGATGGCACACATGATCTGGAAGGGCGCAATCAGCTTCGGCCTCGTCCACGTGCCGGTGCAGTTGTATCCGGCGACGCAGTCGGAGAAAGTCGGTTTCAATCTGCTGGACAAACGCACGATCGACCCGATCGGCTACAAGCAGATCAATAAGCGCACCGGCAAAGACGTGACGCGCGAGAACATCGTGCGCGGCTTCGAATACGAGAAGGACAAGTACGTCGTGCTGTCGGACGACGAGATTCGCTCGGCGAATCCCGAGTCGACACAGACGGTCGATATTCTCGCTTTCGTCGACGCGCCGGCCATCTCGTTCCTCTATCTCGACACGCCCTACTTCCTGACGCCGGACCGCAAGGGTGAAAAGGTCTACGCGCTGCTGCGCGAAGCGATGAAGGCGACCGGCAAGATCGGCGTGGCGAACGTCGTACTTCACAACAAACAGCATCTTGCCGCGCTGATTCCCGTCGGGCCCGTGCTGGCGCTCAATACGCTGCGCTGGGCCGCCGAGGTGCGCGACTTCGACGAATTCAAGCTGCCGGCCGACGGCATGAAAGCCGCCGGCGTGAGCACGCGCGAACTCGACATGGCGAAAAAGCTGATCGAGGACATGAGCGACGCCTGGGACCCGTCGAACTATCACGACACGTTCCACGACGACATCATGTCGCTGGTCGATCGCAAGATCCGGGCGGGTAAGACCGAGGAGATCACTGAAGTCGAAACGCCGCGCGAGTCGCGTCGCTCGGCCGATATTCTCGATCTGTCCGATCTGCTCAAACGCAGTCTGGGACGCGGCAAAGGCAAGCCGGCGACCGGCGGCCGCAAGCGTGCCGCCGCCGATGAAGACGACGCAGGCGATACGGGCGACGAGGCGGATGCCGAAGCGAGCGCCCCGGCTCGCAAAAAACCTCGTTCGACGCGCGGAGCCGGTGCGGCGAGCACGACGCGCAGTCGGACCAGCAGTGCCGGCGACGCAAGCCGTGCCGCATCAAAGTCAGCGAAGAAGTCAAAGGCCGCATCAACATCCGCACCGGCAGCGCGTAAACGCCGCGCGGCCGCTTGACGACCCGCCCCACGCGCGACAGACAGCCCACACTCTTCCAATCCGCGACGACGTCACCGCCATGACCGACCGACTCGATCTCTACACCCGCAAGCGACGTTTCGACGAAACGCCGGAGCCTTCGGGCGTGCGCGTCGGCGGCAAGAAAACCGCACGGAAAAGTGCGTCGCGCGACGTGGACCACGCCTTGTCGTACGTGATCCAGGAGCATCACGCTCGTCGTCTGCATTACGATTTTCGGCTCGAACTGAACGGTACGCTGCTGTCGTGGGCCGTGCCGAAAGGGCCGAGTCTCGATCCGTCGGTGAAGCGGCTTGCGGTGCATGTCGAGGATCATCCGGTCGAGTACGGTTCGTTCGAAGGGGAGATTCCGCCGGGCAATTATGGCGCGGGGACAGTGATCGTTTGGGATCGTGGCACGTGGGAGCCGCTTGGCGGCACGAAGGAGGCAGTTCGATCCTACGAGGCGGGCAAGCTCAAGTTCAGGCTCGATGGTGACAAGCTGCACGGCGGCTGGACGCTCGTGCGCAGCCACATGCGCGGCAGCGGCGACAAGGAGCAGTGGCTGTTGATCAAGGAGCGCGACGACGAAGCGCGCGAGGAAAGCGAGTACGACGTGCTGATGGCGCGGCCGGGGAGTGTGCTGGGCGACAGTGCTTCTTCGCGGGGTAAAGGAGCGAAGACGGCGGCGCGAAGCCGCGCCACGCCGAAGCGGGCAGAGCGGGGTGCAGGCAAGGATCTCGACGACAAGCCCGGCAAGGACTCAGTCAAGGGCTCCGACAAGGGCTCCGTCGCTCATTCCCACACTCGCCCCGCAAAAAAAGACCGCAGCAACCGCCCCGACATCGTCGCGACACGTACGGCCCAGTCGCTGCGTGAGCTTGCCCAATCACCGTCGATAGAAGGCGCGCTCAAAGCCCGCTTGCCCGCCACCCTCAAGCCGCAACTGGCAACACTCATCGACAGCGCTCCGCCGGGCGACGCGTGGTCGTACGAAATCAAGTTCGACGGTTACCGCATCCTGACCCGCATCGACTCAACAGCCAAAACCGCCAGGATCAAGCTATTCACCCGTGCCGGCAATGACTGGACCGCGAAGTTCAGCAAGCAGGTCAAGGCGTTGGAGCGGCTCGGCGTGGACAGCGCGTGGCTCGACGGCGAAGCGGTCGTGCTCGACGAACACGGCGTGCCGAGCTTCCAGGCGCTGCAAAACGCGTTCGACGCGAATCGCCCGCAGGACATCGTCGTCTATCTTTTCGATCTGCCTTTCCTGAACGGCTTCGACTTGCGCGGCGTGCCGCTCGAACAGCGCCGCGCCATCCTGCGTGCGCTGCTTGAGGACGTCGACGACTCCGTGCTGCGCTTTTCGAACGATTTCGAATTCAGCGCCGACGATCTGCTGAAAAGCGCCTGCGATATGGCGCTCGAAGGCATCATCGGCAAGCGACGCGACAGCGGTTATCTGTCGGGGCGCTCGTCGTCGTGGATCAAGCTGAAGTGCCGGCGACGCCAGGAGTTCGTGATCGGCGGCTACTCGGAGCCGGCCGGTAGCCGCGCGGCGTTCGGTGCGCTGCTGCTCGGCGTCTACGACGGCAACGGTCAATTGCGCTACGCGGGACGCGTCGGCACCGGCTTCGACGCCGCGCTGCTGCGCTCGCTCAAGAAGCAGCTCGATGCTCACGAGACGCAACGCATGCCGTTTGCCTCAGCGCCGCGCGAGCGCAGCCGCACGCCGGTCCATTGGATCGAGCCGGTGCTCGTCGCCGAGTGCAACTTCGCCGAATGGACTGGCGATGGCATCGTGCGGCAGGCGTCGTTCGTGAGTTTGCGCAACGACAAACCGGCGCGCCAGATCGTCAAGGAAGCCCCCCGTCAAGGAGCCGACGTGCAGGAACAAACCGATACCGCGTCCGACGCTGCGCCGAAGAAGCGCGGTGCGAGGAATACGACTGCAGCTAGAACTGCCGCGACAAAAACCGCTGCGACAAAAACCGCGACGACGAAGACTACTGCGCCGAAAAGCGCAACGAAGGAATCCGCGTCGTCGAAAAGACCCACCGCAAAATCCACCACGCCAGCCACCGCAACAAAACGCGCGACAAAGCCCGTCACCGCCAAATCAGCCAGACCCACAGCATCCCCCACCGAAGTCGCCAACGTGCGCGTCTCGCACCCCGACCGCGTGATCGACAAAAGCACCGGCACGCACAAAATCGACCTCGTGCGCTACTACGAATCCATCGCCGACTGGATGCTGCCGCATCTGAAAGGCCGGCCGGTCTCGCTGGTGCGGGCGCCCGAGGACATCGGCGGCGAATTGTTTTTTCAGAAGCATAGTCAGAAACTGTCGATTCCGAACGTCGAGCAGCATCCCGGCCTCGACCCCGGCCATCCGCCGCTGATCACCGTCGACACGCTCAAGGCGCTGATCGGCGCGGCCCAGATGGGCACGGTCGAATTCCACACATGGAATGCCGTCGTGTCGAACATCGAGAAGCCCGACCGGATGGTGTTCGATCTCGACCCGGACACATCGCTCGACTGGCAGCGCATGATCGAGGCCGCGCATCTGACCCGTTCGCTGCTCGAAGAGTTGGGCCTTGCGTCGTTCTGCAAGACGAGCGGCGGCAAAGGGCTGCACGTGGTCGTGCCGCTCGCGAAGCAGGCCGGCTGGGACGACGTGAAGGGCTTCTCGCAAGCCGTCGCGCAGCACATGGCGGCCACGTTGCCCACGCATTTCAGCGCGAAGATGGGCGCGCAGAATCGCAAGGGGAAAATCTTCGTCGACTATCTGCGCAACAACCGCGGCTCCAGCACGGTGGCCGCCTTCTCGGCGCGCGCGCGGCCCGGCCTGGGCGTTTCCGTGCCGCTGTCGTGGGACGAAGTCGCCGCCACCACGGCCGGCGATCAATGGTCCATCGAGAACCTGCACGAGCGGCTGGCGGACCTCAAGCGCGATCCGTGGGCCGACTATGCAAAGACGCGTCAGCGCCTCACCGCGGCCATGAAAAAACGGCTGGAAGGTGCGCGTTAACGACAATCGGCAATCGACGATCGGCAATCCAGCCCATCACCTCGTTCGATCAACAAGGAGTCAACCATGAAGACCACCCCGCAATCGTCGGACGGCGACAGGAAGGCCGATCCGCACGCCGACAAACAGCCCCGTTCGATGCAGGAGGCGTCCGCGCCCTTGCCGCACGAAACCGATCAGCAGCCGGAATCGCAACATGAAGGCGGTCCGCGCCATGTCGGCAAGCAGGCGCATCGCGATCTGGAGCGCGGGCTGAAGGACACCGACCGTCGCGGTGGCGACGAGTATCAGCAGAAGACCCAGAACGACGCGCACACCGACATCAACTCCGATGGCAAAGGCACAGGCAAGAGCAAAAGCACCGGCGGCAGCGGCAAGCATTGACGAGGCCGACCGCCGACCGCCGAGCCTCAACCGTCGACCATGCCGTCGCGCTAAAAACCTCACGCGTCCGCCGCATCCCAATACGGCGGATCGCCGAAATGCCCGGCAAGAAACTCGATAAACGCGAGCGTTTTGGGCGGCACGAAAGCGCGGCTCGGATACACCGCCCAGATCGCCACCTGCTCGGCGAGCGGATAACTGTCGAGCACGCTGATCAGTTCGCCGCTGCGTAGATAGGGCGCCACGTCCCACGTCGATTTGAGTGCGATGCCGAAGCCCGCGAGCAACGCGTCGCGGATCACTTCGCCGTTATCCGTCACGAGGCGTCCGCTCACGCGCACGTCGAGCGGCCCGGCTGGCGTCACGAATCCCCAGTCGCGCTGGTCCGACAGGATCATGCATTCGTGCTGCGGCAGATCCGACGGATGACGCGGCGTGCCGCTCTCCGCAAGATAGCGGGGCGACGCGCACAGCACCCGGCGGTTCACCGCGAGACGACGCGCCACCAGCGACGAATCCTTCAGCACGCCGATCCGGATCGCCACGTCGATGCCGGCGTCGACCAGATCGACCAGTTGATCGGTCAGCCGCAAATCGACGCTCACGCCAGGATGGCGGCGCAAGAATTCGCTGATTACCGGCGACACATGCTGGCGCCCGAACGACGACGGCATCGACACCCGCAGCCGGCCCTGCGGCTCGGCCTGGCCGCGACCAACCGCCGCGCGCGCCGCCGCGGCGGCATCGAGCAGCGCTTCGGCGCGCGTCATGAAGACTTCACCGTCCTGCGTGAGGCTGATGCGACGGGTGGTCCGATGCAGCAATCGCGCGCCGAGCAGCTTTTCGAGTTGCGCGATCCGCGAACTGGCCACCGCCGCCGACAAGCCGAACTCGCGGCCGGCCGCCGACACATTGGCGAGCAACGCGGCGCGCACGAACAACGCGACGTCGAGCAGGTCGAGCCGCTCGCGTTCGGCGGACGAAGATCGGGGCAATGGGCTGGCAGGCGTCATTCTTCTGAAAATCAAAAAGATGTTTCAGAGATTATGCCGGTTTTGCGCGAATAAGAATCGCCGTACGATGACGTTCATGGGATCGACGACATGGCGCGACGCCGCGTCACCGATCCTTCCTCTCATCCGAACGAACAGGAGTCTGTATGAAAGCCGTTGGTCTCTACCGTTATCTGCCGATCGACAATGCCGAAGCCCTGGTGGACCTCGACATTCCGAAACCCGACGCCACCGGCCGCGACCTGCTGGTCAAGGTCGAGGCCATTTCGGTCAATCCGGTCGACGCCAAGGTGCGCGCGCCGAAAGACAACGTCGAAAAAGAACCGCGCATTCTCGGTTGGGACGCGGCCGGCACGGTCGTCGCGGTCGGCCCGGAGGTCACGCTGTTCAAGGTGGGCGATCCGGTGTTCTATGCGGGCAGCATCACGCGGCCGGGCGCGAATAGCGAGTTTCATCTGGTCGACGAGCGGATCGTCGGGCACAAGCCGGCATCGCTCGATTTCACGCACGCAGCCGCGCTGCCGCTGACGGCGATCACCGCGTGGGAAGCGCTGTTCGACCGCCTCGGCGTGTCGCCGCAAGGCGCGGACGAAGGTCGCACGGTGCTGATTTTCGGCGGCGCGGGCGGGGTCGGCTCGATCGGCATTCAACTCGCCAAACAACTGGCGAAGCTGAAGGTGATCGCGACCGCATCGCGTCCCGAATCGGCGAAATGGGCCACGGAGTTGGGCGCGGATCACATCGTCGATCATTTCGGCGATATTCCCGCGCAACTGAAAAAGCTCGGCATCGATCAGGTCGACTACGTGCTGATGTTCAACGATACCGACAAGAATTTTCCGGCGGCGGCGGAAGTGCTCAAACCGCAAGGCGGCATCTGCACGATCGTCGAGAACAGCAAGCCCGTGCCGGTCGAGTTGCTGAAGGCGAAGAGCGCGGCGTTCCACTGGGAGTTCATGTTCACCCGCTCGATGTTCGGCACGCCCGACATGATCGAGCAGCATAAGCTGCTGACCGAGGTGGCGCGGCTGGTCGACGCGGGCGCGTTGCGCACGACCGTCGGCGAGGATCTCGGCACGATCAATGCCGCGAATCTGCGCCGTGCGCATCAACTGCTCGAAGCGGGGCGCGCGATCGGCAAGCTGGTGCTGACGGGTTTCTGAAGCGCGCCGTCGGCTGAAAGCGCTTTGACGATGCAAGGCCGGCGCCGCAGCGATGCGCGCCGGGCGTCGCGCGTTTTCCGCTTCACACGCGCAGAAAACGCTGCGCCGCAAGCGGGGTAACACCCGATCTCCGCGCAGCGCGCGCGGCCTCTCGAGGCGTTAGACTGGTGACGCATCATGCGAAAACAGTTGCGTGTCTCGCGACCCGGCTGGCGAGTCCAGCCCCGGCCCGCTCACCGCACGGCCCACACCGGGCGGTGCCCCGGCAGTCGCGCTGAAACAGGCACGCAGCGGCACAACAACGAGGTGATAGTATGAGCTCCAGCTTCAAACTCTCCGCCGTGTCCGTTGTCGCTTCTCTCGCTTGCGCGCTCGCGCCCGGCCTGTTCGTGCCGGCGGCGCACGCGGCCACGCCGATCACGGTGACCTCCCAATCCGCGCTCGACGGTCCGATCCGTTACACGGTGCGCGTCACGTCGAAGCAGTTCGGCAATTCCCAGGAAACGCGCACGATCCGCTCCGGCGAATCGGACGACTTCACGTGGAAAACCGTGCCGCCGGGCGGCCCGGTCGCCGCCACGGATGCCTGCCCGAACTACGCGTCGCTACCGGTCGATACCAACGGCGCGATGATCCGGCAGACGCAGATCCGCTTCGCGCCGGTGGTCGCCGCCGACGGCACCGCGAGCGTGCAACTGAGCTTCCAGGCGCAGACACCGCACGGCATCAAGACGGTGACGAACGGCGGCAAAACGCTCAAGTGTCCGAACGACGTGAGCGTCAGTCAGATTCTGCGTTTCACGATGCCGGTCAACGGCAGCACGAAAACGCTGACGCTGAACGACGGTACGGAAGTGGCGGTCAGCGCGAAGCGTTGAGGGGGGAGTTGAGCGGCGTGGCTGCAACCGGCGCACACGGGGTTTGCGAGCCCTTGCCGGTCGCAGCCTTTGAGCGTGGCATTCTGGTGTTGCACCCCGGCGTTGCATGCTGGCGTTGCTTGCCGGCGTTGCGCTTAGCGTCACACCTCAGCGCCGCGCCGCCGCCCGCTCCACCAGCCGCGCCGACAGAAACCGGTGTTCCGCCGAAAACAGCCGCCGGTAAGTCAGCAGCACCGCGCCCACGGTCCCCAAGGCCGACGCCGCCGCGATCAGAAACATGATCACGATCTGATAGCGCACGGCCTGCAACGGCGACTGACCGGCCAGCACCTGGCCGGTCATCATGCCGGGCAGACTCACCACGCCGACCACGGCCATCTGGTTCAGCGTCGGCATCATGCCCGCGCGTACCGCCTGGCGCGCCGGCACCTGCGCGGCTTCCCAGCGCGTTGCGCCGAGCGCGAGCGCCATGTCCACGCGGTCGCGCCGCGCGGTCAATTCCTCGGTCATCCGTTCGATACCGAGCGACACGCCGGTCAGCGTATTGCCGAGAATCATGCCGAGGATCGGAATCGCATATTGCGGCTCGTACCACGGGTGAATCCGGATCACCACGAACAGCCCGACCGCGCCCACCAGCCACGAACTGACCCAGATCGACAGCACGCTGTCCGCGCGCTGACCGGCATACGTGCGGCTGCCGCGCTGCGCGCCCGCGAAACCGGCGATCAGCGTCATCACGATCATCAGCGGCAGCACCACGAACCAGTGGTCGTAACGGAACACCCAGCCGAGCACGTAGCCGATCGCGAGCAACTGCACGACGGTGCGCAGCGCCGCCCACGCGAGCTGGCGTTCGAGATCGAGCTTCAGCGCCACCGACACCACGCCGTTCACGACGATCAGCAGCGCGGCGATCGCGACGTCCCAGAGACTCAGGTTTTGCAGGGTCATTGGCCGAGCTGCTGGTGGTCCTGCGGTGAAGCCTGAGGCATCGGCGCGGCGGAGCGTGTCGGATCGGCTTGTGCGGCTTGCCCGGTTTCGTCGAGCACACCCGCGCGCATGGTCAGATGCCGCTCGCTCATGCGCGCGGCTTGCGCCGGATCGTGAGACACCCAGATCGACGCATGACGGCCAGGCTCGGCGTCGAACCACGCGCGCACCAGCCCTTCGATCGCGTGCGACGACTCCGGGTCGAGCGACGCGGTCGGCTCATCGAGCAGCAGCACTTCGGGCGCGAGTTGCAGCACGCGGATCAGCGCGGCGATCTGCGCCTCGCCGCCGGACAGCTCGCTTGCGCGCTTGTCGAGAAAGTCGGCGCCGCGGCCGGCCTGAACGGCGAGGCTCGCCGCCCGCGCGCGATCGAAGCGCACGTCGCGATATGCGCGCAGCTCGAACGGATAGCGCAGATTGTCTTCGACGCTGCCGTCGAGCAACGCGGGCCGTTGACGGATATACGCGACGTTACGCCGGTAACGCGGAATCACGGACCGTTCCACCGGCGCGCCATGCCACACGATGCGTCCGGCATCGAGCGGATCGAGCAGCGCGAGCGCGCGCAGGAACACGCTCTTGCCTGAGCCGGACGGCCCGGTGATCGCGACGCGCTCGCCCGCGTACAAAGCGAAACGGGTCGGCTGCAACAGCATCTGGCCGCGCTGCGCGTCGCGGCGGGCAACGCCGTCGGCGAGGACAAAGGGAACATCGGTCATGAGTGAGGTGCGGGGTGGTTCGGCTGCGGAGGGCGTGTTCTGAAAGCCGCCGCGACCCGGTCATGACGCCCGTCAACCTCGGGTCATCGCTGCCGGTCTGCGGCCGGGCCATGCGGCATGATAAAGCCACACGAGCCGCAGGCCGCGCAACCTTCGCCAACGGCTGCAATCGGCCGCAGTCGACCGTAATCGGGCACGATACGTGCTGCCCGATACGCTACGTAGAAATAAAGCGGAGCTTTTCAATGGCAGGGTCGAGCACAGTCGGGCGACGGATCGGAAAAATCATCGGATGGATACTCGCGATCATCGTGGTCCTGATCGCCGCGCTGGTGATCTTCATTCTGACCTTCGACTGGAATCGCGCCCGCCCGTACATCGACGACAAGGTCACGCAGGCGATCGGCCGGCCGTTCGCGATCAACGGCGATCTGAAGGTCGGCTGGCGGCATCCGGTCGGCGAAACCGGTTGGCGCGCCTGGGTGCCCTGGCCGCGCTTCTCGGCGGCCAACATCACGGTGGGCAACCCCGACTGGACGAAGCAGCCGCAGTTCGCCACGCTCGACGAGATCGACTTTCAGGTCAAGGTGCTGCCGCTGCTGGCGCACGACATCGTGATTCCGGCAATCAACCTCGTGAATCCGTCGGTCGATCTCGAACGCCTGCTGGACGGGCGTAATAACTGGACGTTCAAACTGGCGTCGTCGAGCGGGCCGTCCGAATGGAAGCTCGACCTGCACGATATCGCGTTCGCGAAGGGCAACGTCGCGCTGTCCGATCAGCAGAAGAAGGTCGATTTGCAGATGGCGATCGACACCCTCGGCCAACCGATCCCGATCGGCGAAGCGATGAAGCAGCAGGAAGAGGCGTCGCGCAAGTCGTCGGCGGAGGCGATCGGCCGCGCGGGCGCCAGCAAGCTGACCGCGCAGGCCAATGCACAGGCGGCGTCGGAGGCTGCTGCGGCCTCGGCGGCGGCGGCTTCCGGGGCCTCGGCGACGGAGATCAACGCGTCGGGCGTCACGCCGACCACGGGCGCTTCGGGCGCGCTGGTCGCCGGTGGCGCGAGCGAGGGCGCAAGCGCGGCGGCGTCGGCATCGGGCGCGACGGCAGCAGCGACGGCGAGCACGGCGGCCGGCAGCGACGCCAACGCAAGCGGCGCACCGAAACGTGAGATTCCGCCGTACGCCATCGGCTGGACTATCAAAGGGACTTACAACAAGACGCCGGTCTCCGGCAGCGGCAAGGTGGGCGGCGTGCTGGCGCTGCAGGACGCGGACCGGCCGTTCCCGGTGCAGGCCGACGTCAAGGCGGGCGATCTGCACGTCGGCCTGGTCGGCACGATCACCGATCCCGCGCATCTGGCGGCGGTCGATCTGCGTCTCTGGCTGCAAGGCAACAGCATGGCGCGACTCTATTCGCTGACGGGCGTGACCTTGCCCGATACCCCGCCCTATGCCACCGAAGGACGTCTGGTTGGCCAGTTCAAGTCCACCGGCAACGTATTCAAGTATGAAAATTTTACAGGCCGGGTGGGCGGCAGCGATCTGAACGGCTCGCTGACCTACACCGCGCGTGAACCGCGTCCGCTATTGCAGGGCGAACTGGTGTCGCATCTGCTGCAATTCGCCGATCTGGCGCCGGTGATCGGCGCCGATTCAAACGCCAGCAAGGCCAAGCGTGGTGACGCGACCGCGCAGCCGTCCGGTAAGGTGCTGCCGGTCGAGGAATTCCGCACCGACCGCTGGAAGGCGATCGACGCCGACGTGAAATTCACCGGCCGGCGCATCGTCAAGAATACGGATCTGCCGATCACGGACCTCTACACGCATGTGGTGATGACCGACGGCGTGCTGTCGCTGGAGCCGCTCAAGTTCGGCGTGGCCGGCGGCTCGCTCGCGTCGGACATTCATCTGGACGGCAGCACGACGCCGCTGAAGGGGCGCTTCGCGACGTCGGCACGGCATCTGAAGCTCAAGCAACTGTTCCCGAACTTCAAGACGATGCAAAACGCGCTCGGCGAAATCAACGGCGACGCCGCCTTGACCGCGACCGGCAATTCGCCGGCGGCGCTGGCGGCGACCTCGAACGGCGAGGTGAAGGCGCTCGTCACCGACGGCACCGTGAGCCGTCTGATCATGGAAGCGGCGGGGCTGAATGTGGCGAACGTGGTGTACGAAAAGCTGTTCGGCAATCGCGACGTGAAAATCAACTGCGCGGCCGCCGATTTCGTGGCGACCAACGGCGTGCTCGATTCGCGCGTGTTCGCGCTCGATACCGACGACGCGGTGATCAACATCGACGGTAATGTGAATCTGCGGGACGAAAGCATGGATCTGGGCGTGCATCCGCATACCAAGGGCTTCCGGGTGTTTTCGCTGCGCTCGCCGCTGTACGTGAAGGGCACCTTCAAGGATCCGCACGTCGGCGTGAATGCCGCGGCGCTGGCGCTGCGCGGCGGAGCGGCGGTCGGGCTCGGGCTGATCAATCCGTTTGCCGCGTTGATTCCGCTGCTCGCGCCGAGCAACAACAAGCCGCTGCCGTGCGCGCAACTGCTGGCTCAGGTCCGGCAGGCGCCGACTGCGCCGCCGCCGGGCGTCAAGGAGCAGCCCAAGGCCGCTATTTCACTGGATGGCGCGCCGGTCAATAAGGCGTCGGGTGGCGCATCGTCGGCTGCTGCGCCTGCCGCTGCACCCGCGTCGAGCCGGAAGCCCGCCACGATGTCGCCGGCCAGCGCCGCCGAGTACAAGGGGAGCTGATTTTGATGACGCTATTACCTGCGGACTGGTTGAGCTGGAGTGTGGGCGGCGGCTTGTCGCTGGTCTTCCTGTGGCTGATCAGCGTACCGCCGACGCACGACCGTGGCGCCGACCCTATGATCGACGCTCAGCCAAAACCGCCACGCCGCGCGCATACGCGCAGGTGCTACCGGGCACGGATGGATCATTCAGGGCGAGCGAGAAAAGGCAACGCCGCCTGATAAAACCAGCGGCGTTGTCGGATAGGGAATGTTTGGAACGGGAGACGCGCCTAGCGTAGCGATCTCGGTGCGGCATCTCCTGCCGCATCCTGCCGACGCACCCCGCGACGGGCACCGCCGATGCGCGTGGCGCCGAACTCCGTCAGGATCTTGCTGCGCGCCCGGCTGGCGAAGACCAGAAAGCCGAAGCCATCCGCTTCATACCAGTAGCCACCGTTTTCGAGGCCGTCGAGCGGTTGTTCCAGCGCGTTGGTAATGGATTCGATGCAGCGCCGCCGCAATTCGGCCGGCGCCGGATAGGGCGGTTGCGCGCCGCGCACGCTGCATAAGAGCACGTCGAGCCCGGGCAGCACATGCGCATAGAGGACCGGCTCGTCTTGCGCGCGAGCGCGCGCAATCTTGGTGTCGAGCTGACCGAACGGCTTGAAATGCCGTAGTACCGCGAGGAACGACTCGTCGCCGTCCACCTTCGCGCGCCTACGCTTTTTCGGGAAGGCCATAAAAATTCGCCTGAAAAAGAATTGCAAGAAACGCAGCGTCCTCATGCGACCACTCCCGGCTTCGCGCGCCGCACGTCGATCTTTTATAGCATACGACAAGGCCGGATTCACGGTGATTCGACGGCTACGCCGACCTCACCGCCTCCCGCACGAATCATGCCGAACCGCCTCGCCGCGCGCTTTCCCTTCCCAGCACATCTGCCTCCATGATAGACGCACGACGCGCCGAATAAACAACTCGCATCAATAAAAAAGTCACTTTTGTGTGGGCCAGCGCATCTTGCCGCTACGTTGAAATATCTCGGATTCACGTCGATAATGGCCCGTCCGGCTGCACCGCGCCGTACCGCCGTACCGCCGTTCCGGCATCGCGGCGGCGCGCGCGCACGCACCGCGAGACGCGACCGGCCCTCGCGAGCCGCCGCGGCCTGACCGACCCTTCGACCTTCGGGCGAACATGAAATTATTCACCAAGGGTCTGCTGCTGATTGCCGTGCCGAGCGTGGTCGAGCTGGCGCTTCTTGGCGTCGTCTTCGATACCCAGGAGCAGACAGCGCAGGCTGCGCAGTGGGTCTCCAACAGCAAGCAGATCCTTTACCAGTCGTCGGCGATTGTCGACCCGCTGCTGCGTCAGGCCGCGCGGGTTCGCACGGGCATGGCCGTCGGCGATCCGTCGTTTATCGACCGCCATACGGTGTGGGTCGATCTCGGCGACCGGCTGTCGAATCTCGATACGCTGGTGGCCGATACGCCGCAACAGGTCGAGCGGGTTCACAAGATGCAGCGCGCGATCGAGGCTTATCGCGCGCAGACCGTCGAGATTTCGCAGGCGCTGCACGCCGGGCGCAGCCCGGCTACCTTCACCGCGCTCGAAACCGAGCCGCTGCCGCAGCAGATCGCGCTGTTTCGCGACGAACTGGCGGCGTTCGCCGACGAGGCGTCGCGGCTCGACGCCGAGCGCGCGGCGGCGCTCACGCGGCGGCGCGAACGTCAGCAATACGCGCTGATCGCCGCAGTGCTCGGCTCGATGCTGATCTGGGCCGCCACTGCGGTGGTGTTCGCGCGCAGTATCGGCCGGCGGCTGGAAGTGCTGACCGGTAATGCCGAACGGCTAGGCAACGGCCGCACCCTGGCGCCGCCGTTGTCGGGTAACGACGAGATCGCCGCGCTCGACGCGGTGCTGCATCAGACCGGCGCCCGTCTGCGCGCGGCGGAAGCCGACCAGGCCATGATGAAGACGCGGCTCGAAGCGCGTGCGCAGGAGTTGGCGAGCGTCAACGAGGAACTGCGTCAGGAGACGCAAGATAATGAAATGTTCATCTACAGCGTGTCGCACGACTTGCGCTCGCCGTTGGTGAACCTGCAAGGTTTTTCGAAGGAACTGCAGGTTTCGTGCGACGAACTCGACAGCATCGTCGACGCGGCCGGCCTGCCGCAGGGCGAGCAGCGACGTATGACGCATATTCTGGACGGCGACGTGCGCGAGTCCCTGCAATATCTGCGCACCGCGGTAACGCGTGCCGCCGCGATCATCGACGCGCTGTTGCGCATCTCGCGCGCCGGCCGGCTCGAATACCAGTGGCAGCGGGTGAGCGTCGGCCGGGTGGTCGGCCGGGTGGTCGACGCGCTGCAGGGAGCCATCGCGCAGCAGTCGGCGGTGGTTACGGTGCGTGAATTGCCCCCCGCGTGGGGCGACCCCGGCGCGATCGAGCAGGTCTTCGGCAACCTGATCGGCAACGCGCTGAACTACCTCGACCCGGCGCGCCGTGGGCGCATCGAGGTCGGCGCGCTGGAGCCCGATCCGATCGACGAGTCCGAGCCGCGCGCCGTGCGCACGCGCACTTATTACGTGCGCGACAATGGCCTCGGCATTCCGGCGGCTTACATGTCGAAGGTATTCCGCGCGTTCCAGCGTCTGCATGGCGACGTCGCGAACGGCGACGGCATTGGTCTCGCGGTGGTGCGGCGCACGGTGGAGCGGCATGGCGGGCGTGTGTGGGTCGAGTCGGCGGAAGGCGCCGGGTCGACGTTTTTTGTAGTGTTGCCGGAACAGCCCACGCGGAATTGACTCGCGGCGTTGGGCCCGGCGGTTGGTATGGGTGTTGGTGTCGGCGTTGGGATTCGGCCTGGGTTGATCTTGTGCCCAATCGCCAAAAACGCCACGACTAGAACAATTCAGAAGCGGTATGGTTCAGCTACCTGTTTGCACGGAGAGCGTATGAGTCACGGGGAAACGGTCAGCATCGTGCTGATCGAAGATGACGACGGTCATGCAACGCTCGTGGAGCGTAATCTGCGCCGTGCCGGCGTGTCGAATGGTTTCGTGCGCTTTCGCGACGGTCAGCAGGCGCTCGACTATTTCTTCGGCCCGGCGCCGGCCATCGATCCTGACGCGGATCCCGCCACGGCGATCCCCGCGCGCGAGGATCTGACGAACTTTGTCGTGCTGCTCGATCTGAAAATGCCGCGGGTGGACGGTTTCGAAGTGCTGCGTCGTCTGAAAGAGTCGCCGCAGACCGCCGCGGTGCCGGTGATCGTGCTGACTACCACCGACGACCCGCGCGAGATCGCGCGCTGCTACGAGCTCGGGTGCAACGTCTATATCACCAAGCCGGTCGAATACGATGCTTTTATCGAAGCCGTGCGCCGGCTCGGCTTCTTCCTGCAAGTGGTGAAGCTGCCGTCGGGCCATCGCCTCGCGGCGCCGTAAGGCCGCGCCCGTCGAGCAGCGCGCCCATGAAGCTGGCCGAAAGCCGCGCATGACAACCTGATCCACCCGAACCCGTGAAAGAATTCCGCATGACCGAAGAAGTGTCCACGCAGCAAGCCGCCTATGTGCTGGTCGTCGACGACGACGAAGGCATCCTGCGGCTCGCGCGCAAGTCGCTTGAACGCGCCGGCTGCCGGGTCGCGATCTGCGCCGGCGTCGAAGCGGCCCGCGAGCGGCTCGCCGGCGGCGCGCCCGATCTGCTGGTGCTCGATTACCAGTTGAGCGGACCGGAGACAGGACTCGACTTCTTTCGCCGTTTGCGTTCGGAAGGTGTGCGGATTCCCGCCATCCTCGTGACCGGTTTTACCGACGAATCGCGTGTGATCGAAGCGTTGCGCGCGGGCGTGTCCGACGTGGTGCCGAAATCCGGCGATTACCTCGATTACCTGCCCGAAGCCGTCGAGCGGGTGCTGTCGCAAGTGCGTTTGCAGCGCGCGTCGGACGAAGCCTTGCTGCTGCGCGATCGCGAGCAGCATTACCGCACGCTGTCGGAGGCGTTGCCGCACCTCGTGCTGACCTGCAACGCCGCGGGCGACTGCGATTTTCTGTCGAAGCAGTGGTACGACTACACCGGTCTCCCCGACAGCAGTTCGTACGGTCTCGCGTGGCTCGATGCCGTGCATCCGGACGATCGCGAGGAGATCCGCCGCACCTGGCTCAAAGCGGTGACGAGCCATGCCGGCGACTATCGGCACGAGTTGCGGATTCGCCGTCACGACGGCGAATACCGCTGGTTCGACGCCCGCGTCGTGGCGATGCGCGACGCCGAAGGTCAGGTCAGCAAATGGTTCGGCAGTTGCACGGACATTCATTCGCAACGCGAGGCGATCGAGGAGCGCGAGCGGCTGCTCGCGTCGGAGCAGGCCGCCCGCCAGATCGCCGAAGACGCCAACCGCGCCAAAGACCGCTTCCTCGCGATGCTGTCGCACGAATTGCGCACGCCGCTTACGCCGGTGCTGGCCGGCGCCAGCGTGCTGGAAATGATCCCGGATCTGCCCGAGCAGGCGCGCGCGAGCGTGCGCATGATTCGCCGCAACGTCGAACTCGAAGCGCGGTTAATCGACGATCTGCTTGACCTCACGCGGGTGGCGAACGGCAAGCTGCGTTTGTCGCTGGAAACTGTCGACGTGCACGAAGTGATGGACAGCGTGCTCGAACTGTTCCGCAGCGAGATTCAGGTGAAGCAGCAGGACGTGCATGTGCATAAAGACGCGCAGCATCACTACGTGCTGGCCGACCGCGCACGCTTGCAACAGATGCTATGGAATCTGATTCGCAACGCCGCCAAGTTCACGCCGGACGGCGGCCATATCTATTTGCGTACCCGCGACGAACGCATGCAGGTGCAGATATCGGTTGAAGACACCGGTATCGGCATCGAGCCGGAACAGATCGGCAAGCTCTTCAATGCGTTCGAGCAGGGCAATCAGAATATGACGCGCCAGTTCGGCGGCCTGGGCCTGGGGCTCGCGATCACCAAGGCGCTGACCGATGTGCATGGCGGCACGGTGATCGCGCAAAGCCCCGGCGCGCATTGCGGCGCGACCTTCACGATCACGCTGCCCACCGCCGCGGCGCCGGCCGGTCCGCCGCCGGTCGTGGCACCCGACCAGGTGCGCTCGGGCGTTTTGCTGACCATCCTGCTGATCGAAGACCACGAGGATACCGCCGAGGTCATGGCGCAACTGATCCGCAGCCTCGGTCACGACGTGACGGTAGTGGGCCGCGTGGACGACGCCCTGGCCGCCACGCAGTTGCAGACGTTCGAGCTGATTGTCAGCGACGTGGGTTTGCCCGACGGCACAGGCCTCGACTTCATCAAGGCGTTCCGCGAGCATTCGGATGCGCCGGCGGTGGCGCTGACCGGCTTCGGCACCGACGAAGATGTGCGCCGTTGTGTGGCCGCCGGTTTTACTTCGCATCTGACGAAGCCGGTCAACTTCGGCCAGCTCGAGGCGATGATCGACAGCGCGGTGAGTCTGAAAGCGCAGAAGGGCGCTTAACGCCTTTGCTTTGTCGTGTTGCGTCGTGTTGCGTCGTATCTCGGCGCGTGATGTTTTGATCGAAAAAAAGCCTGTTGCGATTTTCATCGCAACAGGCTTTTTCTATTCAACCTTGCCTCGGCTAACACACCGGAGGCGCCGGTTTTAACGCGGTGAATTCTTTAACGAATCGCGGATTTCACGCAGCAGCAGCACGTCTTCCGGCGTGGGCGCCGGTTCTGCGGCTGCGGCTTCAGTCGGCTTGCGCAAATTGTTAATGAATTTGACCATCAGGAAAATGATGAACGCGAGAATCAGGAAGTTGATCAGCACGGTGATGAACGAGCCGTAACCGAACACCGCCACGCCCGCCGTCTGCAAGTCTTTATACGACTCGGGGCTGCCTTTGAAGCTAGCCGGAATGTCGCCGAGGCGAACAAACTTATTGGAGAAATCGAGGCCACCGGTGACAAGCCCGACAACCGGCATGATCAGGTCTTTAACAATCGAATTGACAATGGTGGAGAACGCGCCGCCGATAATCACACCGACCGCCAGATCCATCACGTTGCCCTTAAGGGCAAATTCCTTGAATTCCTTGACCATGCTCATAGAGGTTCCTCCCAGATATCGATTAGCGAATGATACCAACCTGAGAAGGATAGGCTAGTCCTTTGACAAGGAAAGCCAAGAGCGGATTGCTATTCAGGAAACTGTGACGCGCTATGACGTGCGCGTTCAATATGCGCGGCAAAACTGACCGGGTCGGTATTGGTGCCGCACAACAGCACGCCCACGCGCTTGCCCTGCAACTGTTCGCGCAGCGGTCCGAGCAGCGCCGCGGTGGCGGCCGCGCAGGCCGGTTCGACGGCGAGCTTCAGTTGTCCGAATAAGGTCAGCATGGCGGCGCGTAATTGATCGTCGGAGACGGTGACGAGCTGGTCGATATGACGGCGGCACAACTCGTAGCTGTATTCCTCGGTATGCGGCGACATCAATGAATCGGCAATGCCGTGCATGTGGCCCATCTTGACCGTGTGATTGGCGGCGAAACTCTTGCCCATTACGTCCGAGCCTTCCGGCTCGACGCCGTACACATGCACGCGCGGATTCGCGAGCCGCATGGCCGTGGCGACACCGGCGGCGAGGCCGCCACCGCCGATGGGCAGCACGACCGCTTCGAGGTCGGGCGTTTGCGTGGCCCATTCGTAGCCGAGCGTGGCCGACCCTAGCACCGTGCGATAACCGTTGAACGGATGCACAAAATAGCGGCCTTCTTCAGCCTCGATACGACGCACCAGTTCGAAGGCTTCGGCAATATCTTCGGCGAATACGATCTCGGCACGATACCGCCGGCACAGCGCGACACGCGCCGGATTGGCCGCGCGAAACAGCACCACCTTCGCGCCGATGCCGAGCCGCATGGCCGCATACGCCACCGCCACCGCATGATTGCCGCCCGACACGCAGGTCACGCCGGCGCTGCGCTGGGCTTCGTCCAGCGCGAGCAGGTTGGTGAACGCGCCACGCGCCTTGAAGCTGCCGCCCGCCTGCAGCAGTTCGAACTTGAAGTTCACCACGGTGCCTTCCAGCGACGCGAAGTCGAGCCGGTCGAATACCGGCGTTCGCGTCACCCACGGCGTCAACGCAAAATGCTGAGTGGCGATGTCGTCGAGCGTGGGAATCGGCTCGCCGTCGATCGTGTGGTCCGTGTGCTGCGGTGTGGCGGTTGACATGGCGTGTGGGTGTTGTTGGTCGGTATGAGTAAGACCTTTTTTGTGCCGCTCGGTTTCAGTGTGCGTGCGCGTCCACCGACATGCTGTGAATGAATTTTTGCAGGAAGTGTTCGCAGGCGACCAACTGGTCCAGTGCGACGAATTCGTTGGCCTTGTGCGCCTGCTGGATGTCGCCGGGGCCGCACACAATGCTCGGAATGCCCGCCAGCGAAAACAGGCCCGCTTCGGTGCCGTAGGCGACCTTGCGCTTGTCCTGGTCGGCGGTGAGTGCGCGCACGAGCTGCGTGATCGCGGCTTGTTCAGACGAATCGAGCCCGGGCGCCGCAGCGATCTTGGTGATCTCGATCGCTGCCGATGGATGCTCGCGCAACATTTTCGGCAACAGCGTTTCACGCGCGTATTGATCGATGCGCGCGAAGATCGGTTCGGGGTCGAGCGTGGGCAGGTTGCGAAATTCGAACTGGAATTTGCATTCGGCCGGCACGGTGTTGATCGCATTGCCGCCGATGATCGTGCTGGTCTGCGAGGTGGTGAAGGGCACGTCGTAGAGTTCGTCGAACGGGCCTTGCTCGCGGAACTGATCGGCCATGTCGCGGATATAGCAGATCAGGCGCGCGGCGTATTCGATCGCGTTCAAGCCCTTCGGCGTGAGCGACGAATGCGCGGCCTGGCCGCGCACGCAGCACTGGTATGCGTTGATGCCCTTGTGCGCCACGATCGGGCGCATGCTGGTCGGCTCGCCGACAATGCAGCCGTCCGGCTTCACGCCGCGCTTCATCAGGTCCGCGATCATTAGCGGTGCGCCGGCGCAGCCGACTTCTTCGTCGAACGAGAGGGCGAAGTGAATCGGCTTGGCGAGCTTCGTGCGCTGCATCTCGGGCACGAGCGCCAGCGCCGCGCCGATAAACCCCTTCATGTCGCAGGTGCCGCGGCCGTACAGCTTGTCGCCGCGAATCTCCGGCTTGAACGGATCGCTGTCCCACTGCTGACCGTCCACCGGCACCACGTCGGTATGACCCGACAGCACCACGCCGCCATTGGTCTCGCCGTTGTGCGCCGGAATCGTCGCGAACAGATTGGCCCACTTGCCGCTTGGGTCGTGCGTGAGCGTGGCGTCGACACCGACCGCGCGCAGTTCGTCGCGCACGGTTTCGATCAGGCCGAGATTCGGATTGCGGCTGACCGTGTCCATCGACACGAGGCGGGTGATCCAGGGGAGCGAAAGCGAGGCGACGGAAGCGGACGTTGACGAGGACTGCGCTGATTCAGCGACGTGAGACATGACAAGACTCCGGCATTTGAGTCTTTCGATCATACCCAAAAAAAACTCACCCGTATGCTGCGGAGCGCGTTTGCGCACCGCAGCATGAACCGAAAGACGCTAGACGTCCCCCGTTTTTCTCACGTTGCACGCATGGGTGAGGGCGCGGGTGCGTGCATGAGTGTGTGCGCTCGTGCAACCATACATCACGTCGTAACGGCGGAATTCATCATCGCGCAGCGGCGGTCGGCGCCGTGCCGCGGCTCGGCGAACCGAGCGCGCGCAACGTCTCCTTGACCGTCGCGACACGCACCGCGAGATCCGGGCTGCGCGTTTCGATGCGCAGCTTGTCCTGACCCGCGAGCTTGATGTGCTTATGCTTCTGCACCATCTCGATGATCCGCATCGCGTCGATCGGCGGATTGGGAATGAACTGCAAACCGATCACCGTTTCGCCCGCATCGATCTTCGAAATGCCGAGCGGCTTCGCCGCCAGCCGCAACCGATGCGTCTCCACCAGCGCAAGCGCTTGCGGCGGCAACTTGCCGAAGCGGTCGATCAGCTCTTCCTGAATGCTGTCGATCGAATCGTTGTGTTCGCAATTAGCCAGGCGCTTGTACAGCGACAGACGCTCCTGCACGTCGCCGCAATAGTCGGCGGGCAGAATCGCCGGCGCGTGCAGGTTGATCTCGGTCGTGGCGGCGAGCGGCGCGGTGAGGTCGGGCTCGCGGCCTTCCTTGAGCGCCTTCACCGCGTCGTTCAGCATGTCGGTGTAGAGCTGGAAGCCGATCTCGTGAATCTCGCCCGACTGCTTGTCTCCGAGCACTTCGCCGGTGCCGCGAATCTCCAGGTCGTGCATGGCCAGATAGAAGCCCGAACCGAGTTCCTCCATCTGCTGGATCGCCTCGAGGCGGCGTTGCGCCTGCTTGGTCAGCCCTTGCGGATCGTGCACCAGCAGATACGCGTACGCCTGGTGATGCGAGCGGCCCACGCGGCCACGCAACTGATGCAATTGCGCGAGACCGAACTTGTCGGAACGGTGCAGCAGAATCGTGTTGGCGCTCGGCACGTCGATGCCGGTTTCGATAATGGTCGTACACAGCAGCACGTTGGCGCGTTGGGCGACGAAGTCGCGCATCACGCGTTCGAGTTCGCGCTCATGCATCTGACCATGCGCGACCGCGATACGCGCTTCGGGCACGAGCGCTTCGAGCATCTGCCGGCGATTCTCGATCGTCTCGACTTCGTTGTGCAGGAAGTACACCTGGCCGCCGCGCTTCAGTTCGCGCAGCATCGCCTCGCGAATCACGCTGTCTTCCTCGCGACGCACAAAGGTTTTGATGGCCAGCCGCTTTTGCGGCGCGGTGGCGATCACCGAGAAATCGCGCAGGCCTTCGAGCGCCATGCCGAGCGTACGCGGGATCGGCGTGGCCGTCAGCGTGAGCACGTCCACTTCGGCGCGCAGCGCCTTCAGCGCTTCTTTCTGACGCACGCCGAAACGGTGTTCCTCGTCGATCACCACGAGCCCGAGGCGCTTGAACTGCACGTCGGAGGAGAGCAGCTTGTGCGTGCCGATCACGATGTCGACCGTGCCTTCGTTGATCTGCTGGATCGCGGCATTCACTTCTTTGGTCGACTTGAAGCGCGACAGTTCGGCGATCCGCACCGGCCAGTCGGAGAAGCGGTCGGTGAAGGTCTGCGTGTGCTGTTCGGCGAGCAGCGTGGTGGGCGAGAGCAGCGCCACCTGCTTGCCGCCCATCACCGCGATAAATGCCGCGCGCAGCGCCACTTCCGTCTTGCCGAAGCCGACGTCGCCGCACACCAGGCGATCCATTGGCTTGCCGCTCGTCATGTCGCCGATCACGGCGGCGATCGCGGCGGCCTGGTCCGGCGTTTCCTCGAAGCCGAAGCTCTCGGCGAACTTCACGTAGTCTTTCGGTTCGAGCGCGAACGCATGGCCTTCGCGCGCGGCACGGCGCGCGTAGAGATTCAGCAGTTCGGCCGCGGTGTCGCGAATCTGTTGCGCGGCTTTGCGCTTGGCCTTTTCCCACTGGCCCGAACCGAGCGAATGCAGCGGCGCGCTTTCCGGATCGGCGCCGCTATAGCGTGAGATCACGTGCAACTGGGCGACCGGCACATACAGCTTGCTGTCGCCGGAATATTCGAGGTGCAGGAACTCGGTTTCGCCTTCACCGAGGTCCATGGTGACCAGACCCATATAGCGGCCGATACCGTGCTGCGAATGCACGACCGGATCGCCGATCTTCAACTCGGAGAGGTCGCGCACCATCGAATCGACGTTGCTCGCCTGCTCCTGGCGGCGGCGCCCGGCGCGACGCGCGAGCGGCCCGTAAAGCTCCGTTTCGGTGATGACCGCGATACCGTCGACCGGCACGGCAAAGCCGGTGGCGAGCGGCGCGACGCCCAGCGAAAAACGCGAGTCGCCGATCAGCCAGTCCTGGAAGCTGTCGCTCGAAGCCGGCCGCAGCTGGTTGTCGGCCAGCAACTGCAGCAGCGTTTCACGGCGGCCTGCCGATTCGGCGGCGAACAGCACGCGGTTCGGCGTGGTGGCGAGATAGGCGCGCAGCGCGGCCACGGGATCGTCGGCATGGCGGTCGATCGCGAGATTCGGCAGCGGGGTCGACCAGCCGCCGCCCGTGTTGACGGGCAGCACGAGACGCGCGAACGGCTTGGCGAACGTGTAGAAATCCTCGTCCGACAGGAACAGGCGCTGCGGCTCCAGGATCGGCCGGTCGCGATCGTGCGACAGGAAGTTGTAGCGCTGCTTCGTGTCGTTGGTGAAGCGCCGGATCGCCGCGTCCAGATCGCCGATGAACGCCAGTTGCGCGCCTTCGGGCAGATAGTGGAACAGCGTCGCGGTGTCCTCGAAGAACAGCGGCAAATAGTATTCGATACCCGCCGACGGCACGCCGTTGCCGATGTCTTTATAGATCGACGCGCGGCTCGGGTCGCCTTCGAAGGTCTCGCGCCAGCGGCTGCGAAATGCGGTGCGCGCGGCTTCGTCGAACGGGAATTCGCGGCCCGGCAGCAGGCGCACGTCTTTCACCGGATAAAGGCTGCGCTGCGTGTCCGGATCGAACGCGCGGATCGAGTCGACCTGATCGTCGAACAGGTCGATCCGGTACGGCAGCGGCGAGCCCATCGGGAACAGGTCGAGCAGCGAGCCCCGCACGCAGTATTCGCCGGGACGCACCACCTGGCTCACGTGTTCGTAACCGGCCAGCGTGAGTTGCGCCTTGAGCTTGGCCTCGTTGAGACGCTCGCCCTGGGCGAACGAGAACGTATAGCCGGCGAGGAACGACGCCGGCGGCATCCGGTACAGCGCGGTGGTGGCGGGCACCAGCAGGATGTCGCAGCGGCCTTCGCCTAGGTCGTGCAGCGTGGCGAGGCGCTCGGACACGAGGTCCTGGTGCGGCGAAAAGGTATCGTAAGGAAGGGTTTCCCAGTCGGGCAGCAGGCGCACCCGCGCCTCGGGCGCGAAAAAGCCGATTTCCTGCGATAGACGCTGCGCATCGACGGCGCTTTCGCACACGACGGCCAGCAGCGGCACCTTCTCGCGGTAGGCGAGATGGTAGCGGGCGATCAGCAGCGCGTCGGACGAACCGTGCGTGCCGTCGAAGGCGAAACGCTGGCCGGCCTTGACAAGCGCGACGGGCGGGGAGGACTGCGATGATGCGGCGATGTCTGGCATAGAAGAAAAAAGGCGGCCTCGGGCTCACACGTGAGCGGCAAGTTTACGCGTGTCCGGGCATGGATGCGAAGGACCTATTATAAAATCCGTCCTTTACTTTGACTTCGCGGCCTCCGCCCTCGTGACTTCCCGTCTATTTGCCCTGATTCCATCCGCCGGCACCGGCAGCCGTTCCGGCGCCGCGATGCCCAAACAATATCGCACGGTAGCCGGGCGCGACATGCTGCATTACTCGCTGGCGGCCTTCGACGCCTGCAGCGAATTCGCCCAGACCCTGCTGGTAATCGCGCCCGACGACCAGCACTTCGACGGCCGCCGCTTCGGCCGGCTGCGCTTTGCGGTGCGCCGCTGCGGCGGGGCGTCGCGCCAGGCGTCGGTGCTGAACGGGCTGCAGGCGCTCGCCGAGTTCGGCGCGCACGACGACGATTGGGTGCTGGTGCACGACGCGGCCCGGCCGGGCATCACGCCCGCGCTGATCCGCGCGCTGGTCGGTGCGCTGAAGGACGACGCCGTGGGCGGCATCATGGCCTTGCCGGTGGCGGATACGCTGAAGCGGATCGACGCGGCGTCCACCGACGGCCGCATCGCCCGTACCGAAGCACGCGACGGGTTGTGGCAGGCGCAGACGCCGCAGATGTTCCGCATCGGCATGTTGCGCGACGCGATTCTGCGCGCGCAGGCCGACGGTCACGATCTGACCGACGAGGCGAGCGCGATCGAATGGCTGGGACATGCGCCGAAGCTCGTGCAGGGCAGCTTGCGCAACTTCAAGGTGACCTATCCGGAAGATTTCGAGCTGGCCGAGGCGATTCTGAGCCGGCCGTCGGCTTCGTGATGATCAGTTTCAGACCGGTTTCGGTCTGAATTCGGACCGGTTTCGATCGATCGCAATTTCAGTTTTAATTTCAGTGAATAAGCGGACTTAAGGACTTGACGCATATGGATTTCAGAATTGGCCAGGGGTATGACGTGCATGCGTTGGTGCCGGGACGTCCGTTGATTATTGGCGGCGTGACGATTCCTTATGAGCGCGGCTTGCTCGGGCATTCGGACGCCGACGTGCTGCTGCACGCGATCACCGACGCGATTTTCGGCGCCGCGGCAATGGGCGACATCGGCCGTCATTTCTCCGATACCGACGCGAAGTTCGCCGGCGCGGACAGCCGCGTTTTGCTGCGCGAGTGTTATGCGCGCGTGACGGCGGCGGGGTTTTCGATCGCGAATGTGGACAGCAGCGTGGTCGCGCAGGCGCCGAAGCTCGCGCCGCATATTGAAGGCATGCGCGCGAATATCGCGGCCGATCTCGGCCTGCCGCTCGAGCGCGTCAACGTGAAGGCGAAGACCAATGAAAAGCTCGGTTACCTCGGGCGAGGCGACGGAATCGAAGCGCAGGCCGCGGTGTTGCTGATCAAGAGCTAACGGCGGGTTGGGCTAAAGGAACCCGATGCGGCTCATTCAGGAGACGCGCGCGCAGCGGCGATTAAATCATCGTGCTGCGCGCGCTGACCGAAGTTTTATTTACCCTCGGCGGCAATACATTGCGCGGTGGCATTAATCACCGCCGCGATCCGGCCGACATCGCGCAATTGCGTGGCACTCATGCCTTCGGCTACCAGCGTATCGAAGTGCGACTTCACGCAAAAATGGCATTTGCCGATAATCGACGCCGCCAGCGCATACATCTCGAAGCGCCGTTTATCCACGCCGCCATGCGACGCATAAGCGTTCATCCGTAATTGCGCCGGCTGCGATTTCAGATCCGCGCTGCCCGTCATCTCGACGTACGGATACCAGACGTTATTCATGCCCATCAACGCGGCGGCGGTGAGCGCGCCATTCGTTTCTTCCGGCGACAACACGCCCGCATTGCGAATCGCGTCGACGATCACCGTGCACTTCGCGGCGAACGCCGCCGCCAACGCCACGCCGACCGCATCGTTTCCTTCGAGCGATGAGCGCGCAATCGTGCCGTCCAGATTCAGCCGGATGTCCTTGGCGTAGTCCGGCACGCGTGCCTTAATCGAAGACAAGAATTCCATTGTTATCTCCTATCGGGTTGTCGATAAAAAAGCCCGCGGCTTTTTCAAGCTTGACGGGCTTTTGAAGACACGGCTTACAGCGTTGCGCCGCCGACCGAGCGGTTGCACGGACATAGTTCGTCCGTTTGCAGACCGTCGAGAATCCGCAGCACTTCTTCCGGATTGCGGCCCACGTTCAGGTTATTCACCGACACGTGCTGGATCGTATTGTCCGGATCGACAATGAAAGTGGCGCGCAGTGCGACGCCGGCTTCCTTGTCGCGCACGCCGAGCTGGTCGATCAACTCGCCTTTCACGTCGCCGAATGCGTAGTGATTCAGCTTGTCCAGGTCCTTATGCTCGCGACGCCAGGCCAGCTTCACGAATTCGTTATCGACACTGCCGCCCAGCAGCACGGCGTCGCGTTCTTCGAAGTCGTTGGCCAGTTTGCCGAACTCGACGATTTCGGTCGGGCACACGAAGGTGAAATCCTTCGGGTAGAAATAAATGATTTTCCACTTGCCCGGGAACGACTGCTCCGTGATTTCTTCGAACGCCGAGACGCCGTTTTCTTCGTGATGGTTGAAGCCTGGCTTGGCAGCGGCAATGGTGAACGCTTCGATTTTATCGCCAACGGTTTTCATGCGAATACTCCTTCGTAAGTTGGAAAAAACAGCATGTCTTAGGCTCCGAACTCGTTACACGAGCGCGTCACACGGTGTCCCCTATGGTTCTATTGAACCACCCGTTCTATAGCGTCAAGCTAATCGAACGGGTGGCAATTATTCAATGCGGCCGTGGGCCGCAGGCGGCGCGCCGAGGCGCCTGACGCCGGTTTCCGCTCAGGCGCCCTTGGCCAGCGGGAACTCGATCGTGACCTCGAGACCCGGGCCCGGCGTGCGGTTGCGCAAACGCAGCGCACCGCGGTAGCGGCCCACGAGGCGCTGCACGATGGCCATGCCGAGGCCCGTGCCGTTCGCCTGCGTGCGCGCCGAGTTCACACGATAAAACGGCCGCGTGACAAGCGCCAACTGGTCTTCCGGAATGCCGGGGCCTTCATCGACCACGGACAGTTCAACCCGCGAGTGCGACACCCGCGTTTCCAGAATCACGTGCGGAATGCCGTCGCCGTCGCTCAGACCGTACTTGCGAGCGTTCTCCAGCAGATTGCCGACCACCCGCCGCATGTCGGTTTCATCGGCCTCGATCACCGCCGACGGCGCGAGCCGCGTGATCAGCCGCATGCTGTCTTCGCTCTGCATACGCGCAGCCAGTTCTCCTGCGATCACCGAAAGGTCGACAGGTTCCGGAACACGTTGCACGGGCCGCGCGTAATCGAGGAAGCGGCCGATGATCATGTCCATCTGCTCGATGTCGTCGACCATCGCGTCTTTGGTGCTTTGATCGGACGGGCTCATTTCGGTTTCGAGCCGCAGCCGCGCGAGCGGGGTGCGCAGATCGTGCGAAATCCCCGCGAGCATCAGCGCGCGGTCGGCCTCGAGCTGTTCGAGGTCCTGCACCATCTGGTTGAAACTGCGATTGGTTTCGGCGGCCACACCCATGCCGCGCTCGGGCAGCGGTTCGGGCGACTGGCCCGAGCCGACCTTGCGCGCGGCCATGGCGAGGCGCGCGAACGGCCGATTCACCAGACTCGTGATGAACGCCGCGCCGAACAGCGAGAGCGCCAGCGCGAACACGCCCCAGCCGGCCCATTGCAGCCCGGTGGCGTTGTCGAGCTGATCGCGGTCGAGGGCGACCCAGTAGTCGTCGTCGTCGATCTTGAAGCTGATCCAGACGCCGGGAATGTCGTTCACGCTCTGCGCGATGACCGTGTCGTCGCCGAGCCGGCCGCGAATGTCATGTTCGATCAGGCGGTTCAGCGACTCGTCGGGCTGGAGCTTGTATTTGTCGGTGGTTTCGCGCGGGTACACCCGCACCCCTTCATTACTCTCCAGATCCTGCAGCAGTGCGCGCCGCAGGTCGGGATCGGAATAAAGGAGGGCGGTGCGCGTGAGCTTGACGATCGCCACGAGCTGCAACGCCACGCGCTGCGCGCGCGGCTCGCGTTCGATCACCCGGAAGCTCTGGAACCAGGCGGCGAGACTGACTGCGATCAATAGCGCGATCAGCAGAAAGGTTCGCCAGAAAAGGCCGCCGAACGCGAGCGTCAGGAGGCGCCGGTCGATCCGCATGGGCCCTTCTTATCTGAAATCAAAAACAGGAGGCGAGAACAAACTCAGGCTGCACCGTCGGGGATGAACACGTAACCCAGACCCCAGACGGTCTGAATGAAACGCGGGCTGCCCGGATCCGGCTCGATCAGCTTGCGCAGACGCGAGATCTGCACGTCGAGGCTGCGGTCGAACACTTCGTATTCACGACCACGTGCCAGTTCCATCAGCTTTTCACGCGACAACGGCTGGCGCGGATGACGCGCGAACACCTTCAGCACGGAGAACTCGCCCGTGGTCAGCGGGATTTCCTGGCCGGCCTTGGTGAGCGTGCGGGTGGCGAGGTTCAGCGCGAACTCGCCGAACTCGAACACCTCGGTGGTTTCCGACGGCGCGCCCGGCAATTCGGACGGCGACTGGCGGCGCAACACCGCGTGAATCCGCGCGACCAGTTCGCGCGGGTTGAACGGCTTGGGCAGATAGTCGTCGGCGCCCATTTCGAGGCCCACGATACGATCGACGTCTTCACCCTTGGCCGTCAGCATGATGATCGGCGTGCGGTCGTTACTGCCGCGCAAACGCCGGCAAATCGACAGGCCGTCCTCGCCGGGCAGCATCAGATCGAGCACGAGCAGATCGAAGCGCTCACGCACCCAGAGCTTGTTCATGGACGGCGCGTTCTCGGCGACATAGACATTGAAGCCCTGTTCACCGAGGTAGCGGCGCAACAGATCGCGCAGGCGCGGATCGTCGTCGACGACGAGGATTTTCGAAGGGTTTTTAGTTTCCATGGTCGGCATCTTAGCGCGATTAGAAAGGGGTGCGCGGTTGCATCATTTATCGGGTTACAGTCAGTTACAAAATTTACCCGCACTGTGGCACGACGTAAAGCGGGGGCAGGTAGACTGCTTTACTGAATGCGGCTGTTCGGTGGATACTTCACTCGACTAAAAACTCTCGCACCCGGCTAGTTACCGGGGTCTGTATACGCATTTGAGGTAGCCGGTTGCCGCGCCACGAAGGGAAAAACATGAAGGGAGGGGTTTGGCCAAATGTGCGCCTGAGCGTTATTGCACTGGCAGTTGCCGGTACGCTCGCAGGCTCACTGGGACCCACGCTCGCCCATGCCCAGCCTTCCGCCGACAGAGCTGCGAGCGAACACGCGCCCAGACCCGGCAACCCCAAGGTCAATCGCCATAACGCCAATATCGAGCGTCCCGCTTCCGACGTGATGTTGCGCACCGCAGTCCCTCCCGATCTCGATCAACGTCGTCGTGACGGCCATATGACGCCCGACGAACGGCGTCTGTTACGGCAGCACATCGAAGATGCTGTCCGCGAACTTTATAAGCGATAGCTATTTCCGTGCCTGCCCCTGGCCGGCATCTCGCGCATCGTCCTTGCGTGAAAAATTTCGTTGCACTTCCCCCGTCAACTTTCCCGTCCAATCTGCCGTTGAGTCGTCAGAGCCGAGCGCCGCTTGCCATGCACAAGATGGGCAAGCGCCGCTCCGTGACGTTGCGTCAACCCGGATGATCCATGATGAAATTGCCAGGACGTGGTAATCGCGGCACGGTGTTTGCCGCATCGGCCAGCGTGCTCGCGGCGGTGGTCTGCGCGGCGGTCTCCGCTACGCCGGCGTCGGCCGTGCAGCAGCAGGGCACGCCTCGTGTTCCGCACGCGAAGCATCGGCCCACGGCATCCGCGGCATCCGCGGCATCCGCGGCGGCCGATACGTCCGACAGCGAGCAAGGCCTGCTCGACGCCGACGACGCGCGCTTCTTCCTGACGCGTGTCGGCTTCGCGCCGGACAGCGCCGAGGTCGCCCAATACGTGGGACTCACGCGCGCCCAGGCCGTCGACAAGGTGCTCGCGGGTACCCGAACCGAAGCGCTGACGCCGCTGCCCGAGTGGGTGCTCGAACCGATCCCGACGCGCGAGATCCGTAAAACGTGGAGCGACGATCAGCGCCGCGACGAGCAGCGTCTGCGTGGCCAGCGGTACGACGCGTTACGCGCATGGTGGGTGCGCGAGATGCTCAGCACGCCGTCGCCGCTGACCGAGCGCATGACGCTGTTCTGGGCCAATCACTTCACGTCCGGGCAGGACAAGGTCGGGTATCCGCAGCAGATGGCGCAGCAGAACATGCTGCTGCGTCGCGACGCGCTCGGCAACTTCGGCGAGATGCTGCACGACGTCGCGAAAGATCCGGCGATGCTGCAATACCTCGACGGCGCGAGCAATCGCAAGGGCAAGCCCAATGAGAATTTCGCCCGTGAGGTGATGGAGCTGTTCACCTTGGGCGAAGGTCATTACACGCAGCGCGATGTGTCGGAAGCGGCGCGCGCTTACACGGGCTGGAGTCTCGATCCCGATACGCAGGCCTACGTGTGGCGCGCGAACCAGCACGACGACGGCGAGAAGACGGTGCTCGGTGAGGCCGGTCCGTTCGATGGCGACCAGGTGCTCGACATTCTGCTCGCGCGGCCGGATACGGCCACCTTCGTCACGACCAAACTGTGGCGCGAATTCGTGTCCGACACGCCGGACCCGGCGCGAATTGCGCCGATCGCGGCGCAGTTCCGCGCGAGTCACTACGACATCAAGGTCGCGTTGCGCGGCCTGTTCATGAGCGACGCGTTCTGGGACGACGACGATCGCGGCGTGCTCGTGAAGTCGCCGGCGGAATTCGTGGTGGGCACGCTGCGCGCGTTCGATATTGGTTACGACAACACCACGCCGTTCGCCGCGGAGATCCGCAACCTCGGCGAAAACCTGTTTTATCCGCCGAACGTCAAAGGTTGGCCGGGCGGCACGACCTGGATCAACAGTTCGACGTTGCTGGCCCGCAAGCAGTTTGTTGAGCAGTTGTTCCGCGCGACCGAAGCCGCGAGGCCGCGGCCGATGGGCAAGCCGGTGAACGGCGCGATGAACAATGTGATGAACGGCGCGATGAACGGCAAGGTCGCGGCAAGTGGCGCACCGGCTAGCGGTAAGGCAGGTAATTCGCCGTTACAACGTGTGATCGCGCGAACGGGTCAAAACGCGCAAGGCGGCGTACGCTTCGATATCGACACGTGGCTCGCGCATTACAACACCGCGCCGACGGCGAAGCCGGGGTTGTCGGCGGAGTTGCAGTTGCAGCACGCGGTCTTGCCGCTGACGCCGGTGGACGCGATCGAAACCGATTCGACCGCGAGCGCGTACCTGGAAGCGTTGCTGATGGACCCGGCTTATCAGTTGAAATGAGCTGTTGAAGCTAGCCTTTGAGGCGAGCCGTTGAAGCAAGCCACTCACGCCATAACGATCGAACGAGGTGCAGGATGAAACGACGCAGCTTTCTCTCGATGGGCGCCGCCGCGAGCGCGACGCTCTGGCTGCCTCGCGCGTTCGGCGCGCAACTCGATGGCCTTGGCGCCTCGCGGTCGCGTGGCTACGACAACCTGCTGATCCTCGTCGAACTGAAAGGCGGCAACGACGGCTTGAACACCGTGATTCCGTACGCCGATCCGGCTTACTATCAATTGCGCAAGAACATTGGCATCAAACGCGAGCAGGGCATTCAGCTCGACGAGCGCACCGCGCTGCATCCTTCACTGCAGCCGTTGATGCCACTCTGGCACAGCCAGCAACTGGCGATCGTGCAAGGCGTGAGCTACACGCAACCGAACCTTTCGCATTTCCGTTCGATCGAGATCTGGGACACCGCCTCGCGCTCCGACCAGTATCTGCGCGAAGGCTGGCTGACCCGCGCGTTTGCACAGTCACCGGTGCCGCCCGGTTTTGCCGCCGACGGCGTGGTGATCGGCAGCGCCGAAATGGGACCGCTCGCGAATGGCGCGCGCGCGATCGCGCTGGTCAATCCGGCGCAGTTCGTCAAGGCTTCGCGCCTCGCGACGCCGGTCTCGCTGCACGAACGCAACCCGGAACTCGCGCATATTCTCGACGTTGAAAACGACATCGTGAAAGCGGCGGACCGGCTGCGTCCCACGCAAGGTCAGGCGCAGTTGAAGACGGTGTTTCCCGGCGGTGCTTTCGGCAGCTCGATCAAAACGGCGATGCAGGTTTTAGCGGCCGGCGATACGTCGCAGGAAAAACCGAAGAGCGGGCAGGGCGTGGCGGTGATCCGTCTGACGCTGAACGGGTTCGACACGCACCAGAACCAGCCGGGTCAGCAGGCGGCGCTGCTCAAGCAACTGGCGGAAGGTTTCGCGTCGATGAAGTCGGCGCTGACCGAACTCGGCCGCTGGGACGACACGCTGGTGATGACCTATGCCGAGTTCGGGCGCCGTCCGCGTGAGAATCAGAGCAATGGCACGGACCATGGGACGGTGGCGCCGCACTTCGTGATGGGCGGGCGCGTGCGCGGCGGTCTGTATGGCGTGCCGCCGGTTCTCGCGCGACTCGATGGCAATGGCAACCTGCCGGTCGGCGTGGATTTCCGGCAGCTTTATGCGACGGTGTTGGGGCCGTGGTGGGGGCTCGACGCGTCGACGATTTTGCAGCAGAGGTTCGAGCCGTTGCCGTTATTGCGCGCGTGATGTGAGGGCGCGTTGAGGGGCGCTTAACGACCGGCACTTGACGAGCGTCGCTTCACAACGACCCAACAGCCGTCCCGCGCGCCGCGCGTCTACTTCGCGCGCCACGCGATCCACAGCTTGCGAACCGGCGTCAACGCGATGCGTTGATGCAGCACGTGATAACCATCGCGTTCAATCTCATCCAGCAGCGCCAGCGCGAGCGCGGCGAGCGCGAGCAGCGTGCGCTGTGCGCGGCGCTCGGCAGCAGGCACGGCCGCGAGCGCGGCATGCAACGCGTCACGCGCGCGAGTCGTCTCGAAGCGCATCAGGTCGGTGAACGCATCGGTATATTTGCGATTGATCAGATCCGCCGCGGTCACGTTGAAGCGCTGCATTTCGTCGATCGGAATATAGATGCGGCCGTGACGGGCATCGTTACCGGTCTCGACCACGAGTTGCGCGAGTAGCAGCGCGTCGCCGAGTTGCACGGACCAGCTCGAAACCTGCTCGCCGTCCGCTGCGCTCCTGGTCGCCGCGCGTGCCACCAGCGCGGCGAACGTGCCGCCGACGCCTTGCACGTAGCGCCGCAGATTCGGATAGTCGAGATAGCGCGCCTGGTCGAGGTCCATCTCGAAGCCGGCGAGCAGGCCCTGCAGCGCCGGATACGCCGCCTTCACGTCGGGCAGGTACGCGGCCAGCGCCTTCGACACAGGATGCGACGGCGAGCCCGAGGCCAGCGCGGCCAGTTCGTTTTGCCACCACGCGAGTTTCGTCCGGCCGATGGTCGGATCGCTGGTTTCCTTGACCGTTTCTTCGAACTCGCGGCGTAGCGCGAACAGCGCGGTGAGCGTCGGCCGGCTTTTCGCGGACGCCTGACGCAGCGCGTAGTAAGTGCCCGATCCGGGTGGTGCCGCTTTCTGCTGGCAATAGTCGTCGAAATTCACTGGATTGGGCGTGTGGGGAACAGGCGGCAAAGAAGGGGCACGTGGTTCGTGCATCGAGCCAAAAATTGTAGCATCGGCGCCGTCCGGACAGATGCCCGGCAGATGCAGACAAGCGCGAATCTATCGGTTAGAATCTCGCGCTTACGGTTTCGGGCGCGAGTTTTGAACGCGGCCGCAAGCCTGCAGGACATCGGATAGGCGCATCGCGTCGATCCGGCTGCGAGGGTGGCGAAATTGGTAGACGCACCAGGTTTAGGTCCTGACGCCCGCAAGGGTGTAGGGGTTCGAGTCCCCTCCCTCGCACCATTAATCTGTAGCGAAGAACCCCGTTAAGTCTTTGGACTGACGGGGTTTTTTGTTTCCGGTCTGACTTTTTCGCTGGGCGCCGGGCAGGTGCTGCCCGGCTGTGCTCAAGCTTCCGGTGCGTCGGGTTGCGCCTGCATACCCGGCAGCTCGGCTTGCGCCGCGCCTTCGAGGAAACGGCGGGTCGAGTCGAACGCCTGCAGCATCGGCTCGGGCCATGGCGTTTTCAACATCACGGCCTGATGGTTGTCGAATGCCGACGACAACAGTTTCGCCAGTTCAGGCGAACGCAGATGACGCAGCAGCACACTGACGGCAATCGCCGTCGCCTGGCTCGCGCCGGCGGTCTGGAGTTCCGAAGCGGTGAGAGCCGCGACCTGTTTGTTGATGTCCACTGAAACTTCCTTGGATGAAATGTGGGAGATTGAAGGCTCGGTGGCCGCTGCCGAATTTTGACATGGTTGACGGGTCGCCGCGTGGCGGCGAGATGGTGGCTGTGTCCTTCGTGTGGTTCAATGCGCTGCTCTCGCGGCGCGTGTGCTCTGTTTAAGCTGTTGCATGTGAGCGTTGTCGAGCGGATTGTGTTGTTCATCGGCAGGGGTTCGATGTGGCTGCTCGTCGGCTGCATCCAGCCGTTGCCGCCCGAGGCTGTGGTCGTGGAAACCGAGCAATGAAGCGTGTCCTGAAACTGACCGGCTGGTGTTGTGCGTTCGTGTTCGCGTGGGCATCGGCGCCAGTGTCGGCCGCCGACAATTTCGCAGAGCGTTTTGCGCTGCAACTCGACAACGGCGCTTCTTTTTATAGCGTGACGTTGCCCGCCGCCGTCTACGCGGCGAGCCAGCGCAGCGATCTGGGCGACGTGCGCGTTGTCGACAGCGCCGGCGAAGCCATGCCGTATTCACTCGAGATACCACGCGACGCCGCGCGCGGCGCGCCCACGTTGCGTCCGGTGAACTGGTTTCCGTTGCCGCCGGCTGTGCCCGGCGCCTCCAGCGCGCCATTCGGCGTGGCGATGGCCGCCGACGGCTCGCTGCGCGCCACCGCAGCCCCGCCGGCCCGCGAACAGCACGACACGGATCTGATCGACGCGGGGCGTGCGGCGCGCGCGGGTCGGGTGAGTGCGTTGCTCGTGCACCTGCGGGACGACAATTACCAGGGGCGCGTCACGGTCGAAGCCAGCGACGATCTACGCCACTGGCAACCCGCCGGCGACGCGCAACTGCTCAAGGTCAACGCCAACGGCAGCGCGCTGAGTCAGGACCGTGTCGAGTTGGACGGCGCGCCGGCGCGCTATCTGCGGCTGCATTGGCTCGACGGCACGCCCTATATCGAGTCGATCGACATGGAAGTGCAGGCCGTCGCCGTCCATGCGCAACGCGCCGACGCGCAGCGGACGTGGCGCGAAGGCATCGTCGCTCATGCCGGGCCGAAGCCGGGCGAGTATTTCTTCGCGACGGGCGGCCCGTATCCGGTCGACCGGCTGCGGCTGAATTTGCCGCAGCCCGATACGGTGGCGCCGGCAGTTGTTTATTCGCGCACGGGTCTCGACGCGCCTTGGCGTGAAGTGTCGAGTGCGACGCTGTTCCGCTTGCACAACGGCGCGGTCGAGCAAAACAATCCGTCGCTCTCGTTCGCGCCCGATACCGATCGTCAATGGCGGGTGGTGGTCGATACGCGCAATGGCGGACTAGGTAACGGAACCTTGACGGTGGCCGCCGGCTGGCGTCCGGCGACGCTGCTTTTCGCCGCGCATGGGGTCGCGCCGTTCGCGCTGTCGGTGGGGAGCGTCGCGACCGTATCGGCGGCAGTGAGTCGGGATGAGCTGTTGGCGGGCGCGTCATCGGTTGTGGCGACGGCGCGCGTGGGCGACGCGTTGTCACTTGGGCCGGACGCCGATGGTCAGCCCGCGCCACCGGATGCGCGGCGTCGCTACCTGATAGGGGCGGCGTTGTTGTTGGCGGTGGGCTCGCTCGCCGCGCTCGCATGGCGGCTCGCGCGCGGTGCTCGCGCCCATGCGCAGGCGGGCGGGGCGAGTGGCGCGATGGCGAATGGTTTGCCAGTCGAATCCGGAGCAATGAACGCTCCGGCTGTTGATGCGGATGCTGCGCGGTCCGGCGTCAACGCCAGTGTCAACGTCAACACCAAAGGTGACGGCAAAGCCTGAGTTCAGCGTATGCCGACCCGGCCGCCGCTTTTGCGTCTCACTCCTCGCGCGCCATCATCGTTTCGATGATTTTGTCGAGCGAATGGCCGAACGCGATTTTTTCCTGCTCGTCGAGGCAATCGAACAGATCGCCGTTCCACTTGCGCGCGATCGGCATCACCTTCCGGTACAGCGCGCGCCCCTCCGGGGTCAGCGAGACCAGCACGACGCGGCCGTCTTCGGCGCTCGGCTCGCGTTTCACCAGCCCTTGTTTGATCAACGCTTCCGCGGCGCGGCTCGCCTGACTCTTGTCGAGGTTGGCGTGCCGCGCCAGTTCCATGATCGAGAACGGTCCAAACGAGCCCACCGATGCAATCACGCGCGCCTCAGGCAAGGTCACGCCGAGCTTGTCCTGATAGCGCTCGCTGATACCACGCTCTGCAAGCTTGTTCAGCACATGCAGGCGGTACGTGAGGAACTGCTCGAGCCCGGCTTTGGCGGAGTCCTTCATGGTCTTCCCGTAGTGAGTGATGCGGTCGCGGCGCTGTGATTGTTGCCGCAACCGTCCCGTCGGTCAACGCGCGCCGAATTTCAGGCGCGTCAATTGTTCGGCCGCGTCGGCCAGCAGACGCGCCGCGTCGCGAATCGCGACCTCGAGCGTGATCGGGCCGGGCGCCGGCGAGAAGCAGCCGCTGAAGTATTCGGCGAGCCGCGGCAGGGCCGCGGAGTCCACCGCGCCGGACAGCAGCGTGGCCGGCACGCCCGCAGCCTGTGCGTGGCGGCACGCAATGAAGGGTGCTTTGCCGTGCAGCGTTTGCACGTCTGACCGGCCTTCGCCCGTGATCAGCCAGTTCGCGCCTTCGAGCGCGGCGTCGAGGCCGATTTGCCGTGCAACGGTTTCCGCGCCCGGCTCGAATTGCGCGCCGAGCATATGCAGCGCGAAGCCGAGGCCGCCGGCCGCACCCGCGCCCGGCAGGTCGCGCGCGCTGCGCCCGAGCGCCGCTTCGAGCAGATCGGCGAAGCGGGTGAGAGCCGCGTCGATCGACGCGATCTGCTCCGGCTTCACGCCTTTTTGCGGACCGAACACCGCGGTGGCACCGTGCTCACCGGTCAGCGGGTTGTCGACGTCGGACATGCCGACGAATTGCGTGTCTTTCAGCCGCGCGTCGAGTTGCGACACGTCGAGCCGCGCGACGCGCGCAAGCTGTTCGGGTGTGGCGTCGAGTTCCTGATCCTGGGCGTCGAATAGTTTCAGACCGAGGCCGGCGAGCAGGCCGGCGCCGCCATCATTCGTGCTGCTGCCGCCAAGCGCTACGTAAAAGCGCCGCACGCCCGCGTCCAGCAGCGCGCGGATCGCTTCGCCCATGCCGCGCGTGCTGCGCGCCTCGACCGGCACGCCCATGCCCACCGGATCCGTAATGCCGACTACTTCCGCCGTTTCGACGATCGCGCTGCCGTCGGCGAGTAGGCCCGTGAGCGCGTCGCGTACCGGACCGGCCGCACCGCGCACGCTGAGCGTGCGGCGTTCGCCGCCGCTGGTGAGCATGGCGTCGAGCGTGCCTTCGCCGCCGTCGGCCATCGGGCAGATACGCACTTCGGCGTCAGGGCGGGCGCGGCGAATGCCTGACGCGATCGACTGCGCGACCTGTTCCGCGCTAAGCGAGCCTTTAAAAGAGTCGGGAGCAATGACGACGACGGGCGAGGACGGCGAATTCGGCATGGTGTCTCTGATAGTTTGGAATCGTGGCGAGGGCGGGTGCGGCGACGACACTGCGGAAGAAATGCAGGCGCAGCCCCGAGCGCGTGCGTCACTTTATCAGCATGGGCGCGCCGACTGAATATGTCGAACGGCATAGCCGGGATCGTCCGAACCTGGCGGAAACCGCGCCGAAACGGCGTGGAAAGCGGCCCGAATCGCGAGAAAAAAGCAGCGAATCGAGGAATCCCGCTTGGGCGCGCAAATAGTTTGCTAAAATATTTGGCTCTTTGGACCCAACCGTGCTGCCGGCGGCCTGCAAGCCCGCGGCGCAGGCGCGCAATCGACGCAACGCCACGCTGTCAAGCGACGTCGAAAAGCGGCACGGAGAAGATAACTGATTCGCTCGAATAATTTTAGGACGATTGAAGCCATGGCTAACGTTGTTGAGAACCTCGGCAAGCTCGAACGCCGCGTCACGATTTCCCTGCCGAAGGACGCCGTGCAGAAGGAAGTGGACTCGCGTATCCGTCAACTCGCGAAGAACGTGCGCATGCCGGGTTTCCGCCCGGGCAAGGTGCCGCTCAAGATGGTGACGCAACAGTATTCGGGTCAGGTGGAAGCCGAAGTCCTGAGCGACAAGGTCGGCAAGGAATTCTTCGACATCAGCCGCGCCGAAAACCTGCGCGTCGCCGGTCAGCCGAGCTTCGCGCCGAAGTCCGACGCGGTTGAAGGCGACTACGCTTTCGACGCGACCTTCGAGGTGTATCCGGAAGTGAAGCTGGGCGACGTCGCCACGGCTGAAATCGAGCGCACCACGACCTCCATCAGCGAAGCGGAAATCGATCGCACGCTGGAAATCCTGCGCAAGCAGCGCGTGCACTTCCACGCTCGCGGCGAAGCCGGCGACCATGGTGACGGCGGTGCGGACACGGCAGCGAAAGAAGGCGATCGCGTGTCGGTCGACTTCGTCGGCAAGATCGACGGTGAAGTGTTCCAGGGCGGTAGCGCTGACGACTTCGCTTTCGTGCTGGGCGAAGGCCGCATGCTGCCGGAATTCGAAACGGCTGCGACGGGCCTGAAGGTCGGCGAGTCGAAGGAATTCGACCTGGCGTTCCCTGAGGACTACCACGGCAAGGAAGTCGCCGGTAAGACCGCGCAATTCACGATCACGATGAAGAAGATCGAGTGGCCGCATCTGCCGGAAATCGACGCTGAATTCGCGAAGTCGCTCGGTATCGAAGACGGCGATCTGACCAAGATGCGCGCTGAGATCAAAGACAATCTCGAACGCGAAGCGAAGCGCCGCACGCAAGCCATCGTCAAGAACCAGGTGATGGACGCGCTGCTGAAGATTTCGGAACTGGACGTGCCGAACGCGCTGATCGAGCAGGATCAGGAACGCCTCGTCGTGATGGCGCGTCAGGATCTGGAGCAACGCGGCGTGCCGAACGCCAAAGACGCACCGATCCCGGCTGCCATGTTCAAGGACCAGGCCGAGCGCCGCGTCAAGCTGGGCCTCGTGCTGGCCGAGCTGGTCAAGGCCAACGAACTGCAAGCGAAGCCGGAGCAGATTCGTGCCGAAGTCGACGAATTCGCGAAAAGCTACGAAGACCCGAAGGAAGTCGTCCGCTGGTATTATTCCAACCAGCAACGTCTTGCAGAAATGGAAGCGTACGTCGTTGAAGCCAACGTCGTCGATTTCGTCCTCAGCAAGGCCAAGGTGACGGACAAGGAAGTAAGCTTCGAAGAACTGGCAAGCGCAACGGCGCAAGCGTAAGCGTCGCTGCAACGGCGTGCCGGCTGTCGGAGTGACGGCCCGCACGCCGTTTTTTTGTGCGGCGAGTAGGTAGTGAACGTGCGTTGCATTTTGCATGGCGTTTTGCGCCACGTTGCATCCGGCGCTCGCACTGATCGCGCACTTGAATACGGGCTTGTCGACCACACCTGTCTAGCATCTAATATTTAGAATATTTCCAGACAAGGATCCATTGCATGACCTTTCGCGCCCAAATGCTGGACACGTTGACCTCCCAGTCGTCCCGGGATCTCGAAGCGCAGGCGCTCGGACTGGTGCCGATCGTCGTGGAAACGAGCGGCCGGGGCGAGCGCTCGTATGACATCTATTCGCGTCTGCTGAAGGAACGCATCGTGTTCCTGGTCGGCGAGGTGAACGATCAGACGGCCAATCTGGTTGTCGCGCAGATGCTGTTCCTTGAAAGCGAAAATCCGGACAAGGACATCAGCTTCTACATCAATAGCCCGGGTGGCTCGGTGTCGGCTGGTATGGCGATCTACGACACGATGCAGTTCATCAAGCCCGACGTTTCCACGTTGTGCATGGGACTCGCGGCCAGCATGGGCGCATTCCTGCTGGCGGCCGGCGCGAAGGGCAAGCGTTTCGCGCTGCCGAACTCGCGCGTGATGATTCACCAGCCGCTGGGCGGCGCACGTGGTCAGGCATCGGACATCGAAATTCAGGCGCGCGAAATCCTGTATTTGAAGGAGCGTCTGAATCACCTGCTGGCGCACCATACCGGCCAACCGGTCGAGCGTATTGCACGCGACACCGACCGCGACAATTTCATGTCCGGCGATGACGCGCAAGCCTACGGCCTGGTCGACCAGGTCGCGCACAAGCGCCCTTGATCTGGTGGGGCCTTGCCCTGAAATGAGGCAAGGCCGTCGTCCGATCGGTTTGTGAAATAATCAAAACTCGTCCGAGCGCCTGCGGCAAACGCCGTCACCTTGGCTCAGCCCCTGCCGCGCCCCAACTGTGAGGCCGGGGCAAACGGCGTATCATGTAATAGAGTGTCCGGAGGCTCACACATCTATGGCGGACAAGAAAAGTTCTAACAGCGAAAAGCTGTTGTATTGCTCGTTTTGCGGCAAGAGCCAGCATGAAGTCAAAAAACTGATTGCCGGCCCGTCGGTGTTCATCTGCGATGAATGTATCGACCTGTGCAACGAAATCATCCGTGACGAAGCTGCAGGCGCGGGCATCGAGGCGGGCTTGTCCAAGTCCGATCTGCCGAGCCCGCAGGAAATCCGTGAAATCCTCGACCAGTACGTGATCGGTCAGGAACGCGCGAAGAAGATTCTCGCGGTGGCGGTGTACAACCACTACAAGCGCCTCAAGCACCTCGACAAGAAAGACGAGATCGAGCTGTCCAAGAGCAACATCCTGCTGATCGGCCCGACGGGCTCCGGCAAGACCTTGCTCGCGCAGACGCTGGCGCGTCTTCTGAACGTGCCGTTCGTGATTGCCGATGCAACCACGCTGACGGAAGCCGGCTATGTCGGTGAAGACGTCGAGAACATCATCCAGAAGCTGCTGCAGAACTGCAATTACGAAGTCGACAAAGCCCAGCGCGGCATTGTCTACATCGACGAAATCGACAAGATCAGCCGCAAGTCCGACAACCCGTCGATCACCCGCGACGTGTCGGGTGAAGGCGTGCAGCAGGCACTGCTGAAGCTGGTCGAGGGCACGATGGCGTCGGTGCCGCCGCAGGGCGGTCGCAAGCATCCGAATCAGGACTTCATCCAGGTCGACACGACCAACATCCTGTTCATTTGCGGCGGCGCGTTCGACGGACTCGAAAAAGTCATCGTCGATCGTACCGAGAAAACTGGCATCGGCTTCGGCGCCAGTGTGAAGAGCAAGCAGGACCGCGACGCCGGCGAAGTGCTGCGCGAAGTGGAGCCGGAAGATCTGATCAAGTTCGGTCTGATTCCGGAATTGATCGGTCGTCTGCCGGTGGTGGCCACGCTCGGCAAGCTCGACGAAGTCGCGTTGATGAAGATCCTCGTCGAACCGAAGAACGCGCTGGTGAAGCAGTACCACAAGCTGTTCAATATGGAACGCGTCGAGCTCGAAATTCGCCCGGGCGCGTTGCAGGCTGTGGCGCGTAAGGCGATTCGTCGCAAGACGGGGGCACGGGGTCTGCGCTCCATCCTGGAACAGGCGTTGCTTGACGTGATGTACGATCTGCCGGCAATGAAAGGCGTTAGCAAGGTCATCATCGACGACAACGTGATTGATGGCGACGGCAAACCGCTGCTGATCTATGAAGACGCGCCAAAAGTGGCGGGTTCGAACTGATCGGCTTTCGGGTTCTGCAAAAAAAGCCGTTCATGGCGACGTGAACGGCTTTTTTCGTTTATCGTGTGGTTAAGGATACTTGTTTTCACTATGGAGTCACTGAACCTTCGGAGTCACTGAACTTTTCCCACACGCGGAGGCTTGCAATATTTTCTGCTGGCCTCACCTATCGAACGAACTGATTCCACTCATGGGGAAATGAAATGTCAGGAACCCAACTCCTCCCGCCGGAACGCATTACGCTCCCGCTGCTCCCGCTGCGTGACGTAGTCGTTTTCCCGCACATGGTGATTCCGCTCTTCGTAGGCCGCCCGAAGTCGATCAAGGCTCTCGAAGCAGCGATGGAAGGCGGCAAGCACATCATGCTCGTCGCCCAGAAAACGGCTGCGAAAGATGAGCCGACCGAAAAGGACATGTACGAAGTAGGGTGTATTGCCAACATCCTGCAAATGCTGAAGCTGCCCGACGGTACCGTGAAGGTGCTCGTCGAAGGCTTGCAGCGCGCGAAGACGCTTTCCATCGAAGAACAGGAAACGCAGTTCTCGTGCGAAGTCATGCCGCTCGAACCCGACCACGCCGACAGCGCTGAAACTGAAGCGCTGCGCCGCGCGATCGTGTCGCAGTTCGACCAGTATGTGAAGCTGAACAAGAAGATCCCGCCGGAGATCCTGACGTCGCTGTCGGGTATCGACGAGGCTGGCCGTCTGGCCGACACGATCGCGGCGCATTTGCCGTTGAAGCTCGACCAGAAGCAGCACATCCTCGAAATGTTCCCGGTGATCGAGCGTCTCGAGCATCTGCTCGCGCAACTCGAAGCCGAGATCGACATCCTGCAGGTCGAAAAGCGCATCCGTGGGCGTGTCAAACGCCAGATGGAGAAGAGCCAGCGCGAGTACTACCTGAATGAGCAGGTCAAGGCGATCCAGAAGGAACTCGGTGAAGGTGAAGAAGGTGCGGATCTCGAGGAACTCGAGAAGCGCATCACGGCTGCCCGCATGCCGAAGGAAGCCAAGAAGAAGGCCGACGCCGAGCTGAAGAAGCTCAAGCTGATGTCGCCGATGTCGGCTGAAGCAACGGTCGTGCGTAACTACATCGACACGCTGATCGGCCTGCCGTGGCGCAAGAAGAGCAAGGTCAACAACGACCTCTCGAATGCGGAACGCGTGCTCGACGAAGACCACTTCGGTCTCGAGAAAGTGAAGGAACGCATTCTCGAGTATCTCGCGGTCCAGCAACGTGTCGACAAGGTGAAAGCGCCGATCCTATGCCTCGTTGGGCCGCCGGGTGTCGGTAAGACGTCGCTGGGTCAGTCGATCGCTCGCGCCACGAACCGCAAGTTCGTGCGTATGGCGCTCGGCGGCGTGCGCGACGAAGCCGAGATTCGCGGTCACCGTCGTACGTACATCGGTTCGATGCCCGGCAAGATTCTTCAAAGCCTGACCAAGGTCGGCGTGCGCAATCCGCTCTTCCTGCTCGACGAAGTCGACAAGATGGGTCAGGATTTCCGCGGCGATCCGTCGTCGGCCTTGCTCGAAGTGCTCGATCCGGAACAGAACCATACGTTCGCCGATCACTACGTCGAAGTCGACTTCGATCTGTCGGACGTGATGTTCGTGGCGACGTCGAACTCGCTGAACATTCCGCCGCCATTGCTCGACCGGATGGAAGTGATCCGTCTGTCGGGTTACACGGAAGACGAGAAGGTCAGCATCGCGCAACGTTATCTTTTGCCGAAGCAGAAGAAGAACAACGGCCTCAAGGAAGGTGAGGTCGATGTGACGGAAACAGCGATCCGCGACATCATTCGTTACTACACGCGTGAAGCGGGCGTACGTTCGCTCGAGCGTGAAATCTCGAAGATCTGCCGCAAGGTCGTGAAGATGCTTCTGCTGAAGAAGGCGGAAGGCGCGGTGAAGGTCGACGGCAGCAACCTCGACACGTTCCTTGGCGTGCGCAAGTATGACTTCGGTCTGGCGGCGAAGGAAAATCAGGTTGGCCAGGTCACGGGTCTCGCGTGGACGGAAGTGGGCGGCGATCTGCTGACCATCGAAGCTGCGGTGATGCCGGGTAAAGGCAACGTGATTCGCACGGGTTCGCTCGGCGACGTGATGAAGGAATCCGTCGAGGCAGCACGTTCGGTGGTTCGTTCGCGCTCGCGTCGTCTCGGTATTAAGGACGAAGCGTTCGAGAAGCAGGACATTCACATCCACGTGCCGGAAGGCGCGACGCCGAAGGACGGTCCTTCGGCCGGTATCGCGATGACGACCGCGCTGGTGTCGGTACTGACCGGAATTCCGGTGCGTGCCAATGTCGCGATGACAGGCGAAATCACGTTACGTGGCGAAGTTCTGCCGATCGGCGGCCTGAAAGAGAAGCTGCTGGCGGCGCATCGCGGCGGTATCAAACTGGTGCTGGTTCCGGAAGAAAACGTCAAGGACTTGACGGAGATCCCGGACAACGTGAAGAACGCAATCGAAATCGTGCCGGTCCGCTGGATCGACAAGGTGCTCGAACTGGCGCTCGAACGTGTGCCGCAGGCATTGCCGGATGAAGAGCCGAAACCTGCTACGCCGGTCGCGACTGAGTCAGGCAAAGACGTCGGTGCGACGGAAGTCGTGAAGCACTAATCTTCAAGCGTTAAAGCGGCGCGCAGCGAAAGCTGTTTGCCGGACAAAAAACCCGCGGTTATGCCGCGGGTTTTTTTATTGCCGGCTCCTTTTATCGCTCAGTTATCGCTCGGTTATCGCTTGATCACCATCACGCCTCGCGACGCGTTTCGCAGCGCCTCCGCAGCACCGGGTTTCCCAACCTTTGAACAATCGCGCGACCTACGCGCCGACTGGTTGCACATACATCGATTCGCGGCAAGATTTGGTGATAAGCGGGCCTTTGCAAATCCCTCTGAATCAGGCTCAACCCCGCTTGACACAAGGGTTTCGGCCAATTCTAATGACTCGGCTCGGCGTAGCCCGCCGGCCGCGTGAAACCAGGCGCAGCAGAGCGCCATCACGATTGCCATAAACATTCTCGGGGGTTGGAATGAACAAGACGGAATTGATCGATCACATTGCACAGCAAGCCGACATTTCGAAGGCTGCGGCGGGCCGCGCGCTCGACGCCGTGATCGGCGGTGTCAAAGGGACGTTGAAGAAGGGTGAATCGGTGACGCTGGTCGGCTTTGGTACGTTCGCGGTCGGCAAGCGCACCGCACGCACGGGCCGCAATCCGCGCACCGGCGCCGCGATCAAAATCAAGGCGGCAAAGGTGCCCAAATTTAGGCCTGGCAAAGCTCTGAAGGATGCGCTAAACTAATGGGCTTGCTGCTTGAGAAATCGAGCGGCAGAAAATAAGCAAGCTGATTCACTAAAGTGGCATTAGATCGTGAAACGGGTGCTTAGCTCAGTTGGTAGAGCGGCGCCCTTACAAGGCGTAGGTCGGGAGTTCGAGCCTCTCAGCACCCACCAGTTTCCGGTTTAGTCGAGTGTCTCAGTCAGCGCAGTATCAGTGCAGTATAAGGAGTGGTAGTTCAGTCGGTTAGAATACCGGCCTGTCACGCCGGGGGTCGCGGGTTCGAGTCCCGTCCACTCCGCCAGTATCCTCGAAAGGCGAACTACGGTTCGCCTTTTTTATTGCCCGCTGTTGTAAGATCGGGCGTTCTGTTTTTGGCACCCCTCACGCATGCTCGATTTTTTCCGTAATCACAAACGCCTGATGATGGTCATGCTCATCCTCGTCATTGTGCCGGGGTTGGGTTTTGTGGGTATTCAAGGCTTCCGCGGCTTCTTTGACGAAAGTGCGAATGTCGCGAGCGTCAACGGTCACAAGATCACGCGCGCCGAATACGACGACGCAATGCGTCAGCAGCTCGACCGTGCCCGTCAGATGCTCGGCGCGCAGTTCGACATGAAGTCGTTCGACACGCCTGAACGCCGTAGCGAAATGCTCGACGGTCTGATCGAGCAACGCGTGCTGGCCGACGAAACGCAGCGTCTGCATCTGACTGCGTCGGACGACGCGGTGCGCCGCGTGCTGCTGAACGACCCGGTGATCTCGTCGCTGAAGAATCCCGATGGTTCGATCGACGTCGAGCGTTACAAGCAGTTGCTCGCCATGCAAGGCATGACGCCCGATCAATACGACGAGCGCGTGCGCTACAGCATCGCCACGCAGCAATTGCCCGTCTCGATCCAGAGCAGCGCGTTCACGTCGAAGACGCTCGCGCAGCATCTGACCGAGCTCGCCGAGCAGCAGCGTGAAGTGCAGGGCATCGCATTCCATCCGCGCGACTACGCGGCGAAAGTGCAGCCCACCGACGCGCAACTGCAGGGGTATTACGACGCGCACAAGAACGACTTCGCCACGCCCGCCACCGCCACGATCCAGTATCTGGTGATGTCGCCGGCCACGCTGGCGGCGTCGGCGCAGCCGAGCGACGCGGATCTGAAAAAGTACTACGACGACAACATCGCGCACTTCCGCACGGACGGCCAGGTGAGAGCCAGCCACATCCTGATCGCGGCGCCGAAAGACGCGAGCGCGGCCGACAAGGCCAAGGCGAAGCAGAAGGCTGAAGACCTGCTCGCGCAGGTCAAGGCGCATCCGGATCAGTTCGCGCAGATTGCGCAGCAGAATTCGCAGGATCCGGGTTCGGCGTCGAAGGGCGGCGATCTGGGTTACTTCGGTCCCGGCATGATCGCCGGCGGCAAGGCGTTCGACGACGCAGTGTTCGCGTTGAAGAAAGACGAAGTCAGCGGCATCGTGCAAACGGACTTCGGCTATCACATCGTCAAGGTGACGGACGTGAAGCCGGCCGTGACCCGGCCGTTCGACGAAGTGAAAGACCAGATCTCGAAGGACCTGAAGACGCAACTCGCGACCAAGGCATTCAGCGACGATTCGGAAGGCTTCACGTCGATCGTCTACGAAAAAGCGAAGAGCCTGCAACCGGCCGCGGACAAGTACAAGCTGCAAATGCAAACCGCTACGGTGACGCCGCAGCCGGATCCGAAGCTGCCGGCTGGCAGCCCGCTCGGCAATCCGAAGTTCCTGGCCGCTGTGTTCGCGAGCGACGCAGTGACTGCGCGCAACAACACGCAGGCTATCGACGTCGGCGGCAACACGCTGATCGCGGCGCACGTCACGGATTACAAAGCGGCCGCCGTACCTGCGCTCGACGCGGTCAAGGACGCGGTGCGTCAGAAGGTGATCGCGGTTCAATCGGACGAAGCTGCGCACAAGGACGGTATCGCGAAGCTGGCCGACTTTGAAAAGTCCAGGTCGACCGCGGGATTCTCGTCGCCGCTGAAGGTGTCGCGCAATGACGCGCAAGGCATGCCGCCGGCAGCACTGAGTGCAATCTACAAAGCGGACGCGCAAAAATTGCCGGCGTACGTCGGTGTGGACCTCGGTGACGACGGTTACGCGATCTATCGTGTGAACGCGGTGGTTGCGGGCGCACCGATCGATCCGCAGCGTCTGGCTGCAGCGCAGCAACAGATTGCGCAAGTCGACGCGCAGTCCGAAGCGGAAGCGTATCTGCAGGCTGTGCGCACGCGTTCGAAGGTGAAGTTCTTCGGCGCGTTGGACAGCAGCAATGCGCAGGCGAGCGGCGAATAAGCCTTAGCGTTCGCGCTGATCGATGCAAGAAACAAAAAAGCCCCGCAAATCGCGGGGCTTTTCATTTGGCGAGTAATCCAGAGTCTCAGACGCTTTATTGATACGGATCGCCAAACGGTTTGCTGCAGTGCTTCAAAGTGAGGATCACAGGCAACCGCTGATGGCGCCGGTAGCGTCGCTACCCGCACCGCCGTTCGCGCGGAAGCCTACCCAAGTACCCTTGCCGGAATACGACGGACGCACCACCGCGGCCGCGCCGCTAGGCGGTTGCTGGCCCGGAACGTAGACGTCCATGGCCTGATCGTTAGCCATCGTGTCTTGCGACACGACCTGCTGTTGCGAGCTATCTGCCCATTTCTGCGCGATGCAGGTGGCAACGGCCTTCACCGGTTGCTGGCTTTGACCGACAGATTGGACGCCTGCAGGCGGTTGAGCGGCGCAGGCAGAAATTGCCACGGTCAAAGCGATTAACGGTAGGTATTTCACGTTATCTCCTCAAGAGACGCTCAAAAATCGAGCCGGGTTACACGGGATTACGAAAGTGTCAGATAGACCTTACCGATCCGTGTTCCCAAAGTTCTGGAAACAAGTTGTTAGCGCGCTGTTCAGCGCGGCGAACTTGGTCGAAGGAGCGGCTTAACCACAGGCCACACGTTATTGAGTAGCACTGGCTGTGCCTGCTGGGTCGGATGCATCTGATCCGCCTGGAACATGTCCGGTTTGTCGGCGATGCCGGCGAGCAGGAACGGCACCAGCGCGACATGCAATTGCTGCGACAGTTGGCCGTACATGGCATGGAACTTTTGGGTGTAGTCGGGGCCGTAATTAGGCGGCACATACATGCCCACCAGCACGACCTTCGCGTGACCCTGTTGGGCCTGTTCGACGATCGTGCGCAGGTTGTCGTCGGTGGTGGAGAGCGGTACGCCGCGCAAGGCGTCGTTAGCGCCGAGTTCGACGATCACGATGCTCGGCTTCAGGCGCTCCAGCAATGCCGGCAAACGGGCGCGTCCGCCGCTGGTGGTGTCGCCGCTAATGCTTGCATTGGCGACGCTATAATCGATTCGCTCGGTGGCAAGGCGCTGGCGCATCAAGGCAACCCAGCCCGTGTCGCGAGGCAGGCCGTACTCGGCGGAGATGCTGTCGCCGAGCACGACGATCACCGGCCTGGCCGGTTCGGGCGCGTTGGCGGCACGCGCCGCAAAGGGCAGCGCAAACAGGGTGGCGGCCACCAGGCCCAAGCCGAATGCCGAAGTCGGCGCTGCGGCGCGCGGCGCAATGGCAAGCACTTTCAACCTACGCTTCACCATGCTAAACAAAACTGATCCAGTCATTGAAGTGCGGGGTTTGTGCAAGAAGGTTAAGGATGCGACGGGCGAACTGACGATTCTCGACAACATCGATCTTGCTATCGATGCCGGCAGCAGTGTGGCGATCGTCGGCGCATCCGGGTCGGGCAAGTCTACGCTGCTCGGCTTGCTCGCGGGATTGGACAGCGCGAGTTCGGGCTCGGTTCGACTACTCGGTCGCGAACTCACCGAATTGAGCGAAGACGAGCGGGCCGCATTGCGCAGCGGCTCGGTCGGTTTCGTGTTCCAGTCGTTTCAACTGATGCCGCATTTGACGGCGCTCGAAAACGTCACGTTGCCGCTCGAGTTGCAGGGCGGCGTCGGCACGCGCGAAGCCGCGACGCGTGCGCGTGGTTTGCTGGAGCAGGTGGGGTTAGGGCAGCGCACGGGTCACTATCCGAAGCTTCTTTCGGGCGGCGAGCAGCAACGTGTGGCTTTGGCACGCGCGTTCGTCACGCATCCGGCGATCCTGTTCGCGGACGAGCCGACCGGCAGTCTCGACGCCGCCACCGGCCACGCCGTGATCGACCTGATGTTCGAGATGAATCGCGCGAACGGCGCCACGCTGATTCTGGTTACGCACGATATCGAGCTGGCGCGTCGCTGCGATACGACTGTGACGATCGAGGCGGGTCGGCTGGCTTGAAGCGACCTGGTAACGAGCCTCGCGCCAAACCAGCGTCACAAAAACCGCCGCACCAACCGGTTACACCAACCGTCGCACCAAAAGCAAAGCGGGCCACGAATGGCCCGCTTTTTTATTGCTCAATCAACGCGATCTCCCGCGCGACTCAACTCACTTCTTCAACGCCGCGCGCGCCCGCGCGATCAACGCCGACGTCGACGAGTCATGCTTCTTCTCATCCACGCTCGCCGAGGTCAGATCGGCCTCGACCACCTTGCCGAGAATCTTGCCGAGTTCGACGCCCCATTGATCGAACGGATTGATGTTCCACACCGACGCCTGCACCAGCACCTTGTGCTCGTACAACGCGATCAACGCGCCGAGCGAGCGCGCGGTCAACGCGTCGACCAGCAGCGTGCTGGTCGGCCGGTTGCCCGGAAACACCAGATGCGGCGCGAGTTCCGGCTTGTCCGGGCCGGCCACTTTCTTCGCTTCTTCCAGCGTGCGACCGAGCATCAGCGCTTCACTTTGCGCGAAGCAGTTGGCCAGCAGCTTCGGATGATGGCTGACGAGCGGATGCTCCGGCGTCATCACGGCGATGAAGTCGATCGGCACGATCGTCGGACCCTGATGCAGCATCTGGAAGAACGCGTGCTGGCCGTTCGTGCCCGGTTCGCCCCACGTCACGGCGGCGGTCGGGTAATCGACCATCGCGCCGTCGAGTCGCGCGGACTTGCCGTTGCTTTCCATCTCAAGCTGTTGCAGATACGACGGCAGGAAATGCAGCGCATTCGAATACGGCGCGACCAGATAGCTTTGCGAGCCGAAGAAGTTGCGATACCAGATGCCGATCATGCCGAGCAGCACCGGCAGGTTCTTCTCGAGCGGTGCGTCGCGGAAATGCTGGTCCATCTCGTTGGCGCCGGCGAGCAGTTCGCCGAACTGCTGCGGGCCGACCGCGATCATGATCGACAAGCCCACCGCCGACCACAGCGAATAGCGGCCGCCGACCCAGTCCCACATCTCGAACACGTTCTCTTTGGCGATGCCGAACTTGACCACTTCCGACGGATTCGCCGACACGCCGACAAAGTGCTTCGCCAGCGCGCTTTCCGGGCAACCCTTCTCGACGAACCAGTCGCGCAGCGAGCGCGCGTTGGTCATGGTTTCGAGCGTGGTGAACGTCTTGGAGACGATGATCGCGAGCGTTTCCTCGGGATCGATCTGCTGCATGACGTTGTACAGATCGGCGCCGTCTACATTCGACACGAAGTGCGTGGTGATCTCGGGCGTGGCCAGATGATGCAGCGCATGCACGACCATTTTCGGCCCCAGGTCCGAGCCGCCGATGCCGATGTTCACCACATAGCGGATCCGCTTGCCGGTGTAGCCGGTCCATGCGCCACTGCGCACCTGGTCGGCGAACGCGGCCATCTTTGCGCGCTCGGCCTGCACCTGGTCGAAGAACGGCGCTTTCGGGTCGGTGGCGCGCAATGCGGTGTGCAAGGCGGCGCGGCCTTCGGTCGGGTTGACGACCTCGCCGGCGAACATCGCGTCGCGGCGCTTTTCGACGCCGGCTTCACGCGCGAGTTGCACGAGCAGCTTGAGGGTGTCGTCGGTGATGCGGTTCTTCGAGAAATCGGCCGCGAGACCGCCGCCGGCGAACGCGAAGCGCTCGGCGCGGGTGGGGGCGGGATCGTTCTCGGGGGCGAACCAGTCGCGCAGGTGCGCATCGCGAATCTTCTCGTAATGCGTTTGCAGCGAGGACCAGGAGGGGAGCGAGTTCTGCGTCATAGCGTCCGTCTAACCAAGGGCACGAAGGAAGGCGAGCGCGTGAAGCGCTGCCGAGGATGATGCAACGATGCTGTTAGAGCGATGCCGCGCGGCCGGTGATGGATGGAGCGGTGGGGAGGCTTCGGGCGTTCGCTGCGCGATGCGAACGTGCGCGGAAGCTTCGCCGCCACCCGCTTCGAATCCGACGCGCGGCGCAGTCGTTCAGTATAGCGGCCTTGTGTGAAGGGTGACAGGCAGGCGCGCTTTGGCGGCGCGGTGCAGAGTGTGGGATGCGGGCGCCGCGTCCCACGTCTCACCCTTCCGTTGTCGGATAAAACAGCCGGTTCAGCAAACTCCGCACCATCGGCGCCAGTTCGCCCGCCGTCAAGCCAGCCGGACCATGCCCTTGCGCCGTCAGCGTGTCGGCGGCGAGGCCGTGCAGATAGACGCCCGCCAACGCCGCTTCGTAGCGCGGCAGATGCTGCGCAAGCAACGCGCCGATGATGCCGCCGAGCACGTCGCCGGTGCCGCCCGTTGCGAGCGCGGCGTTGCCGGTCGGATTGATCGCGAGGCGGCCGTCGGGCGCGGCGATGATCGTGCCGGTGCCTTTCAGCACCACCACGCTGGCAAAGCGCGCCGCCAGCGCACGCGCCGCGCCGAGCCGGTCGCGCTGCACGCCGGGCGCGTCGGTGCCGAGCAGGCGCGCGGCTTCGAGCGGATGGGGCGTGAGAAGGCACGGATCGCCTTGTACGCCGCGCGCGGTGAGTTCGGCCGCGAGCGACGGATCTTTCGCGATCAGATTCAGCGCGTCCGCGTCGAACAGCTTCGGCATGTCGAGTTGCAGCACGTCATGCAGCACCTGGATGGCGCGCTCGCGCTCGCCCATGCCGCAGCCGATCGCGAGCGCGTCCATCTTGTCGAGCGGCAGCGCGTCGATCGCGTGCAGCATCAGTTCGGGATGCGGCGGATCGTAGGGCGGCGCGCCGTCGCCCAGCAGCGCGACGTGCACTTTGCCCGCGCCGGTGTACAGCGCCGCGCGCGACGCGAGGATCGGCGCGCCGCACATGCCGGTGTCGCCGCCGACCACGGCGAGGCTGCCGAAGGTGCCCTTGTTGGTCGCGAAATCGCGTGGCGGCAGGAAGCCGGCGAACAGGTCGGGCGCATTGAGTTGCACGGCCGTGCGTTTGCTGGAGTCGATGCCGATCGGCGCAACGGTGACCGAGCCGGCGAGGTCGCGACCTTGCGCGGTGAACAGCCCCGGTTTGGCGGCGATGAAGCTGATCGTGTGCGTGGCATGCACGGCCACGCCGTCGCTTTCGCCGACCACCGTGCCGGTGTCGCTGTCGAGGCCGCTGGGGACGTCGAGCGCCAGCACGCCGCCTTTGCGCGGCCGCGCCTTGGCGCGCTGCGAAAGCTGCCGCGCGACCGTCGCGAAGACGCCGTCGAGGGCGCGTGTCAGGCCGATGCCGAACATGCCGTCCACGAGCCACGTGTAGCCGTCCAGCGACGCGGGCGGCGCCGTGCTGATCGCAACGCCGGCGGCGCGCGCCAGTTCGAGAGCCCAGCGGGCGTCGTCCGGTTTCACGTCGACCGGCATGCACAGTTCCACGGCAATGCCGTCCTTGTGCAGCTCCGTCGCGAGAACCAGCGCGTCGCCGCCGTTATTGCCGGGGCCGGCGATCAGCCACACCTTCTGCTTCGCGCGTTCGATCGACGTGTCGCGTGTGATGAGTTCCTGCAGGAAGCTCGCCGCGGACTTGCCGGCGCGCGCCATCAGCGTGTGCTCGGGCAAGCCGGCCGCGGCCTGGGATTCGGCGAGCCGCAGGTCGGTCAGCGTCAGTAAAGGCAGCGCCTTGTTGTGAGGGCGGGTGAGGGTAGGCGGAGTGAGATCGGCTTCGGTCATGGCGGCGGGCGATTCGCCCTGGCGCAAGGCCCGAGGCGAGGAAGCTGGAGAAGCCGCTATGGTAGTGCCGATGAGCGCGCCGCGCGAACCCATCGGCCGGCTGCGACTAGAAGCGGTCCGCGCGCAGCGCCGCCAGCGTGTCCGCGGGCACATCCGGCGTCTGACCGGACATCAGATCGGCGATCAGTTTGCCCGCGCCGCAAGCCAGTCCCCAGCCCGCCGGGCCATGCCCGACATTGACGAACAGACGCGGATGCAACGCGTTGCCGATCACCGGCAAGCCGTCGGGCGACAGCAGTTTGACGCCTTCCCACGGCAGCGCCGCCGAGATCCGCGCCGCGCCCGGAATCCAGTCGTGCGTGGCCTGGCCGAGCAGCGCCAGCGCTTCTTTGGTCAATGCTTCGCCGAGCGGCTTGTCGATCTGTGCGGCGCTCTGCAGCACCGCGCCACCCGCAATCCGCAGCCGATGATTCATCCGGCTGATCGCAATACGCTTGACCGCGTCGACGATCGCCACATGCGGCGCGCATTCTTCATGCGCGATCGGCGCGACCAGCGTATGCAGGCGCAGCGGATGCAGCGGCAGGCGCAGGCCGAGCGGTTCGAGCAGCGCGAGGCTGCCGTGCCCGGCGGCCACGACGACCGCGTCCGCATGGATCACGTCGACCTCGCGCGAACGCGACGACGCGCCCGGCCGCGGCGCCAGTTCCACCGACGCGCGCTGACCTTCGAGGCGGATCGCCGAGACTTCGCAGCCGAGCATGAATTGCACGCCGCCTTGCGTATCGAGCGTCTGCTTGATCAGCTTGGCGAACAGCGGCGAGTTGGCCGTGCGTTCCTGATCGAACAGCACGCCGCCGGCGAACTCCGGCTCGGCGCGCACCGAATGCTCGAACGCGCTGCATTCGGCGGGCGTCAGCACGTGATGCGGCACTTCGTTCTGGCGCAGCAGGTCGAGCGCCGGCTGGGTCTGCTCCCACTCCTGCGCGGAGCGCACCAGGTACAGCAAACCGCTGGTCTGTTCGAATTCGAGGCCGAAGCGCGCTTCGACGTCGGCCATGGCGTCGCGCGACAGTTCGATCAGCGGACGCAGCCGGCCATATTGGCGGCTGAAGGCCTCGGGGTCCTGCAGCGTGGCGAGTTGTTTGACGAACTGGCGCGCCGGCCCGGTGAAGCCGGTCTTGCTGATGACGCCGTTTCTGGCGTTCTGCCGGCTCGCCATGAAGGTCGGGCCGAACCAGACGTCGAGCGGCGTGGGCAGCACGGTGCCGCCATGGCCATAGGTCGCGCCTTGCGCCACCGTGGCGTGACGCTCGACGACGCAGACCCGGTGACCGGTCGCGCGCAATTGATAAGCGGTGGCGACGCCCGCAATCCCGCCGCCGATGACGATGACATCCATGTTCTGATTCGAATGGCCGACGGGACGCCGAAGCGGCGCGCTCCCGTTGAGCGTGACATGCGGCGCGCATTGCCCGGCCTGACTCATTGCCTCAGGCCGCTCGCGCCGATCTGGTGAAAGGGCGAATGATAGCAGCCAAAGTGCTCGCGCGGCCACGCGGGCGGCACGCCGGAAAGCGTCGCGCGGCGCGGCGCGAGCGGGCCGAAAGCGCACCGGCAAGGCGGCCGGAAGCCCTTTCCCGGGGTATAATCTCGGACTTCTTTTCCGCCTCACGTCGCCTGCACGCGCGACTTCTCGGCATCACTGAGCGACGCAAAGTCAAGTCCATGGCCCACTTCTCGTGTTTCCCCGGCGCTTCGGCCCTTTCCGATTTCCGTCAAACCCGCCTGCTCGACACGCTTACGCGCATCGACCCGAACATCACCGGCGTGCGCGGGCAGTATCTGCACTTCGTCAACGCCCAGAGCGAGCTGTCCGCTGAAGACACGGCGAAGATCGAAGCGCTGATGCACTACGGCGATCCGCTCGAAGAAAGCAAAGAGCGCGGCACGGCCGAAACCTTCCTCGTGGTGCCGCGCTTCGGCACGGTGTCGCCGTGGGCCAGCAAGGCCACCGACATCGCGCATCTGTGCGGTCTCACGCAGGTGCGCCGGATCGAGCGCGGCGTCGAGTACACGGTCACGCTGAAAAGCGGCCTGCTGGGCGGCAAGAAGGCACTCTCCGACGAAGCCCGCGCGGCTGTCGTCGCCGCGCTGCACGACCGCATGACCGAAAGCGTGTCGAGCTCGCGCGAACACGCGCTGCATCTGTTCGACGAACTGCCGGCCAAGCCGCTGCAAACCGTCGACGTGCTCGGCCACGGCCGCGGCGCGCTGGAAGCGGCGAACACGGAACTGGGCCTCGCACTGGCGGACGACGAAATCGACTACCTGATCGACGCGTTCACGACACTCGGCCGCAACCCGACCGACGTCGAACTGATGATGTTCGCGCAGGCCAACAGCGAACACTGCCGTCACAAGATTTTCAACGCGGACTGGAGTATCGACGGCGAGAAGCAGGACATCTCGCTGTTCAACATGATCCGCAATACCGAGAAGCTGAATCCGCAAGGCACGATCGTCGCGTATTCGGACAACTCGGCGATCATGGCGGGCGGCATGGCCGAGCGCTGGTTCCCGCGCACGCCGGCCGACCTCGGCACGAGCGAACTGCCGGAACACTATCGCCGTGGCGTCGAACTCACGCACACGCTGATGAAGGTGGAAACGCATAACCACCCGACCGCGATCTCGCCGTTCCCGGGCGCGTCCACCGGCTCGGGCGGTGAAATCCGCGACGAAGGCGCGACCGGTCGCGGCGCACGTCCGAAGGCGGGTCTGGCCGGCTTCACGGTGTCGAATCTGGCGTTGCCGGACGGCGTCGAGGCATGGGAAAACGCGCGCGACGTCGCGCAGCCGCTCGCACACCGCAATCCCGCGGAGCAGCACGAAGCGTACGGCCGTCCGGACCGCATCGCATCGCCGCTGCAAATCATGATCGACGGCCCGCTCGGCGGCGCCGCGTTCAACAACGAATTCGGCCGGCCGAATCTGGGCGGCTATTTCCGCGCTTACGAGCAGAACGTCGCGGGTCTGGTGCGCGGCTATCACAAGCCGATCATGATCGCCGGCGGCATCGGCAATATTTCGGACCAGCACACGCATAAGCACGATCTGCCGGAAGGCTCGCTGCTGATCCAGATCGGCGGCCCGGGCATGCGGATCGGCATGGGCGGCGGCGCGGCGAGTTCCATGGCGACCGGCACCAATACCGCCGAGCTCGACTTCGACTCGGTGCAGCGCGGCAACCCCGAAATCGAACGCCGGGCGCAGGAAGTCATCAACGCGTGCTGGCAGCTCGGCGACAAGAACCCGATTCTGAGCATTCACGACGTCGGCGCGGGCGGTTTGTCGAACGCGTTCCCGGAAGTGGTCGACGGCGCCAGCAAGGGTGCGTTGTTCGATCTGCGCAAGATCCAGCTCGAAGAGAGCGGTTTGTCGCCGCGCGAAATCTGGTCGAACGAAGCGCAAGAACGTTACGTGCTGGCCATCGCGCCGGCCGATCTGCCGGCGTTCGAAGCCATGTGCCTGCGCGAGCGCTGCCCGTTCGCGGTGATCGGCACGGCGACCGCCGAGCGTCAACTGAAGGTGATCGACTCCGAGCAGAACGCGGACAGCGCGCATCAACCGGTCGATATGCCGATGGAAGTGCTGCTCGGCAAAGCGCCGCGCATGCATCGCGACGTCAAGCGGGTCGAGCAGAAGCTCGAACCGGTGGACGTCACCGGGATTGCGTTGCCGGACGTCGCGGTCAGCGTGCTGCGTCACCCCACGGTCGCGAGCAAGTCGTTCCTGATTACCATCGGCGATCGTTCGGTGGGCGGCACGACCGCGCGTGACCAGATGGTCGGTCCGTGGCAAGTGCCGGTGGCCGATGTCGCGATCACCACGATGGACTACGCGGGTTTCCGCGGCGAAGCGATGACCATGGCCGAGCGCACGCCGCTCGCCGTGATCAACGCGCCGGCGTCGGGCCGCATGGCGGTCGGCGAGGCGGTCACGAACATTGCGGCGGCGCCGATCGCGTCGCTCGACAAGCTCAAGCTGTCGGCGAACTGGATGGCCGCATGTGGCGCAGCCGGTGAAGACGCCGCGCTGTACGACACGGTCAAGGCGATCGGCATGGAACTGTGCCCGGCGCTCGGTATCAGCATTCCGGTCGGTAAAGATTCGCTGTCCATGCGCACCAAGTGGGAAGACCACGGCGTTGCGAAAGAAGTGGTCGCGCCGGTCTCGCTGATCATCACGGCGTTCGCGCCGGTGGAAGACGTACGGAAGCACCTCACGCCGCAACTGCGCCGCGCCAACGGTACAGATGGCGTGGGCGACTCGGTGCTGATCGCGATCGACCTCGGCCGCGGCAAGCATCGTCTGGGCGGCAGTATTCTCGCGCAGGTCACGCAGCAGGTCGGCGACACGGTGCCGGACGTCGACGATCCGGAAGATCTGAAGCGTTTCTTCGCCGCGATCCAGGCGCTGAATAGCGAAGGCAAACTGCTCGCGTACCACGACCGCTCGGACGGCGGCCTGTGGGCGACGGTGTGCGAAATGGCGTTCGCGGGTCACGTGGGCGTGTCGCTGAACGTCGACATGCTGGTGCTCGATCCGAACCACGAATCCGATTACGGCGACGCGAAAGACTGGGCCAAGCAGACCAGCGGCCGCCGTGAAGACCGCACGATCCGCGCGCTGTTCAACGAAGAACTCGGCGCCGTGATCCAGGTGCGTGCAACGGACCGCGACGCGGTGCTAGCCGCATTGCGCGAACACGGCCTGTCGGCGTGCTCGCATGTGATCGGCAAGCTCAACGAGCGCGACACGATCGAAATCTATCGCGACGCGAAGAAGATCTACGAAGCGCCGCGCACCGAGCTACATCGCACGTGGAGCGAAGTGAGCTGGCGTATCTCGCGTCTGCGCGATAACCCGGCTTGCGCCGACGCCGAATACGACATGCTGTCGGACGCGGCCGATCCGGGCATTACGCCGGTCTTGAGCTTCGATCCGAAAGAAGACGTGGCCGCGCCGTTCATCGGCAAGAGCGCGCGTCCGCGTGTCGCGATCCTGCGTGAGCAGGGCGTGAACTCGCACCTCGAAACCGCGTACGCATTCGACCGCGCCGGCTTCGACGCGCACGACGTGCACATGAGCGATCTGCTGGCAGGCCGCGCCAATCTGGCGGATTTCGCCGGGGCGGTGGCGTGCGGCGGCTTCTCGTACGGCGACACGCTAGGCGCGGGTGAAGGCTGGGCGAAGGCGATTCGCTTCAACGCGCAACTGGCCGACATGTTCGCCGCGTTCTTCGGTCGCGAAGACACGTTCGCGCTGGGCATCTGCAACGGTTGCCAGATGATGAGCAGCCTCGCATCGATGATCCCGGGCGCGCAAGCCTGGCCGAAGTTCACGCGCAACAAGTCGGAGAAATTCGAAGCGCGCTTCTCGCTGGTCGAAGTGCAGGCTTCGCCGTCGATCTTCTTCAACGGTATGGAAGGCTCGCGCATTCCGGTGGCGATCGCTCACGGCGAAGGCTATGCGGACTTCTCGCAGCAGGGCGACGCGTCGAAGGTGGCCGTGGCCATGCGCTTTGTCGATCACCGTGGTCAGGCGACCGAGCAGTATCCGTTCAACCCGAACGGCTCGCCGGAGGGCATCACGTCGGTCACCACGCCGGACGGCCGCTTCACGGTGCTGATGCCGCACACCGAGCGCGTGCATCGCGCGGTGCAGATGAGCTGGCATCCGGAAGGCTGGGGTGAGGGCAGCACGGACGCAAGCCCGTGGCTGCGCGTGTTCCAGAACGCACGCCGCTGGTTGGGCTGAGGCTGAGGTTGAGCAGAAACAAAAAACCGCCCGAGGGCGGTTTTTTTGTCTCACACACCGAGCAAAACGTAAAACAACCAGGTCATCAAAGCAAACAAGCCGCCCGAGGGCGGCTTGTTCGTTTCAGCCAGTGGGCAAGTAACCCGCTTACTGAATCTTCGCGTTCTTACGCAGGCCTTCTTCGAACGCTTGCAGCTTTTCCTGCTGGATCTGCTGCACGATCTGCGGACGCACCTGTTCCAGCGGCGGCGGCGTGATAGCGCGCGTATCGTCGAGGCGAATGATGTGCCAGCCGAATTGCGTATGCACCGGCGTGTCGGTCATCTGGCCTTTCTGCAGATGCGTAGCCGCGTCCGCGAATTCAGGCACATAAGCCTTCGGGTCGGACCAGTCCAGGTCACCGCCGTTCTTGCCCGATCCCGGGTCCTTCGAGTATTGCTTGGCGAGATCTTCGAAGCTTGCGCCGGCCTTGATCTTCGCGATCAGGTCCTTTGCCTGCTGTTCGTTGTCCACCAGGATGTGGTGCAGGTGATATTCCTTGCCGCCCGCATCTTTGATCAGCGCGTTGTAACGCGCGGTGACTTCGGCGTCGCTCGGCGTGTTGTTCTTCACGAAGTCTTCGATCAGCGCGCGCAGCACCACGGTTTGTTGCGCGACGGCGATTTGTGCCTTGATGTCCGGACGATTCGGCAGGCCGCGACGCAGGGCTTCCTGCATCAGGATTTCGCGATTCACCAGCTCTTCGCGCACAGCCGTTTGCAGTTGCGGCGTGTTTTGCTGGCCTTGATGCACCAGTTGTTCGATCAGCGCGTCGGCGCGTGCCTTCGGAATCGGCGTGCCGTTCACGACAGCGATGTTCTGTGCAAATGCAGGTGCGGCCGCGAACGCAGCCAGCAATACCCAAAGGTGGGTTTTCTTCAAGGTCATCGGAAGGTTCCTAGCGGGGCAACAAAGCGAATTCTTCGGGCGTATACGCCGTGATTGCAAGGGCATGAATGCCGCGCTGCATGGCATCGGCCAGCGCATCATACACCATGCGATGCCGCGCCACGCGGGCCTTGCCGGCGAATGCGGCGGCCACGATCGTGACACTGAAATGACCGCCGGCCGAGGCGCCGGCATGGCCCGCGTGCTGCGCGCTGTCGTCGCTGATCTGGATCGACGCGACCGGCGCGAGCGCGGCGCTGAGGCGCGCTTCGATCAGCGCGGCACGCTCGGCGGTGGTGGCGTGCATGAAAACATGGGTGTCGGTGGTCATGTCATTCTTCCTTCATGTACTTCGACAGCCACAAGCTCTGTCCAACGATAAACACCACGAGGCAACCGGTCGCGCCGAACAGCTTGAAATTGACCCACTGGTCGGTGGTGTAGTTGTACGCGACGAACAGATTGACGAGCCCGAGCAGTACGAAAAAGATCGCCCAGACTACGCTCAGCTTGCCCCAGATCGCGTGCGGCAGCGTGATCTGCTTGCCCATCATCGCTTCGATCAGGTTCTTGTTGAAGGCCAGTTGCGAGACGATCAGCGCAACGGAAAACGCCCAGTACAGCACGGTCGGCTTCCACTTGATGAAAGTGTCGTTATGCAGCACGAGCGTCGCGCCGCCAAATACGGTGACGACGCCGAGGCTCACCCACAGCATCGGATCGACCTTGCGGTGACGGAACGCCACCCACGCGATCTGCACCAGCGTGGCGACGATCGCCACTGCCGTCGCCGTGAAAATGCCCCAGATCTTGAAGGCGACGAAGAACAGGATGATCGGGAACAGATCGAACAGGAATTTCATTATCTGGTCGGGAATTCGCAGAAGGAGTCGAGGAATGAGGGACGCGGCGCGAAACGGCCGGCGGGCGCCTGCAACGCAGGCCCCACCGGCAATGCGCCGGACTCCGCGCTGCGTTACTTGGGCTCGAATTGTAACGCAGCCGAATTGATGCAGTAACGCAGACCCGTCGGCGCCGGGCCGTCTTCGAACACGTGACCCAGATGCGCGCCGCAGTTCTTGCATTGCACTTCGATGCGCAGCATGCCGTGCGCGCGGTCGGTTTTCTCGGCGATCACTTCGCCGTTGATCGGCTTGAAGTAGCTCGGCCAGCCGCAGCCGGCGTCGAACTTGGTGTCGGATTCGAAAAGCGGCGTGCCGCAGCACACGCAGTCGTAAATGCCGCGATCCCAGTGGTCGTGATAGCGGCCGGTGAACGGGCGCTCGGTGGCCGCGTGGCGCGTCACCTGGTATTCGACGTCGGAGAGCTGCTTGCGCCACTCGGCGTCGTCTTTCTGCACGGCGGGGACGTCGGGGGTGTTGGGGTTGAGGTCGTCGGGCTTGTTCATGGTCGGGGTTCCTGTCTCGGGCTTGTTTTGGGGACTGCACTACGGCTTCGGCACGTCACGACGAGCAGCTCACTTCCAGCGAACTCGCCCAGTCGGGCGGCAACCCCGCATACGCTTCATGCTCGGGCTGTTCGTCGAACGGGCGGCGCAGTACCGCCGCCAGACGCTCCACTTCCGAAAAATCCTTCTCTTTCGCGTGGCGGATCGCCGTTTCCGCCAGATGATTGCGAAGAATGAATTTGGGGTTGACCCGGTTCATTGCAATGGCGCGCGCGGCGTCGTCGCGTGTTTCATGGGACAGGCGCGCGCGGTAGTCGTTCGCCCACGCGTCGAACGCGGCGCGGTCGAGGAACAGGTCGCGCACCGCCGTGTCGCCGCTCGCGTCGTGTCGCGACACGCGCGCGAGATGGCGGAACGTCAGCGTGAAATCGGCGCGGTTGGCGTGCATCACCTCGAACAGACGGTTCACTAATGTGTCGTCGCCGTCGCGTTCGATCTCCAGGCCGAGCTTCGCGCGCATGCGCCGTTCCAATGCCGGCGCGAAACGCTCCTTGAAACCGCCGAGCACGCGCTGCGCGTCTTCGATCGCCTTGTCGCCGCGCACGCTTTCGTCGTGCTGTTCGCCGAGCAGCGGCAACAGCCCTTGCGCCAGACAGAAGAGATTCCAGTAGGCGATCTGCGGCTGCATCTTGTAGGCGTAACGACCTTGCGAATCGGAGTGATTGCAGATGTAGCCGGCGTCGAAACCGTCCATGAAACCGAACGGACCGTAGTCGATCGTCAGGCCAAGAATCGACATGTTGTCTGTATTCATCACGCCGTGGCAGAAGCCGACCGCCTGCCATTCGACCATCAGGTCGGCGGTGGATTTCACGGCTTCGCCGAGCAGCGCGAGATAGGGGTCGTCGGCGTCGCGGCAATGCGGATAGAAACGCTCGATCACGTGATCGGCGAGCGCGCGCAGCGCGTCGGTGCGATCGTTCGAATAGAAATGCTCGAAGTGGCCGAAGCGCACGAAACTCGGCGCGACCCGCGTGACCACCGCGGCGGTTTCGATCTCTTCGCGCCGCACCGGCTGATCGGAGCCGACCACGCACAGCGCGCGAGTGGTCGGAATGCCCAGGTGATGCATGGCTTCCGAACACAGAAACTCGCGAATCGACGAGCGCAGCACTGCGCGGCCGTCGCCCATGCGCGAATAGGGCGTGCGCCCCGCGCCTTTGAGTTGCAGCTCGAAGCGTTGGCCGTTATGCGCGACCTCGCCGAGACCGAGCGCGCGACCGTCGCCGAGCTGGCCGGCCCACACGCCGAACTGATGCCCCGAGTACACCGACGCATACGGCAGCGCCTCGGCGGGCCATTCGCGCGTGGCGTTGCCGGAGAACAGTTCGGCGAAACCGGGGTCGCCCTGGAGGCCCGGCTCTAAACCGAGCAGCGCGGCGGTCTCCGCGGAGAAGCCGACCATGTAGGGCGCATTGAGCGGCGCCGCCGGCAGACGGGTCAGGAAGACGCTGCCGAGCCGCGCGAACGCGTTTTCAGGTGCGCTGACGAGTGCATTGGAAAGAGCCGCTAACGGCCCGGATAACCCTGCAAAGCTTGGGGAAAACGACATGTTGAGCGCCTCTGGATTAACCGATATTGTAAGTCCGCTCCCGCGGCGCTGCAGGCTGGCGTCCCATTGAAGCAACCAGAACGAGGAGACCTCTCTTTATGACGACGCCGCTGCCTGGACAGATGATGGACGTGCCGCTCACCGTATCCTCGTTGCTCGCGCATGCCGCGCGGCATTTCGGCGGCACCGAAATCGTGTCGCGGCGTATCGAAGGCGATCTGCATCGCTACACCTACCGCGATTGCGAAAAACGCGCGAAGCAGCTCGCACAGGCGCTGATCGCGCTGGGCGTCGAGCCGGGCGAACGGGTGGCGACGCTGGCATGGAACGGCTACCGGCATCTCGAAGCGTATTACGGCACGACCGGCTTCGGCGCCGTATGCCACACGATCAATCCGCGTCTGTTTCCCGACCAGATCGCCTACATCGTCAATCACGCCGACGACGCCTACGTGATGTTCGATACCACGTTCGCGCCGCTGGTCGACGCGCTCGCGCCGCAGTGCCCGAAAGTGCGCGGCTGGATCGCGCTCGCCGACGAAGCGCATCTGCCGGCCATGCAAACGCCGGTGCTCAGTTACGAAACGCTGGTCGACGCGCAGGACGGCAACTTCGCGTGGCCGGAGCTCGACGAGCGCCAGGCCTCCTACCTTTGCTATACGTCCGGCACCACCGGCAATCCGAAGGGCGCGCTGTACTCGCATCGCTCGACGGTGCTGCACGCGTTCGGCGCGGCGTTGCCCGATGCCATGAGCCTGTCCGCGCGCGACGCCGTGCTGCCGGTCGTGCCGATGTTCCATGTGAACGCATGGGGCATTCCGCACAGCGCGCCGTTGACCGGCGCGAAGCTGGTGTTCCCCGGCAAGGACCTCGACGGCAAGTCGCTGTACGAATTGATGGAGAGCGAACGCGTCACGTATTCCGCCGGCGTGCCGACCGTGTGGCTCGGTTTGCTGAACTATCTGCGCGAAGCGGGCGTGCGGTTTTCGTCGTTGAATCGCACGGTGATCGGCGGCTCGGCGTGTCCGCCGGCCATGCTGCGCGCGTTCGAGGACGACTACGGCGTGCAGGTGATTCACGCATGGGGCATGACCGAAATGTCGCCGCTCGGCACGCTGTCGAAACTGACGTGGGAGCAATCGCAACGTCCGCTCGCCGAGCAGCGCAAATTGCTGGAAAAGCAGGGCCATGTGCTGTACGGCGTCGATATGAAGATCGTCGGCGAAGACGGTCGGGAGTTGCCTTGGGACGGCGTTGCGTTCGGCGATCTGCATGTGCGCGGACCGTGGGTGATCGATCGGTATTTCCGCAAGGACGATTCGCCGCTGGTGGACGGCTGGTTTCCAACCGGCGACGTCGCGACGATCGACCCGGACAGTTTTCTGAACATCACGGATCGCTCGAAAGACGTGATCAAGTCGGGTGGCGAATGGATCAGTTCGATCGACGTCGAGAACGTCGCGATCGCGCATCCGGCGGTGGCGGAAGCGGCCTGCATCGCCTGCGCGCATCCGAAGTGGACCGAGCGGCCGCTGCTGGTGGTCGTCAAGCGCGCGGGTTTCGACGTGACGCGCAAGGAACTGCTCGCGTTCTACGACGGCAAGGTCGCCAAATGGTGGATTCCCGACGACGTCGCCTTCGTCGACGAACTGCCGCACACGGCCACCGGCAAACTGCAGAAGCTGAAGCTGCGCGATCTGTTCCGCAATCACGTGCTGCCGTCTGCATTGGAGGACGAGAAGGATTGTCCGCTGGTTAGGGGAAACCCCGCCTAACGGTAAATTGAACGAGCGTGCTTTTTTGTGTATTCTGCCTGCTGACCCCGGTTAATCGAGCAGCGAGTTGGTTACGAGTCGGCGTATGAGTCGTTGAGCGTGTCGCCCACTCGCCGGCAACAAGCGGACAATGATCCGACTCGGTGAACCGGACGGGCGGCGCGTCATGCGCCGCCTCAACCGCAACATGGCATGAATCGCATGGAGGCAGGCAGAGATGGCAGTGGACTACACAACTCATGACGGCGTGGCCGTCATCACGCTGAACAATCCTCCCGTGAATGGCCTCGGCCTGTCGACGCGAGCCGGCATCGTCGACGGAATCGAGCGCGCGCAGAACGATCCGGCCATCAAGGCCATCGTGCTGACCGGCGCGGGCAAAGCCTTTTCGGGCGGCGCCGACATCACCGAATTCAACACGCCGAAAGCGACCCAGGAGCCGACGCTCGCCACCGTCATCAAGGTGGTGGAAAGCAGCGCGAAACCGGTGATCGCGGCAATTCACAGCGTGGCGATGGGCGGCGGTCTGGAATTGGCGCTCGGCGCGCATTACCGCATTGCGGCGCCCGGCGCGCAGATCGCGCTGCCGGAAGTGAAGCTCGGCATTCTGCCGGGCGCGGGCGGCACGCAGCGTCTGCCGCGCGCCATCGGCCTCGAAGCGTCGCTCAATATGATCGTGTCCGGCGCGCCGGTCCTGTCCGAGAAACTGGCCGATTCGGGTCTGTTCGACGAAATCGCGCAAGGCGATCTGGCCGACGCGGCGCTCGCGTTCGCTCGCCAGGTCGGCGCGAAGGCAGGCCCGCATCCGCGCGTGCGCGATCGCAAGATCGAGCATCCGAACGCGGCCGGTTTCATCCAGTTCACGCGCAACACCGTCTCGGCGATGGCGAAGAATTTCCCCGCGCCGCTGAAATGTATCGACGCGGTGGAAGCCGGCGTGCAGAACGGTTTCGACAAGGGCCTCGCATTCGAACGCGATTGCTTCATCGCGCTGGTGCAGACGCCCGAGAGCCACGCGCTGCGTCATGCGTTCTTCGGCGAACGCGCGGCCAGCAAGATTCCCGATGTACCGGCCGATACGCCGGTGCGCGATATCGCCCAGGTGGCGGTGATCGGCGCCGGCACGATGGGCGGCGGCATCGCGATGAACTTCATCAACGCGGGCATTCCGGTCACGCTGCTGGAAACGAAACAGGACGCGCTCGATCGCGGACTCGCTACGATCCGCAAGAACTACGAAGCCAGCGTGAAGAAGGGCAAGCTCAAGCCCGAGGCGCTCGAACAGCGCATGGCGTTGATCACACCCACGCTGTCCTATGACGACCTCAAGCAGGCCGACCTGATCGTCGAAGCCGTGTTCGAGGAACTCGGCGTGAAAGAGCAGGTGTTCAAGCGACTCGACGAAGTGGCCAAGCCCGGCGCGATCCTCGCGTCGAACACGTCGACGCTGGACGTCGACAAGATCGCCGCGTTCACGAAGCGTCCGCAGGACGTGGTCGGCATGCACTTCTTCAGCCCGGCCAACGTGATGAAGCTGCTCGAAGTGGTGCGCGGCAAGGACACGGCGAAAGACGTGCTCGCCACCGTCATGAAGCTCGCGAAGAAGATCAAAAAGACCGCGGTGGTCTCGGGCGTGTGCGACGGCTTTATCGGCAACCGGATGATCGAGCAGTACATCCGTCAGGCGCTCTTCATGCTCGAAGAAGGCGCGCTGCCCGCGCAGGTCGACAAGGCCATCGAGAAATTCGGTTTTGCGATGGGCCCGTTCCGCATGAGCGATCTGGCCGGCAACGACATCGGCTGGGCGATCCGCAAGCGCCGCTATCAGGAACATCCCGATATGCACTATTCGAAGATCGCCGATCGTCTGTGCGAGACCGGGCGCTTCGGCCAGAAGACCGGCGGCGGCTGGTACGACTACAAGGCGGGCGACCGCGCGGCGTATCCGTCGAAGGTGGTCGACGAGATGATCGGCGCGTTCTCGAAGGAAGCCAACGCCGAGCGCCGCAAGATCAGCGACGAGGAAATCGTCGAACGTCTCGTGTTCGCGCTCGTCAATGAAGGCGCGAAGATTCTCGAGGAAGGCATCGCGTCGAAGGCGTCGGATATCGACATGGTCTATCTGACCGGCTACGGCTTTCCGCTGTATCGCGGCGGTCCGATGCTGTACGCGGATACCGTCGGGCTCTACAACGTCGAGCGCGCGATTCGCCGCTATGCGGCGCGGCCGAACGGCGACGCGTGGCAACTCGCGCCGAGTATCGCGGAACTGGCGGCCAAGGGTCGCGGGTTCAACGGCTGAGGCTTCAAGGGCCATAGGCCCTTCGAGTGAAATGACTGAGGTGGCGCGTGCGTGTCCGCAAACTGCCGTACGGCGAAGTGCCGGCACGCCACCATCGACATCGGGAAGGTCCGACCAACTTGTAGGGGACGAGAGTCAGCGCTAATGCGCCCACTCTGACCAATACGCTCACTCTCGTCGAAACAGGAGATTTGCATGACTGACGCCGTAATCGTATCGACCGCCCGCACGGGCCTCGCCAAATCCTGGCGCGGCGGTTTCAACATGACGCACGGCGCGACGCTCGGCGGCCACGTGACGCAGGCCGCGGTCGAGCGCGCGAACCTCGATCCGGCGCGCGTCGAAGACGTGATCATGGGCTGCGCCAATCCGGAAGGCGCGACGGGCATGAACATCGCGCGGCAGATCGCGCTGCGCGGCGGCCTGCCGGTCAGCGTGCCGGGCATGACGGTGAACCGCTTCTGTTCGTCGGGCTTGCAGACCATCGCGCTCGCCGCGCAACGCGTGATCGCCGGTGAAGGCGACGTGTTCGTCGCGGGCGGCGTGGAATCGATCTCGTGCGTGCAGAACGAGATGAACCGCCACATGATGACCGAAGGCTGGCTTAGCCAGCACAAGCCGGAAATCTACTGGTCGATGCTGCAGACCGCGGAAAACGTTGCCAGGCGCTATTCGATTTCGAAGGAACGTCAGGACGAATACGGCGTGCGCTCGCAGCAACGCGCCGCGGCCGCGCTCGAAGCCGGCAAGTTCAAGGACGAGATCGTGCCGTTGACGGTGCTGGCCGGCGTCGCCGATAAAGCGAGCGGCCGGTTGTTCACGAAAGAAGTCACCGTTAGCAGCGACGAAGGCATTCGCGCCGACACCACGCTCGAAGGCGTGTCGAAGATCCGTACCGCGATGCCGGGTGGCGTCGTGACGGCGGGCAATGCGAGCCAGTTTTCGGACGGCGCGTCGGCCTGCGTGGTGATGAACGCGAAGGTCGCGGAGCGTGAAGGCCTGCAGCCGCTGGGGATTTTCCGCGGCTTCGCGGTGGCCGGTTGCGAGCCGGACGAAATGGGTATCGGGCCGGTGTTCGCGGTGCCGAAGCTACTCAAGCAGGCCGGTTTGAAGGTCGAGGACATCGACCTGTGGGAACTGAACGAGGCGTTCGCGGTGCAGGTGCTGTATTGCGCCGACAAGCTCGGTATTCCGCACGATCGCCTGAACGTGAACGGCGGCGCGATCGCGGTCGGCCATCCGTACGGCGTGTCGGGCGCGCGGCTGACCGGCCATGCGCTGATCGAAGGCAAGCGGCGCGGCGCGAAGCTGGTGGTCGTGACGATGTGTATCGGCGGCGGCCAGGGCGCGGCGGGGTTGTTCGAAGTGGTGTGAGGCTGTTTGCCAGCCCGGTGTGCCAACCTTAAGGCATTGCCATGCCGAGCGCCGGCAGGCTCAAGGTCCCTTGATCGACGAAACGTGTCGTGCTCGTCAAGCCGCCCGCGAGCTTGCCGCGCAGCAGGTAGGGAATTTGCCCCGACTGCGCGACGCCCGCGAACGCGAAGGCCTGGCGCACCGCGGCGAAGGCCGGCACGGTCAGCGGCACGTTGACGACGGTTTCGCCGTAGCGCGGCACCGTGCCGCCCTGATCGCTGACGCCGCTGGCGAACGGCTTGCCGTTCAGTTCGAGCGCGAGGGATACGCCGTCGAAGCTCACCGCCGATTCATTGGGGTTCTGCACCCGCAGTTTGACGTTGAAGCGCATTTCGAGGCCCTGGCTGTCGATCGGTTCGATGCCGGCCACGTTCACGCGCAACGGGTCGCCGCCGAACAGGCTGGCGCAACCGTTGAGCGTCAGCGTGACGACGGCGCCGAGGGCGGCCAGACGAACGGGACGGCTGGACAGCAACGCGCGAAGAAAGGACATGACCGGCACCTCGAAGGAAGCGGGTTGGATCATGCATTGTACTGGGCAACGATGAGCCGGACGGCGCGTGTCAGGCGGTGCGTCGCCACCAGGTTTTGACGAGCCCGGCCAGCGATTGCGGCGCCTGGCGCATCAGGTCGTACAGGTTGTTTTGCAAGCGCGGGGGCTGCAACACGAACGCCGCCGCGTGCCCCTGCACCGCGCTGATCGACACGACGCCGCGTTGCGGCGTTACGAAACACTCGCCTTCCTGCAAGCTGATCGTAGTGACGGGCACGGCGTCGCCGAGCCAGGCCAGCGAGTGATCGCGCAACTGCAGTTGCAGCGCGCCTTCCACCGCCACGATCGCGGTGCGCGCGCGCAGGTCGTGCAGGGCCAGTTGACCGGCGGGCAGGCGCGAGGGCACGGCGTCGCGAGAGGACAAGGCGCGAGGTTGACGGAGCGACATGAGCGATTCCTTTAAACCGTTTTCATGCCACACAGCTTAGGGAGTCCGTCGACGTGAAAACAGCCGCAACGCCTGACTATCTGAACCGGTGCAGTAGGGCCATTCAGCGTGCTGTATCGGTCCGAATGGCGCCGATGTGTATCTGTTGCAGCACGCGAACAGTCCGCACTATCGTCGCATGACACAGTCCACTTCCTTGCAAGACAGCTCGCCGTCGGCGGAGCGCGCGGCGGATAGCCAGCCGCTCTATCGGCAACTGGCCGACCAATACCGTCGCGCGATCGGCAACGGCGTGCTGCGCCCGGGCGACCGCATGCCGTCGATGCGCGCATTCATGCAGCGCCACAGCGTGAGTCTCGCGACGGCGACCGAAAGCTACCGCGTGCTCGAACGCGCCGCGCTGATCGACGCCCGGCCGCGTGCCGGCTATTTCGTGCGGGTGCCGCCCGCCGCCGCGTTGCCGGCCGCCGCCGAACCGGACGCGGCGGATCTCGCCTTGCAGCCGGGCGCCGCGCAATTCGTCGGGATTCACTCGACGATTTCGGCGATCGTGTCCAAATACCGGCGCTATCCGGACGCGCTCAATCTGGGCGGCTCGACCGCGTCGCCCGATCTCTATCCGACCGCGGCGCTGCAGAAAACCGCGCTGCGCGCGTTGCGCCGGCAGCCCACCTTGCTGACCGCCACCGGCCACGATCACGGCGATCCGGCGTTGCGTGCGGTGATTGCGCGGCGCGTGCTCGAGGCCGGCATCCAGATCGGCGCGGACGACGTCATCATGACCCATGGCGGTATCGAAGCGATGAACCTCGCGTTGCGCGCCGTGACTCAACCGGGCGACACCGTCGCGGTCGAGTCGCCGTGTTTTTTCGGCCTGCTGCAGGCACTGGAAAGCCTCGGTTTACGCGCGCTCGAAATTCCCGCCAGTCCGAGCACCGGTCTTGCCGTCGAAGCGCTGGCGTTCGCGCTGCACACGCATCCCGACATCAAGGCCGTGGTGGTCGTGCCGCACCTGCAGAACCCGCTCGGCAGCGTGATGCCCGACGCACACAAGGCCAGACTCGTCGAACTGTGCTCGCAGGCCGGCATTGCGTTGATCGAGGACGATCCGTATCGCGAACTCGTCGACGCGGCGTCGTCGCCGCGCTCGCTCAAGGCCTGGGACACCGACGGCACCGTGATCCACTGCACGTCGTTCAACAAGACGCTGGCGCCCGGCTTGCGGGTCGGCTGGATCAACGGCGGCCGCTGGCATCCGCGTGTCGGCATGCTGAAGTTCGCGCAGTCGCGTCATAACGAGCCTTTGGCGCAAGTCGTGCTCGCCGAATTTCTGGAAACCAGCGCGTATGAGCGGCATTTGCGGCGCTTGCGCGACCGGCTGCGGATTCAGCGCGAGCGGATGGCGGCGGCGATTGCCGCGTCGTTTCCGGACGGCACGCGTTTCACGCCGCCGGGCGGCGGGATGTTTTTCTGGATCGAGCTGCCGCGCGAGGTGTCGTCGGCGGCGTTCTTCGAGGCCGCTTTGCGCGATGGCATTCGCGTGATGCCCGGCACCGTGTATTCGAACGCGGGACGCTTCGATCATTTCATTCGCCTGAGTTGTCCGAGTACGGATATCGAGCAGGCCGACGAGGCGGTGCGCAAGCTCGGCCGACTCGCCACGCGGATGGCCACGCATGCGAAAACGCCATAGCGGGTATCATTTCCCGCTGCTGATCGCCGAACCCGCACAACCCGCTCGACCCGTATCGCGTCGTGATTCATCGCGCGTCGAGCACGAATTCAGATAACCGCAATGACCGATTCAACTTCATCCAAAGCCAATAGCGCGACCTTGCCCGAGAGTCCGTTCGTCGACCGGCTCGGCGCGCAGCTCGTGTCCGCGGCGGACGGCGTCAGCGAAGTCGTACTGCCGCTGCAGCCCGATCATATGAACACCTGGGACGTCGCGCACGGCGGCGTCACGATGACGCTCGCCGACGTCGCGCTAGCCATGGCCGCGCGCAGTCTGGCCGGCGACGGTGTGGGCGTGGTCACCGTCGAAATGAAGGTGAACTTCATGCAACCGGGCCGCGGCGAGTTGCGCGCGACCGGTCGCGTGCTGCATCGCTCGACCACCATGGCCTATTGCGAAGGCGAGATTCGCGACAGCGAAGGGCACTTCGTTGCCAAGGCGCTCGGCACGTTCAAATACATGCGACGCCTCGCGGTGGGCCGCGAGGTGACGCAGCAACGCTTGCGCAGCGACCCGTCGGCGAAACCCGGTCCGAGCGACGGTTGATTGCCCGCGGCGTGCAGGTGCACCGACGTGTCTGTGTATCTGCATGTGCTGTCCGAACACCGTGCGCGCCGCGTCGCTTTTGCTTCTTGCGACTAGCACCCGTTTCAAATTACTCGCCGATCAAACCGGCAACTCATGGAGACGAACGACATGCCCCAGATCAACCGTCAACTCGTGCTGGCTTCGCGTCCGCAAGGCGCCGTCACGCCGGACAATTTCAGGCTCGTCGAGACGCCGCTCGCACCGCTCGCCGACGGCGAATTGTGCGTGCGTAATCACTTCCTGTCGCTCGATCCGTACATGCGCGCCCGCATGAACGACAGCAAGTCGTACGCGGCGCCGCAGCCGCTGGACGAAGTGATGGTCGGCGGCACGGTCGGTGAAGTGGTGGAGTCGAAGAACCCGAAATTCGCGGTAGGCGACAAGGTCATCGCGATGTTCGGCTGGCAGGAATACGGCGTCTCGAACGGCGCGGGCGTGCAGAAAGTGGACGATACGCATGTGCCGCTGTCGGCCTATCTCGGACCGGTCGGCATGCCCGGCGTCACCGCGTGGTACGGGCTGAACCGCATCATCGCGCCGAAGGCGGGCGAGACCGTGGTGGTCAGCGCGGCGAGCGGCGCGGTGGGCAGCGTGGTCGGGCAACTGGCGAAGCTGGCCGGCGCGCGCGCGGTCGGCATTGCGGGCGGTGCAGACAAGTGTCGCTATGTGGTCGAGACGCTCGGCTTCGACGCCTGCGTCGACTACAAGGCCGGCAATCTGTATCAGGACCTCAAGGCGGTGACGCCGGACGGCGTGGACGGTTACTTCGAGAACGTCGGCGGTGAAGTGCTTGATGTGACGCTGGCGCGCATGAATGCGTTCGGCCGGATCGCGCTGTGCGGGTTTATCGCGGGCTACGACGGCCAGCCGTTGCCGCTCAAGCATCCTTCGCTGATGCTCACGCAGCGTTTGCTGGTGCAAGGCTTTATCGTCAGCGAGCATATGGAAGTGTGGCCGGAAGCGCTGAAGCAGCTCGGCACGCTGGTCGCGCAGAACAAGCTGCAGTATCGCGAGACCGTCGCGCAAGGTCTGGACGCGGCGCCCGAGGCATTCATGGGACTGCTCAAAGGCAAGAATTTCGGCAAGCAACTCGTCAAGCTGATCTGAGCCAACCAGGGGGCGCACGATGTTCGAATTCACAGGCAAGGTGGCGGTGATCACCGGCGCGGCGAGCGGCTTCGGCCGTGCGTTCGCGGACAAGGGCGCGGCGCTTGGCATGAAGCTCGTGCTGGCCGACGTGAATCCCGAGGCGCTCGCGCAAACCGTCGACGCCTTGCGCGCCGGCGGCGCCGAAGTGATCGGCGTGCCGACCGACGTCGCCAGCGCGGCCCAGGTCGAAGCGCTCGCGCAGGCGGCGCTCGACGCGTTCGGCAAGGTGCATCTGCTGTTCAACAACGCGGGCGTGGGCTCGGGCGGCTTCCTGTGGGAAAGCTCGGTGAACGACTGGTCGTGGGTGTTCGGCGTCAACGTGATGGGCGTCGCGCACGGCGTGCGTGTTTTCACGCCGATCATGCTGGCGCAGAACGAGCCGGCGCATATCGTCAATACGGCGTCCGTGGCGGGCTTGCTGTCGCCGCCCGCGATGGGCATCTACAACGCGTCGAAGCATGCGGTGGTGTCGCTCACCGAGACGCTGTATCACGATCTGCAACTGGCGCAGGCGGCTCAGGTGACGCAAGCGGCGCAGGCGGCAGAAGCGGGGCAAGCGACGCAAGGTGTGCAAGGTGCCGGTGCGGCTGGTGCTCTGGTGGGCTGTTCGCTGTTGTGCCCGGCCTTCGTGCCGACCGGTATCGCCAACGCCGAACGCGCGCGCCCCGCAACACTGCGCAACGACAGCGGCCCGACCCGCTCGCAGATCGCCGCGGGCAAGCAACTGCATCGCGCGGTGCAGTCGGGCAAGCTGAGCGCCGCCGACGTCGCCGATATCACCTTCGAAGCGATCGCCGCACGGCGTTTCTACATCATCACGCACCCGGGCATCATGGCGACGGTGGAACTGCGCCATGAGGATATCGAGCATTTGCGCAACCCGACCGATCCGATGTCGCTGAAGCCCGAAGTGAAGAACGCGGGTTAGGGGATCGCCAGCATGACCGGCGAGTTGCCGCATCGTGATGGGTTGCGATGCGAGGTTCGCCGGATCCTTTCTACTTTTTTGGCGCCTTTGCGCCGTTAGACGCACCATGCCGCTGAATCCGAAGATCGAGCAGGTGCTCGACATGATCGCGCGGGCCAAACGTCCGCCGCTTCATGAAATGACCGCGCAACAGGCGCGCGCGTCGTATGAAAAAAGCGCACCGATCCTGGAGATCGCCAGCGCGCCGATGTTCTCCGTCGACGATCTGCGCGTGCCCACGCGCGATGGCGCGACGATTCGCGCGCGTCTCTATTTTCCGGTCGAACCCGGCTGGGCTGAACCGGTTCCGGCGCTGGTGTATTACCACGGCGGCGGCTTCACGGTGGGCAGCGTCGACACGCACGACGCGCTATGCCGCATGTTCGCGCGCGATGGCGGCTGCGCGGTGTTGTCGGTGGATTACCGACTCGCGCCCGAGCACAAGTTTCCTACCGCGGTCGATGACGCGTTCGACGCGTTGCGCTGGTTGCACACGCACGCGGCGGAATACGGCATCGATGAAAACCGTTTGGCGGTGGGCGGCGATAGCGCGGGCGGCACGTTGGCGACGGTCTGCGCGGTGCTCGCACGCGACGCGGATATCGAACTCGCGCTGCAATTGCTGATTTACCCCGGCACGAGCAGCCATCAGCAAACGGAATCGCACGCGCGTCTGGCCAACGGATTTTTGCTGTCGGGCGAGACGATTCAATGGTTCTTCGATCACTACGTGCGCGACAGCAGCGATCGCGACGACTGGCGTTTCGCGCCGCTCGACGGCCAACGCGGCGCGCCCGCGTTCAGCGGCCTCGCGCCGGCCTGGATCGCGACCGCCGAATACGATCCGTTGAGCGACGAGGGCGACGCCTACGCGGAAAAGTTACGCGCCGCGGGCAACCTGGTCATGTTGCGACACTACCCGGGCATGATCCACGAGTTCTTCAAGATGGGCGGCTTTGTGCCCGATGTGGCGCAAGCGCATGCCGATGCCGCCGCGGCATTGCGCGGGGCGTTCGGCGTGGAGTAAGAGGTGGGGTGCGGTATGGCTGCGTGGCCTGGCGAGGTGGACTAGCGGCGTCGCCATTCAGATTGCAGCGTGTGTGACCGCTCTGCTTGCAACAGGCGAGCCGTCAGACTGCTTATCCGGCGATCTCAGGTTGCAGCGTGTCTGACCGCTGACCGCTCTGCCCGCAACAGGGGAGCCATCGGGCCGCTTATCAGGCGGTCTCGCGTTCAACATTGAACGCGAAGCTGCGCTCGAAGTCGCCGGGCCGCACGATCCGGTGCGAGCCGTTATCGTCGCTGCGCTCGGCCACGGCCACGCTGATCACATCGCCCTGCGCGGCCACGCGCAACGCGGTCGTGCCGCGCGTGCCGTATTCCGGCGTTTCGATAAACGCCGCCGACAACGCCCGTTCGCGTTCCAGCGGAATACCGGTGGACGGCAATTCGTCGTCGCGTGCGAGGCGCGGGTCGCGCATCAGATCGATCAGCCGTTCGAGCGGCGGCATGGTCTGGGTTGCGAGCAGGGCGCCCAGTTCCGCGCGCTTGTTGACGAGCTTCGGCCACGCGGTATCGAGCACCGCGTTCGAAATGCCATGCGTGCCCGCTGCGAGCAGCGCGGGCGCCAGCGACGAACGGTTGCAGTACCAGCCGAGTTCGCGGCGTGTCCAGTCGCCCACCAGCAGGTTGAAGCCGTTGTAGATCTCGCCGGTTTGCGCGACGTGTTGCAGATAGGCGAGCGGCGTGTCGAGCGGCTGACCGTGTGCGTCGCGCGCGGCGCCGCTCAGCCAGTCGCTGACGAGTGTGCCGCGGGTCGGCGCGTCCGCGCGCATTTCATGCGGTGCGCGGTAATTGGTCAGCGCGGCAAAACGGCCGTCGCGCGACACGCCGAGCCACGTGCCGCCGCCCACCAGATCGCGGCCGGCCAGCACGGCTGGCGCGTCGTGCCACCAACTGACGGGTTCGGCGGTGCGGCGAAGAAATTCGTCGCGGTTCGCGGCGAGCGTGAAGAGCGGGCCGTCGACCGCATCGGGTCGCCAGTCGAAGACGATCAGGCACATCGGGGGAGGGTCTCCTTTGCCGCTCAAACTTCAGTCGGCAACCCATACGGCAGCGGCAGAAACCGCAACCCCGCACCTTCCGCCGCGCCCAGATGCACCGAGCCGTTTTCCAGCGCGGCGAGCTTGATCTCCACCAGCAGATCGACGCCGCCTTCCGGCGCCGATGCCGCATTCACGACCATCCCACACGGCTGACCCGGATCGTCCGAGTGAAACAGCTCCGCGCCCGCCTTGACCGTGTCCAGTTCGCCGGCCACATTCGCCAGCGACGTGCGCCGCTTGATCGTGCCGCGATACTGGCTGCGTGCCACGACTTCCTGACCCGGATAGCAGCCTTTGCGGAAGTTCACCGCGCCGAGCACGTCGAAATTGACCATTTGCGGCACGAACTGCTCAACCACCGGCAGGGTGATGCGCGGTTCGCCGGCGCGAATGTCGAGCCAGTCCCACACTGCCGGCGACACGCGTTTGAGCTTGTCCTCTAAAGCCGGCAGATGCGCTTCGATCTGCGCCTTCGGGCCGATCCACAGATAACGCAGCCGCTCGAGCGCGTCCGGCACGCGAATCAGCGAGCCCGCCGGGCCGTCCACCTTCACATGCACGCCGTCCGGCAGCGCGTCGAACACGCCCGACAGCGCATGACGCACGTCGCCGGCGAGGCCGATCACCGCGACTTCGCCGCTCGCGTCCACCAGTTTGGCCTTGGCGCGCAGCACGAACATCGACAGCCGTTTTTGCACCGCGGCCTGCACGTCTTTCGACACCAGCAGGCGGATCGCCTCGCCGCTGCGCCACGTCAGGAACGACGCCAGGAGCCGGCCCTTGGCCGAGCAATAGCCGGCCAGCCGCGCGTTGGCGGCGTCGAGATGCTGGGTGTCGTTGGTGAGCTGGCCGTGCAGGAAGCTCGCCGCGTCGTCGCCGATCGTGTCGATCACGCCGAACTGCGTGAGCGGCATGTAGGCGCCGTGCTGGACGACGGCGTCGAATTCATCGGCGGACGGACGCGGCAGCACGGGCAGCGCGACGGACGAAGCCGGCGCGGCGGCAGCAGCGGAAGGGTTGACTGAGGCAGTGCCTGAAGCGGTAGCGAGCGGTGTGTTCATGGATTCGGAGAACAGTCAATTCTGACTTTAGCTAAGGCAAACAAGTATTATATGCAGTCCACTCCTGTCCCGTTCGGCATGTCCCTCCTGAAGAAATGTTTCGTCGCCGGCTCACTCGTCGTTGTGCTGGCCGTAGCCGCCGTTGCAGCCGGCTATCACTGGGCCACCAGCCCGCTCGATCTGAACCCCGCGCAACTCGACGTCACCGTCAAACCGCACAGCAGCCTGCGCAGCGTCACCTTGCAACTGAATCGCGGCGGCGTGCCGGTCGAGCCGGAACTGTTCGTCGCCATGACGCGGCTGCTGGGGTTGCAGAGTGAGCTGAAATCGGGCAACTACGAGTTCAAGACCGGCGTGAGCCCGTATGAAGTGCTGCAAAAGATCGCGCGCGGCGACGTCAACGAATACGTGGCGACCATTATCGAAGGCTGGACCTTCAAGCGCATGCGCGCCGAACTGGACGCCAATCCGGCGCTCAAGCACGACACGGCCGGCCTGAGCGACGCCGATCTGATGACGGCGATCGGCGCGCCGGAAGCGTCGATCGGTAACGGCGAGGGGCTGTTTTTCCCCGACACCTATCTGTTCGACAAGAACACCAGCGACCTCGACGTGTACCGCCGCGCGTATCACCTGATGCGTCAGCGTCTGGACGAAGCGTGGCTCGCGCGCTCGCCGAACCTGCCGTACAAGACGCCGTACGACGCGCTGACCATGGCGTCGATTATCGAAAAGGAGACCGGCAAGCCGTCTGACCGGCCGATGGTGGCGGCGGTGTTCGCCAACCGTCTGCGGGTGGGCATGCCGTTGCAGACCGACCCGACCGTGATCTACGGCATGGGCGACAGTTACACGGGGCGAATCCGCAAGAAAGACCTGCAGACGGACACTCCCTACAATACCTACACCCGGATGGGTTTGCCGCCTACGCCCATCTCGCTGCCCGGTGTCGCATCGCTGCAGGCGGCGATGAACCCGGCGCAAAGCACCGCGCTGTATTTCGTGTCGCGCGGCGACGGCAGCAGCATCTTTTCCGACAACCTCGGCGATCACAACAAGGCCGTGGACAAATACATTCGAGGGCAATGATGGCGCGGGGCAAATTCATTACGTTTGAGGGCATAGACGGCGCCGGCAAGACCACGCATCTGAGCTGGTTCCGCGAGCGCCTCGAGCACAAGGTGGCGAGCACGGGCCGCGCGGTGGTCATGACGCGCGAACCGGGCGGCACGCCGCTCGGTGAGCAGATTCGCGAGATCGTGCTGCATCAGAAGATGGACCTCGAAACCGAGGCGCTGCTGATGTTCGCACTGCGCCGCCAGCATCTGGCCGAAGTGATCGAGCCGGCGCTCGCGCGCGGCGACTGGGTGCTGTCGGACCGTTTCACCGACGCGACCTTCGCCTACCAGGGCGGCGGCCGCGGGCTGCCGCGCGACAAGCTGGAAACGCTGGAGCGCTGGGTGCAGGGCGGTTTTCAGCCGGATATGACGGTGCTGTTCGACCTCGACCCGGAAGTCGCCGACGAACGGCGCAGCGCGGTGCGCGATCCGGATCGTTTCGAGAGTGAATCGACGGCGTTCTTCAACCGCACCCGCAGCGAATATCTGCGTCGCGCGGAAGAGGCGCCTTACCGGTTCGCTATCATTGACTCTTCGCAGACCATCGCGCGCATTCAGAAGCAGCTTGAAGAGTTGATTGCAGTTCTTTGATTTTAAAAGAATATAACCCTGGTTTATAGCGGTCGGCAAAGTTCGAGTGGCATCTCGCTTTACTTCGCTAGCCGATTGATTTCAAAGAGAAACGATGATTTATCCGTGGCAAGCCGATGACTGGAACCGCCTGCAACAATTGCGCGGCCACTGGCCGCATGCGTTGTTGCTGCATGGACAAGGCGGCATCGGCAAGCTGCGCTTCGCGCAGCATCTCGCGCAGGGGTTCCTGTGCGAGGCGCAGCTGGCCAACGGCGAGCCGTGCGGTGCCTGCGTGGCCTGCAACTGGTTCACCCAGGGCAACCATCCGGATTACCGGATCGTCGTGCCCGAGGCGCTGGCCGCCGAAGCCGGCCTGAACAGCGCCGCGGACGAAAAAGCGGACAAGGCCGACGCCGACGAAGGCAAAAAGACCCGCGCGCCCAGCAAGGAAATCAAGATCGAGCAGATTCGCGGCTTGCTCGACTTCGTCGGCGTGGGATCGCATCGCGGCGGCGCGCGCGTGGTGGTGCTGTATCCGGCCGAAGCGCTGAACATCGCCGCGGCCAACGCGCTGCTGAAAACGCTCGAAGAACCGCCGGCGGGCGTGATGTTCCTGATGGTGTCGGCGCGGATCGACCGTCTGCTGCCCACCATCATCAGCCGTTGCCGCCAATGGCCGATGAGCGTGCCGGCGCCGGAACTGGCCGCGACATGGCTGGCCGCGCAGGGCGTGGCCGACGCGCCCGCGTTGCTCGCCGAAGCCGGCGGCGCGCCGCTCGCGGCACTTGCGCTCGCCAGCGACGAGAACCGCGCACTGCGCGACTGGACTCTCAAGCAACTGGCCGCCGGCCCCGGGTGCGATGCGTTCGCCTGCGGCGAGGCGCTGCAGAAGCTGCCGGTGCCGCTGGTGCTCGGCTGGCTGCAACGCTGGATGTACGATCTGCTGGCGCAGCGCACCGCGGGCGCGCCGCGTTATTTCCCGCAGGCTTCGGCGGCGTTGACGCGCTGCGCGTCGCAGGCGGACGCCAGCGCGTTCGCGCGTTTCATGCGGACCGTGACGCGTCAACGCGCTGTCGAGAACCATCCGCTGAATGCGCGGCTGGTGTTCGAGGAGCTGTTTCTCGGCTACCGCGAGTTGTTCGCGTAGGGCCGCTGCGGTTTTTAAGCCCCGTTTGGGTCCGTTCGGGTCTTCTCCCTGACTATCTACCTCACGTTCAACGCACCATGAGCCTTGCCTACCGCGATGCCACGCTCGACGATCTGCCCGCCATCGTCGCTATTTACAACTCGACCGTGCCGTCGCGGCAAGTCACCGCCGACCTCGAACCGGTCAGCGTCGAAAGCCGTCTGGCGTGGTTTCACGCGCACGGCCCGCATAAGCGTCCGTTGTGGGTGGTGGAAGATTCGCAGCAGCCCGGCCGCGTGATCGCCTGGTTGAGCTTTTCGGATTTCTACGGCCGGCCGGCCTATCTGCGCACGGCGGAAGTCAGCATTTATCTCGACGAAAGCGCCCGTGGCCACGGCCTCGGCAAGCAACTGCTGGCGGCGTCGCTGGCGGCCGCGCCGGCGCTCGGCATCGACACGGTGCTGGGTTTCATCTTCGGCCACAATGATGCGAGCTTGCGGCTGTTCCGCGGCTTCGGCTTCGACACGTGGGGTTCGTTGCCGCGCGTAGCCGTGCTCGACGACGTGGAGCGCGATCTGGTGATTCTCGGCAAACGCCTCGACGCGCCGACGGAAGCCGCCGAAGTCGAATAAACCCGACCAGGAGCGACTAATAAGGCCGACCGAAGCCGCCCGATTCACCTCACGCCATTTTTACGCAGGACCTCACCATGTTTGTCGATTCGCACTGCCACATCAACTTCGAAGGACTCGCCGACCGCCTGCCGCAGGTGCTCGAGAATATGCGCAGCCATTCGGTCACGCATGCGCTGTGCGTGTCGGTCGATCTGGAGACGTTGCCGTCGGTGCTGGAGATCGCCAGCCAGCACGACAACGTCTACGCGTCGGTGGGCGTGCATCCGGATCACGAGGACATGCGCGAGCCGAGTCTGGCCGAGCTGATCGAACTGGCCGCGCATCCGAAGGTGGTGGCGATCGGCGAGACCGGACTCGACTACTACCGTCTGGAAGGCCGCACGATCGCCGACATGGAGTGGCAGCGCGAGCGCTTTCGCACGCATATCCGCGCGGCGCATGCCACGGGCAAGCCGTTGATCATCCACACGCGCTCGTCGTCGGAAGACACGCTGCGCATCATGGCCGAGGAGCGCGCGAGCGAGCCGGGCGGCGTGATGCATTGTTTCACCGAGCCGTGGGCCGTCGCCGAACAGGCGCTGGCGCAGAATTTTTACATTTCGCTGTCGGGCATCGTCACGTTCAAGAGCGCGACCGACGTGCAGGACGTCGCGCGCCGCGTGCCGCTCGAGCGTCTGCTGATCGAAACCGATTCGCCGTACCTCGCGCCCGTGCCGTATCGCGGCAAGCCCAATGAACCTGCGTACGTGAGTTATGTCGGACGCTACATCGCGCAGCAACGCGAGATGCCGGACACGGCGCTGGCCGCCGCGACGACGCAAAACTTTTTCCGGCTCTTCAAGATTCCCGTGCCGGCTGGCGTGTGACCTTATAAAGTCGATAAAATTCAAAAGGATAGGGAAGGTTCCTAAAGCACAATATGAGAAATATTCCGATGTCGATCGCTGCCATTCAAAAGACTTCCGCCGCGCGCACTGCGCGGGTTCCGGCGCGCCGCAGCGTGTTGCGCGCGTCGCGCGCGCTGCGCTCGGTGTTCGCGGCCACGCTGGCTTGCGTCACGTTGAGCACGCTGATCGCGTCGCCGGCTCAGGCCGCGCCGATCGACTCGCTGATCAAATCGGTCAAATTCGACGACGTCGACGGCGTCAACAAATTGTTCGCCAAGGGCATGGACCCGAACAGCGTCGATAACCAGGGCATTCCGCTGCTGGTGATCGCCGCGCGCGAAAAGTCGGACAAGGTGGGCGCCGCGCTGCTGGCGAATCCGAAGACCAACATCGAGATTCAGGACAAGGCCGGCGAGAACGCGATGATGATGGCCGCGCTGAACGGCGACCTCGATTTCGTCAACCAGTTGATCGCGAAGGACGCCGAAGTCAACAAGAAGGGCTGGGCGCCGCTGCACTACGCGGCCGCGAACGGCCACGACGACGTCGTCAAGGTGCTGCTCGATCATTCCGCGTATGTCGACGCCGGCTCGCCGAACGGCACCACGCCGCTGATGATGGCGGCGCGCGGCGGCCATGTGTCGACGGTGAAGCTGCTGCTCGACAACGGCGCGGATCTGACGGTGAAGAACCAGATCGGCCTGACGGCGCTCGATTTCGCGAAGACTTATAAAGAGCCGGACGTGGTTGAAGGGCTGACCGCGCGGCTGCAGCAGATGCAGAAGTAAAGGGCGCGGGAATGGGGAGCGCGCGCACAGCGCGCCGACGGGTAGAGGGCCGAGGTGCCGGAATGGCAAAGCACCAAGGCACCAAAGTACCGAAGTGCCGAAGCGTGAATGCGGCACAGCACCGTTCCCTCGTTCCCCGCACTTTTGCCTGTAGATAGCGCCAGTTGACGCGCTTGCGCTTCGCAAAACAGTGCAGAATGACGACTTTGGCGCGCCGCTTGAGCGCGCCGTCCGGATGCGGCGAAAGACCGCCTGATAAACGACCCTGGAAAGGAACACCATGCTGCGGGCTTTGATTTTCGCCAGCGCGCTCGCCGTACCACTATCGGCAGCCGCGTTCACGGGGGGCGACCTCAACAAGCTGTGCACCAAGACGGACGTGGCATCGCGCAGTGCATGCGCGGCTTATATCGAAGGCGCCGCCGACGGCATCTTCAATACCATCGACGCAATCGGCGGCACGACCGGGCCGCGAGTCGGCCAGTATTTCTGCTTGCCGCAGGACGCGCGCTCGGCGCAGTTGACCGACGCGGTGCGCAAGTACATCGCGGAAAATCCGATCGTCGCGGGCTATAACGCCAGCACGGCGATCTCGCTGGGGCTCGGCAAGGCGTTTCCTTGCAAGAGCGGTAATTGATCTGAATGACGTCGAGCGCCCGACGCGTGCTTAACGAGCGCGCGCCGGGCGCTTGGCGCTGATCGCGCTTTCTTCTCCGGCCTGGCACGATATGGGCTGAATCGGTCTGAAACCCGCCCCGGGTTTGTGTTCGACCCGCCGTCGTACGGCCCATCCATCCCTCTCCCTCAAGTCACGAGGACCATGCCCCCATGCCCACTCTCGACGACTTCGCCCGTATCGCCGAAGCGCCGCTGCATACCTGGCTCGGCGCGCTGATCGTGTCGGTCGTCGCGGCGCTGCTGGCGCTCGGCATCCAGCGGGTCGGCGCGCGCATCGTCACGCGCATCGCGCGGCCTTATCCGCTGACCAGCGTGGTGCTGCGCTATATCGACAAACCGTCGCGTCTGTTCCTCGTGATCCTCGCGCTTGAAGCCGTGTGGTGGGAGGCGCCCGATACGCTCACGTTCATCACGCCGCTGCGCGACGCCGCCGGCATCGCGATGATCGGCGCCATCACGTGGCTGTCGGTGCGCTCGGCGGCCGCGATCGGCGAGGCGATCATTCAGGCCCATCCGCTCGATACCGCCGACAACCTGCAGGCTCGCCGCATCCATACGCAGGCGCGCGTGCTGGCGCGTTCGGTGATGCTGGTGATCGTGATTATCGGTGTGGGCGGCGCGCTGATGACCTTCCCGAACGTCCGGCAGATCGGCGCGAGCCTGCTGGCGTCGGCGGGCGTCGCCGGATTGGTGGCCGGTATCGCGGCGCGGCCGGTGCTCGGCAATCTGATTGCCGGCCTGCAGATCGCGCTGTCGCAGCCGATCCGCCTCGACGACGTCGTCGTGATTCAGGGCGAGTGGGGGCGCATCGAGGAAATCACCGGCACATACGTGTCGGTGCGTCTGTGGGACCAGCGGCGGCTGATCGTGCCGCTGCAGTGGTTCATCGAAAATCCGTTCGCCAACTGGACGCGCAGCAGTTCGCAGATCATCGGCACGGTGTTTCTGTACGTCGATTACCGGATGCCGCTCGCGCCGCTGCGCGAGGAGCTGGCGCGCATCGTCGAGGCCGCGCCCGAGTGGGATCGCCGCGTGCAGGTGCTGCAGGTCACCGACGGCACCGAACGGTCGATGCAGTTGCGCGCGCTGGTCAGTTCGCTCGATTCGGGGCTGAACTGGGATTTGCGCTGCCGCGTGCGCGAGGGGCTGCTCGAATTTATCCAGCAGCACTATCCGCAGTACCTGCCGCGGGCGCGCGCCGACGTGTCGGCCGAACTCGAGAACGGCAAGGGCGAACCGCTCGACTGGGTGCCGCGCGGTTTGCATACGCCGGCCGGTAGCACGGTTGCGCATACCGAGGCCGATCCGGTGGCGAGCCGCAGCGGCCGGCTGCCGATGGCGGATGCAGACGCTGCGGCCCAGGCTGCGCAGGTGAAGGCGCAGGAAAAAGTCTGACGGAAGGGCGTGGCGTGGCCGTAGCTCGCCACCGCCAACCGTATTCATCCGCTTGCAGATCGATGCAACTGATCGGGCACTAAAGCGGTCGAATGGTCCACTGACTCACGAATCCGGCGCGGCAGGGGCGTGCTTCGCGCCGCACGAACCAAGGAGGACACATCATGGGCCGACTTATCGTCGTGTCGAATCGCGTCGCCACGCCGACGGAAACCAAGGGCTCGGCCGGCGGTCTCGCGGTCGGCGTATTCGGCGCGCTGAAAGACGCGGGCGGCGTGTGGTTCGGCTGGAGTGGCGACGTGGTCAGCGAGACCGTCGCCAATGCCGGTCCGACGCTGGAGCAGGACGGCGCGGTGACCTTCGCGACCGTCGGTCTCACACGCAAGGATTACGACCAGTACTACCGCGGATTTTCGAACGCGACGCTGTGGCCGGTATTCCACTACCGCAACGACCTCGCGCGCTACGAGCGCGAAGAATACGCGGGCTACCGGCGCGTCAACGCGTGGCTCGCGCACAAGCTGATCAAGCTGCTCGAACCCGACGACGTGATCTGGGTTCACGACTACCATCTGATCCCGTTCGCCGAAGCGTTGCGCAACGAGGGCATCACGAACCGCATCGGTTTCTTCCTGCACATTCCGTTTCCCGCGCCGCAGATTCTGCTCAACATTCCGCCGCATGAAGAGCTGGTGAAGTCGCTGTCGTGCTACGACCTGCTGGGCTTTCAGACCGCCACCGACGAACTCGCCTTCCACGACTACGCGACACGCCACGCGCGTGGCTCGGTGAGCGCGGACGGCCACGTCGAAGCATTCGGCCGCAAGCTGCGCACCGGCGTCTACCGGATCGGCGTGTTCCCGGATGAGATCGCCGAGCAGGCGCAGCGCTACGAAAGCCGCCAGCATGTGCTCGACCTCAAGCAGAGTCTCGAAGGACGCAAGCTGATCATGAGCGTCGACCGGCTCGATTATTCGAAAGGGCTGGTCGAACGCTTCCGGGCCTTCGAGCAATTGCTGGAGCGCTCGCCCGAATGGCGCGGCAACGTCACGCTCGTGCAGATCGCGCCGCCCACCCGTTCGGACGTCGTCACGTATCAGAAGATCCGCCAGGATCTGGAGTACGAAGCAGGGCGCATCAACGGTCGCTACTCGGGGCTCGACTACACGCCGATCCGTTATCTGAACCAGCAATACGATCGATGGAAACTGATGTCGCTGTTTCGCGAGTCGCAGATCGGTTTCGTGACGCCGTTGCATGACGGCATGAATCTGGTCGCGAAGGAATACGTCGCCGCGCAGAATCCGGACGATCCCGGCGTGCTGGTGCTGTCGATTTTCGCGGGCGCGGCGGCCGAGTTGAGCGGCGCGTTATTGGTCAATCCGCACGACGCAATCGGCATGTGCGAAGCGTTGCAGCGCGCGTTGCAGATGCCGCTCGACGCGCGCCAGCGGCGTCACGAGATCAACATGGCGGCGCTGCGCAAGAACGATCTCGGCGTGTGGCGCGATACGTTCCTGGAGGATTTGCGTAGCGTGCCGGTGCAGAAGCCGGGTAAGGGCGGCGGGCATCGGTGATGAGGCGTGTTGAACGGAAGGTTTTATCGCGCGGGCGGTCGCTCGCGTTGCGCGTCGCATTCAACCGGGAGTCGTCCGCATGCTGACGACGCTAGCCATCGCCGGTTACCGGTCGTTGCGCGAACTGGTCGTGCCGCTCGGCCGGCTGAACGTGATCACCGGCGCGAACGGCAGCGGCAAGTCGAGCGTGTATCGCTCGCTGCGTCTGCTGGCGGAAACGGCGCGCGGCGGCGTGATTACGTCGCTGGCGCGCGAAGGCGGTTTGCCGTCCACGCTATGGGCCGGTCCCGAGCGCTTCTCGCGCGGCATGCTGGCGGGCGAATTGCCAATCGAGCCGCTGCGCCGCAAGGATCCGGTGAGCCTGCGGCTCGGCTTTGCCGGCGATCAGTTCGGCTACGCGATCGATCTCGGTCTGCCGCCGCTCAACAGGGACACGCTGTTCCCGCTCGACCCCACCATCAAGCGCGAGTGCATCTGGAGCGGGCCAGTGCTGCGGCCGTCTGCGTTGCTGGTCGACCGGCAGGGGCCGGCGCTGCGCATGCGCGACGAGCAGGGCGACTGGCAGACCATCCCGCAACCGGTCGCCAGTTTCGACAGCATGATGACGGAGTTCTCCGACCCACGGACCGCGCCCGAGATGATCACGGTGCGCGAGCAGATCCGCTCGTGGCGCTTCTATGACCATTTCCGCACCGATGCCGACGCCGCCGCGCGTCTGCCGCAGATCGGCACGCATACGCCGGTGCTGTCCAACGACGGCGCGGACCTCGCCGCGGCCTTGCAGACCATCCGCGAGATCGGCGATCCCACGGCGCTCGCCGCGGCCATCGACGACGCTTTTCCCGGCTCGCAACTCGACGTCTCGACGCAGGACGGCCGCTTCGAAGTGATGATGCGGCAGCACGGCCTGCTGCGGTCGCTGAAGGGCGCGGAGTTGTCGGACGGCACCTTGCGCTATCTGCTGCTGGTCGCCGCGCTGTTGACGCCGCGTCCGCCCGCGTTGCTGGTGCTGAACGAACCGGAGACGAGCCTGCATCCTGATCTGCTGCCGGCGCTGGCCCGCCTGATCGCGCGGGCGGCGTTGCATTCGCAGGTGCTGGTGGTGTCGCATGCGGCGCGCTTGATCGCGGCGCTCGAACGCGAAGAGGAGAGTCAATCCATCGTGCTGGAAAAGCATTTCGGCGCCACCCGGATTGCCGACGCGGACGATCGCGACCTGCCCGCGTGGAAATGGCCGGCGCGATAATTGCGGCCTGGTGATTGGACGGCCCGGTACGCGCCCAAAGCGACCTCAGGCGGCCTCGAAGCGCGCCCGAGACGGAACAGGCAACCCCCTGCGGTGTTTGCCCGACTGTGCCCAACGCCCCGCGCAATGTAAGCTGAATGTAACAGCGCCAGGGAAATGCAAGGCGTGGCGCTTTTTGTTGTCCTGTGGTGAATAATGATTCGATGCCGGTCATGCAGATGCGCTTTGCATCGATCGGCGCAATCGGCGTCGCCCTGCGCGGAGAGCGTCCCTGAACACGCCCCGCCGCCGTGCGCAAGCCGTCAGTTTACGGAGACAAACCTGCTATGAAGATTGCCCAGATCGCCCCTTTGACCGAATCGGTGCCGCCCAAGCTGTACGGCGGCACGGAGCGCGTCGTGTCGTACATCACCGAGGCGCTGGTCGAGCTTGGCCATGACGTGACGCTGTTCGCGAGCGGCGACTCGGTGACCAGCGCGAAGCTCGAGCCGGTGTGGCCGCGCGCGCTGCGTCTCGATCCTGGCATTCGCGACCGCGTGGCGCCGCACATGCTGTTGATGGAACTGGTGCGCCGCCAGGCCGATCAGTTCGACGTCCTGCATTTTCACCTCGACTACTACTCGTTCTCGGTCTTCAAACGTCAGGACACGCCGTTCGTCACGACGATGCACGGCCGCCTCGACCTGCCCGAACAGCAGCCGGTGTTCGACACCTTCAACACTGCGCCGGTGATTTCGATTTCGAACGCGCAGCGCCATCCGTTGCCGCAGGCCAGGTGGCTGACCACTGTCTATCACGGCTTGCCGGAGCAGCTCTACACGCCGCAGCCGGTCGAGCAAAAGTACCTCGCGTTTCTCGGCCGGATTTCGCCGGAAAAGCGCGTTGACACCGCGATCCGCATAGCTGGCCGCTGCGGTATGCCGATCCGCATCGCCGCCAAGGTCGATTCCGCCGACCGCGAGTACTTCGAGCGCGACATCCGGCCGTTGCTGGATCTGCCGCACGTCGAGTTTATCGGCGAGATCGCGGATCATCAGAAGGCCGAATTTTTGTCGGGCGCGCATGCGTTGCTGTTTCCGATCGACTGGCCGGAGCCGTTCGGCCTCGTGATGATCGAGGCGATGGCGTGCGGCACGCCGGTGATCGCGTTCAATCGCGGCTCGGTGCCGGAGGTGCTCGAAGAGGGGGTGACGGGCTTTATCGTCGAAGACGAAATCGGCGCGGTGGCGGCGGTGAATCGCCTGCACAAGATGCCGCGCGCGGGCGTGCGCCAACGCTTCGAGGAACGCTTCACGTCGCACCGGATGGCGCAGCAGTATGTGGACGCGTATCAGTCGGTGATTCGGGCGCAGAAGCGGTCGCGTTTCAAGGTGATCGACAAGTCGGGAAGCTGAGGCGGAGCGGGCTCGCTGCCCGCTGCGCCCGGTACTGCACGGCACGGCAAAAAAAACGGCGATGCGTCTATCACGCATCGCCGTTTTTTCATGGTCGCTTGACGCCGCCGCTTGCCACCACCTCACGCCGCCGCGCACGGAACCGGACGGATCAGAGGCAGGCGCGCCAGACCAGCACGCTGGTTGCGACGCGTTTAGATCTTCAGGCGCGAAACCTTGGTGCCCTGCAGCGACAGATCGCCCATCAGGCCGGCATTCGTCAGCACGAATACCTCGACCGGCGCGGTGGCCGTGGTCGTGTCGACAGCGCCGTTCGCGCCCATTTTCACCAGCGCGACGGAGGCGTCGCCGCCCACCGACCAGCCGTCGGCATTGCGGAATTTGTCCAGCGCGTCTTGCGTCATGAACAGGAAGATGATGGCCTTCGACTGTGCGCCCGCCTGCAGGCCGAACGAGCCGGAAATGGTGCTGTAGTAGCCGACCGTGCCGCCGCCCACGCGCAGCGAGCCTTCGCCGTACTGACCGCCCACGATGAAGCCCGCTTGCAGCACCGACGGGAACACCAGCACGCCGCGCGCCTTCGAGACGAGTTCGCGCGAACCCTGCACGGTGGTGTACAGGCGCGACATGGTGCCGTCGACGCTGGCGTCGATCGACTGACGCTTCGATGCGTCGGTGGACGAGGTGTTTTTATTGTCGCTGTTGGACGTAGTCGTACAACCAGCGAGTGCAAGGCCTCCGAAAGCGAGCGCAGCGGTCGTCTTCAACATGAAGTTTCGTCTTTGCATCGTTTTTCTCCGTGATGGTTCCGGGTCGCAACGCCGGATGAATTGGCGGGTTGCCTATGAGTTATATCACACGCAAACGGAAAAGGCGTGCCTCGCTGCCAGGCGTGAAGCCTTGTGTGGCGGGGCTTTGCGGGTAATCGTAAGGCGCTATGCAGTAACTTTGACCTGGTGCAAAAGAGTCCCGGATCGGACCCGGCGGCGTGTTCGAACGGGTTCCTGGCGAATCGAAGGAGACGCAGATCGGCGTCACCGGCACTCAGTCACCGCGGTTCGAAACGTCCCTTTTTACCGATTCCGGCCTTGCCAGGCAGCGCTGAAATTGAACTGAAAGTGTTGCCGCGACGCCTCAGTTCGGCGCTGCCGGAGGTCGTCGTCAGCCCTCGTCAGCCGCCCTCAGCTATGGTTCGCCGGACTCTTGACCGGCGGCGGTGGCCGCCGCAACGCACGCCGCACCATGCCGATCAGCACGCCGATCAGGAACAGCGTTACGGCCGGCACGATCCAGTAGCCGACGAATGCATGCCACAGGTAAGCCATCAAAGTGGTGCGACGCACGCTGTATTCGTTGCGCGCGTCCTGCTGGCGCGGCGCGTTGGCGGCCAGCACGTCGGCCGGGCAGCCGGCGGCCTGCGCCTCGTCGGGCTTGCCGTGGCAGCGCGCGGGGGCGCCGGCGGCGCGTTGTGCGTCGGTGAACGTCCAGCTGGTCAGCGCGCGATCGAGGTCGACGGCGTTGTACGCCATTTCCTCGCGGATCTCGCTGACCGCCACGATCGCCACGGGCACCGCCCAGAATATGATGACGACCAGCCACCGCCTCAACCAGCGGTTTTTATGCTTCGTTACCATCCTTGCCTCCGATCGATGCTCTGCAGCACCAACGACAAGATGGCGGCCCGTCTAATGTTGTGTGTGAGGGTGGGCCGTCTCCGCCGCCATCATAGAAGAAAAACGGGGCGTTCGCGCGACCGGGATGTCGGCTCGATGGAGGGGGGATGCGCCGCGCTTGAACGCGCGGCGCCATGTCGACGGCGCCGCGCTGCGGCGCCGCTCCACGCGGCTTAGTTAGCCGGCGCGGAGGACAGGCAGGTCTTCATGAACGCCTTGCGGTCGTCGCCTTTCTTGCCGGTGGCTTGCGTGTTGCAGGCCTTCATCTTGTCCTGCTGGCTCATCGGCGCGGCGGCGGCCGGTTTCGCGGACAGGCAGGTCTTCATGAACGCCTTGCGGTCGTCGCCTTTCTTGTCGGCGGCCTGCTTGTTGCAGTCGGCCATTTTGGTTTGCTGGCTGTTCTGCGCGAATGCCGGCGAAACGAGAACGGCGCCCAGTACCAGCGTAGCGATAGCGGATTGGATTTTCATGTGACACTCCATCGGTGGTGAAAACGTTTTTGGTCGTTCATGCGCGCGGGCGTCAACGGCATCCAGGGCCCCTCGGCATAACCATTATGGCAAATGCTATCTGCCAGAACGGACAAAAGCGCATTCCGGTTGACAGACGCGGACGCTGGTTTTCCCGTACGCGGTGGCGCTCAGGCGACGCCGGTGCGGGGATTCGGCGAATAGCGGCATTGAAAAATCATGCTATGCATTCCAGATCAATTGCGATGGCTATTTCAAATAGATTAAACGGTCGCCATTCCTGATTGATCAAAGAAAATTAGCGCGGAGCATGAATATTGCTGCGAATGCAACTGAATAGTAAATCGGCATGAAATTCCGCTGTCGACCGCATTGGTAATATTGACCAGAAAGCTCGACTCGCAGGTGTCGGCGTGGGCGGGCGTCCACCTTGTCTCAGGAGGTTCTCCATGCATTACCTGTTGATGTATGAGCTCGTGCCCGACTACCTCGAACGACGCGGCGCCTATCGCGACGCGCATCTGCAATGCGCGTGGGCGGCAGTGGCCCGCGGTGAATTGCTGCTTGCCGGCGCGTTGGCCGAGCCCATCGACGGCGCGGTCCTGCTGTTTCAGAGCGATTCGCCGGCTGCCGCAGAAGCCTTTGCCAGAGCCGATCCGTATGTGATCGCCGGCCTTGTGACGCACTGGCGGGTACGCGCGTGGACGACCGTGGTGGGCGAGGGCGCGACTCATCCTGTGCGCTAGAAACCACAGATCGATTTCACTCGAAACGTGTCACGTGCAATGCAACGTGCATGCGTTCAAGCGGACCGATCTGTCATGGCGGCGCTGCGCGTCATGACGCATACGCACTCTCCACACGGCACTCGTAGCGACCCATCCACGCGCCGTCGCGAGTGCCAAAATGCATGGAAATGCGATACCGCATAAAGGCTGGATTTGTAAAGGCCATTCGCCACATTTACCCTTGCGTTGTGCTGTGCAATAGTGAGGGTTGGGGCCGAGGCGACCCGCATCTCTGTGACGGCAATACGTGAAATGACGCAGCAAAAAGAACAAGATTGTTTCTATCCGTAACACTTGTCTCAACGATATTCACGCAAACCCTGGGAATGGTATGCTTCGTGCACAAATTCTCCCATGCACGAGTGAGACCACGTTTTGTGCTTCGGAATAGGGACAAACCGCACCATGTCAGGGCGGTATTGACCAGCCAACAGAACGTACAGAACATTTTTGTGCAACCGCGGGCTGCACACGGATCGTGAAAGTTGAATCCGTGGCAAGTCCAAAGCCGCGGCCCGGCCAGGCTGCGTGGAGAAAACCCAATGTTTTTCGATGAGCTAAGCAATGACGAATGGGCGCTGCTGGCAGCGCTTGTCTCCGATGAGCCGGCCGTCCGTCTAAACCGACGCGGTCGGCCGCGCGCCGAACCACGCATCGTCGCGAATGCGGTCCTCTGGATTCTGACAACCGGTGAGCCCTGGTCGAAACTGCCAGGTCGTTATCCGTCGGGTCCGACCTGCCGGCGCCGTTTCGAAGAGTGGCAGTTGAACGGCACGCTGCTCGAGATGGTTCGGCTGTTATCGCAAACCGGGCGTACCTTCGCGTACGTTCCGCAACCGGCCCCGCCCGCCGCGACCAAGCCGGCCGCACCGGTGGTCGTCGCACCGAGCGTGCGCGACGAAAGTCTGCGTGGCGTGTCCTGGAAGAGTCCCGAGTCGTGGCAGGCGCCCGGCGTGTCGAGCAGCCTGAGCAACTGGCGTTCGGCCGACCCGATCGCCGATATCACGCGTCAGTTGTCGGGTCTCGCGAATGCGCAAGCGCCGCAAACACTGCAGCAGCCGCATCAACCCGTCGCGCGTGCGCCGATGGCGCCGGGCCGTTCGTTCGCGGCTGCGGGTGTATCTAATGGTGTGTCGGCCGGTGTGTCCACCGGCGCTTCCGCCTTCGCGCCCGCCATGCGTCCGCCGATGCGCGCCGTGTTGCCCCGCCTCGACGAAGCGGCCGCCGTGGGTCAAGCCATGGACCTGCTGGATGCCGCGATTTCGTCGGCGCGCCACACGAGTCCGCCGGACGACGACCTGCGCAGTCCGCTGTCGATGAGCCTCGCGCCGCGCGGCACGCAGATCGACGATCCGCGTGGCTTTACGATTTTCGTCGCGGCGGAGCAGGTGCCCAACGTGATGTATCGCGCGTGGGCGGAGATCATGAAAGACGGCAGGCGCGTCGAGCGTTCCGGCCTGGTCGGCCCGCGCTTCGCCGATGCGGACGAAGCGCAGCAGTACGCGCTCGACTGGGCGCTGCAATGGATCGATCGCGAATGCCTGACATTGGCGGCCGCGGAAGTTGCGCCTCCGGTTGAGGAAGTCGTGGTGCTGGAAGAACGTGCCGCCGCGCAGGTGCATTCGCCCACGCCATCGCACGTTGCGCCGGCGCGTCCGCTGCCCGTCCGGCGTCATGTGCCGGAGCCCGTCACGATCAATCACGGTGCGCCGTTGCATGGTCCGCTGCACGCGTTTCGTGGACCGTTGCGCCGTTATCCCAGCGAGCCGGTCGTGACCACGGTCGTCAGCGCGACGACGGAAAGCACGTCGGCGGAACGGTATCCGTCTTATCCGGAGTTCATCTCTCACGCAGGATGAGCGCGGCGGCTGGCAGTTAAAACGCGCTTAAAACGAACGCGGTCGAAACCCGGCAGCAAGCGCAAGCAAGCGCAGTAACAGAGTGAGATTGGCAAGTTTGGCGACTGGCGCATTGATAAGCGCGGCGACAGAAGAAAGTCTGGCAGTACCCCGCGGCCGGTAGGAGCAACCGCCGCAGGTTCCCGCTTCATTCAGTGTGATTCAAGCCTTGTTTTCGCAGTCCCCGATGGACCCTGGACGGACCCCGGATCGACCCGTGGCGGACCGCCGTTCGACGACGGCCCAAGCCAGGTTGGCTTGATGATTGGCTTGCGCAGGCGCCTTGCAGGCGCCTGATGGCGTTACTGTCGGCCGTACGTATCGTCGAACCGCACGATATCGTCTTCGCCGAGATACGAGCCGGACTGCACCTCGATCATTTCGAGCGGCATCTTGCCCGGATTCTCGAGTCGATGCGTGACGCCGAGCGGAATATAAGCCGACTCGTTTTCGGAGACGATAAAGCGTTCCTCGCCACGCGTGACGAGCGCCGTGCCGCGCACCACGATCCAGTGTTCGGCGCGGTGATGATGCATTTGCAGCGAGAGCCGCGCACCCGGTTTCACGACAATGCGTTTGACCTGGAAGCGCTCGCCGGTGTCGACGGAATCGTAGTTGCCCCACGGGCGATGCACCTTGCGATGGTTGGCCGCTTCGAGCCCGCCGTCGCTGCGAATCCGTCCGACGATCTTCTTGACGTCCTGCACGCGCGATTTATCGGCCACGAGAATCGCGTCGGCCGTTTCGACCACCACCAGATCCTGCGTACCCACGCAGGCAATCAGCCGTCCTTCCGAATGCGCGAAGGTCGATGCCGCGCCTTCGAACATCACGCGCCCGCGGCCCACGTTCTGGTCGGCGTCTTTCTCCGAGATGTCCCAGATCGCGTCCCACGAGCCCACGTCCGACCAACCGGCCTGCAACGGCACGACCACGCCCGAGGCGGCGCTTTGATCGCTGCCGAGCTGTTCCATCACCGCGTAATCGATCGAGTTCGACGGCGACGCGCTGAACGCATCGCGCTGCAGGCGGAAGAAGTCGCCGTCCGCCTTGCCGCCCGCGTAGGCTGCGTGGCAGGCTTCGTAGATGGCCGGCTGGAAGTGGCGGATCGCCTTCAGCCACGTCGACGCGCGCATGATGAAAATGCCGCTGTTCCACCAGTACTCCTTCGACTCGATATAGCGCTGCGCCAGTTCGAGATGCGGCTTTTCGACGAAGCGATCGAGCTTGTGCGCGCAGATTGTGCCTTCGCTGCCGGTGTTTTCCGTATCGTCAGGGATGCCAGGCGATGCGCCCGATGCCTCCGACGCTCCCAGCGCCGCGCCGATCCGGATGTAACCAAAGCCGGTTTCCGGCCGCGTCGGCACGATGCCCATCGTCACGATATGACCGGCCACCGCCTGTTCCACGCCGGCCGTCACGGCCGCGTGGAAGCCCGCGAGGTCGGTGACCGCGTGATCGGCGGGCATCACGACCATGATGCCGTCGTCGTCCTGCGCGGCGATCGACAGCGCGGCTACGGTCAGCGCCGGTGCGGTATCGCGGCCGGCGGGTTCGAGAATCAGGCGGGTCGGTTTGCCGCTCGTGCGCAATTGCTCGGCGGTGGTGAAGCGCTGCTCTTCGTTCGCGACCACGACCAGCTGATCGGTGAGCGGATAGCCGGCTTCGAGTCCTTCGAGCCGCCGCGTGGTGGACTGCAGCAGCGAATCGTCGCCGAGCAGGCCGATCAACTGTTTGGGATGCTGTTCGCGCGACATCGGCCACAAACGCGTGCCGGATCCACCGGCCAGAATCACGGGATGAACCTTGAGCTTGACGTTCAGGGGCTTAGCTTGCGTGGACCGGGTGTCGGCGGGCGTGGCCGTAACCGGAGCTGTCATGATGGACTCCTCGAGGCTGGGTGAATGCGTCGAGTTTTATCATGAAGAGCGGAATCAATAAAAGCGCGTTAAATAGAAAACTATATAAAACGGCCGATAAAAATAGCGAATTCCGTGAAGGAAAAATGTCCGATAGATTTTTTAAAAAGAAAAATTACCCGAAAAAAATAACGGGTGATTTTTTTAGCGCGATGCTTGCACAAACGTGACGCAACAGGCGTCTCGTAAGCTTCTCTCTCCGAGCGACCAGAGAGCATCGAAATGGCCCGCTTAGAGGCCTTCAGCTTGCCTATCGAAAGGCAATCCGGTAACAATTGCCGAGCAAAAATCGAAAAAAATGCTGAAATTTTGACCGATACAATTTGAGATATTTTGCGGTCTTGCAGTGGGAATTTTAATAAAGCTTTATCTATACCTGTACGAGGGTATTCACTCATTTCGACTCGCCTTTCCCGGTTCGGCTGTTCAGCCGATTTTCTAAATTGGGAATGGCGAGGCAATTAGCTGGGCTTCATTTTTTTACTGCGTCGCGCATCGATCCGCCGAACGCGGAGACCGGCGTCGTGTTCGGGCGCCGGAGCACGCTGAAGAAAAACCGCGCGACGGATTTTTAATCAACCAACGGATGGCACTTGACTGACGAACTGAGGGGCAGCGCATGCTGAGCGTTCTATCGAGAATCATCGACATCGCCATGGTCGTGCTCGGCGCGACGCTGGCGACGGCCGTGCATAGCGGGAAATTCGTGTGGCTGGACGACATGGAACGTGTGTCGCTCGCGTTCGACTGTCTGCTCGTGGTGGTGTTTTTCCCCGCGCTGGGCATCTATCAGTCGTGGCGCGGCAAGCCGCTCTACGACCTGCTGTGCCGGGTTGCCGGCGGCTGGGTGATGGTGGAAGTCACCGGCGTGCTGATCAGCTTCAGCCTGCACCGTTCGGACAGTCTGTCGCGGCTGTGGCTCGTCTACTGGGCGGTGGCCACGATCGTGCTGCTGGTGGTCACCAAGGTGATCGTCTATTCGGTGCTGCGCAGTCTGCGCCGCGAGGGCTTCAATCAGCGCGCGGTGGCGATCGTCGGCGGCGCGCCGTATGGGCGCTTTCTGATCGAACAGATGCGCGGCCGTCCGGAAGCGGGCTTCACGCCGATCGTGGTGTTCGACGAGGAAGGCACGATCAACCCGTATGAAGACCCGGACGCGGCCAATGCGATCGACGGCGTACCGGTGGAACGCGACTATCAGCGCATGTTGCAACTGGTGCGCCAGCGCGCGATCCGCGAGCTGTGGCTGGCCTTGCCGATCTCGAAGGAAAAGGCGATTCACCGCTTCGTGATGGACCTGAAGAACGACTTCGTGAACATCCGCTTCATTCCGGACGTGCGCAGCCTGACGCTGTTCAATCAGCCGATGGTCGACCTGCTCGGCGTGCCCGCGATCAACCTGGCCGCGTCGCCGATCACCGATCTGCGGGTGCTGCCCAAGCGCGTGTTCGACCGTCTGTTCGCGCTGGCCGCGTTGACCGCGCTGGCGCCGGTCATGATTGTGATTGCGGTGATGGTGAAGGTGAGTTCGCCGGGTCCGGTGTTCTTCCGCCAGAAGCGCAAGGGTATCGACGGCAATCAGTTCGAGATCTACAAGTTCCGCTCGATGAAGCTGCACCAGGAAGAGGCCGGCAAGATCACCCAGGCCACGCGGCGCGATCCGCGCATCACCGCGGTCGGCGCGTTCCTGCGGCGCACCAGTCTCGACGAGCTGCCGCAGTTCATCAACGTGCTGCGCGGCGAGATGTCGGTGGTCGGCCCGCGTCCGCACGCGCTCGAACACGACGACATCTACAAGGATCTGGTGAAGGGCTACATGCACCGCTACCGGATCAAGCCGGGCATTACCGGCTGGGCGCAGATCAACGGCTATCGCGGCGAAACCGACCGCATCGAAAAGATGATGGGCCGCGTCAAGCTCGATCTGTACTACATGCAGCACTGGACCTTCTGGCTCGACATCAAGATCGTCGTGCTGACGCTGTGGAAAGGATTCGCAGGCAGCAACGCTTACTGAGTCCTTCACCGCACTCCTGAATCAACCTTATTTCGCGAGGTGTAATACATGAACCTGACGATCATCGGTAGTGGCTACGTAGGGCTCGTGACGGGCGCCTGTCTGGCCGACATCGGCCACGACGTGTTCTGTCTCGACGTCGATCAGCGCAAGATCGACGTGCTCAACAATGGCGGCGTGCCGATCCATGAACCGGGTCTGCAGGAAATCATCGCGCGCAATCGCAAGGCCGGCCGCCTGACGTTCTCGACCAACATCGAAGCGGCGGTCGCGCACGGCGACATCCAGTTCATCGCGGTGGGCACGCCGTCGGACGAAGACGGTTCCGCCGACCTGCAATACGTGCTGGCCGCCGCGCGCAACATCGGCCGCCATATGACGGGCTTCAAGGTGATCGTCGACAAATCGACGGTGCCGGTCGGCACGGCCTCGCGCGTGCGCGACGTGATCGCCGCCGAACTGGCCGCGCGCAACCTCAATCACATGTTTTCGGTGGTCTCGAACCCCGAGTTCCTGAAGGAAGGCGCGGCTGTGGACGACTTCACGCGGCCCGACCGCATCGTGCTCGGTTGCGACGAAGACGTGCCCGGCGAAAAAGCCCGCGAGCTGATGAAGCGCCTGTACGCGCCGTTCAACCGCAATCGCGAACGCACGCTGTACATGGACGTGCGTTCCGCCGAATTCACCAAGTACGCGGCCAACGCGATGCTGGCCACGCGTATTTCGTACATGAACGAGCTGGCCAATCTGGCCGACCGCGTCGGCGCGGATATCGAAGCGGTGCGCCGTGGCATCGGCTCCGATCCGCGCATCGGCTACGACTTCCTGTACGCCGGTTGCGGCTACGGCGGGTCGTGCTTCCCGAAAGACGTGCAGGCACTGATCCGCATCGCCGCTGATCACAAGGCGAACCTGCGCATTCTCGAAGCGGTGGAAGCCGTCAACGACACGCAGAAGCAGGTGCTGGCGCACAAGATCGTCGCGCGTCTGGGCGAAGACCTGTCGGACCGCACGTTCGGCGTCTGGGGCCTCGCGTTCAAGCCGAATACCGACGACATGCGCGAAGCGCCGAGCCGTCCGCTGATCGCCGAACTGCTGCGCCGTGGCGCGCGCGTGAAAGCGTACGACCCGGTCGCGATCGACGAATCGAAGCGGGTGTTCGCGCTCGACCTGAAGGATGTGCCGCAGCAGCACGCGCGCCTCGAGTTCGTGAAGGAAGAGATGGACGCGGCGGAGGGCGCCGACGCGTTGGTGATCTTCACCGAATGGAAGGTCTTCAAGAGCCCGGACTTCGATTCGCTGAAACGGATCCTCAGGACGCCGCTGATTTTCGACGGCCGCAATCTGTACGAACCGGACGCGCTGCTCGAACTCGGGATCGAGTATCACGCGATCGGCCGTCAGCACGCGTTGCGCAATGCGCCGGGCAAGGTCGGCGCGAACGGCGTGCCGCTCACGCCGGCGGACGTGGCCGAGTCCGGCCGCCGCGCCGTCGCTTAACGAGCAAGCAGGCTGCAAGCGGGCCGCAACCTGGCCGCAAGCGGGCTGCATGCAACCGCCCCGCAAGCGGCCCACCGAATCACCTCGCGCTTCAAGGAGCCTGCCATGTTCGCCAATGTACTGATCGTCTGCCACGCCAACGTGTGCCGTTCGCCGGCCGCCGAGATGCTGTTCAAGTCCCGGCAACGCGCGGTGTCGCGGCCGTCTTCGGCGCCGATCGCGTTTCATTCGGCGGGCCTGCGCGCGATGGACGGCCACGGCATGGACCCGGTGATGCGCCGCCTGCTCGCCGAGCAGGGCGTCGCCTCCGGGATCCATTACTCGCGGCGTCTGAACCGCAATCTGGTGCGCTCAGCGGACCTCGTGCTGGTCACCGAGCGCGCCCAGGTGGGCGCGGTCGAAGCGCTCGACCCGGCCGCGCGCGGCAAGGTCTATCCGCTCGGCAAGTGGGAAGCCGACTCCGACGTCGCCGACCCGCACGGCTGCGCGGAAACCGCTTATAGGGAGAGTCTCGTGCTCATCGAACATCTGGTCATGGGATGGCTGAAAAAAATATGCTGATGAAAAAACTCGCACCGCATTCAGCGGCGAACTTCAAATCGAAACTCGCCGCCTCACTTTTGCTGACGTCCTTTCTGTCGGCCTGCGCCACCGCACCGGGCAATTATCTCGACACGTCGCGTCTGAAAGACGACGGCCAGCATCAGTCGCAGCCCGCCGAAACCTATCCGGTGCATCTGATCGATTCGCAGCTCGTGGCCGCGCAGGCGCAACAGGCCGCCGCGAAGACCCAGGTGCTGCCGACCTCGACCATCAGCGATCCGTCGCAGTATGTGTACCGGCTTTCGCCGCAGGACATTCTCGGCATCACCGTGTGGGATCACCCGGAATTGACCACGCCGCAGGGCAGCACGCTGTCGGCGGGCGGCAACACCACGCAGTCGGTGGGCGGCGCGTTGCAGCAGCCGTACACGGCCGCGTTGCCGGGCCAGGCCGACCCGTACGGCCAGACCATCGCCGCCGACGGCACGATCTTCTTCCCGTTCGTCGGCCGGATTCGCGCCGCGGGCAAAACCGTCGGCGAGCTGCGCGATCAGTTGAGCAGCGGCCTCGTGCGCTATATCCGCAATCCGCAGGTCGACGTGCGCGTGCTGTCGTATCGCGGCCAGAAGGTGCAGGTGACCGGCGAAGTGAAGACGCCGGGCCCGCTCGCGGTCAGCGACGTGCCGCTCACGCTGGTCGACGCGATCACGCGCTCGGGCGGCACGAATTCGGACGCCGATATCCAGCGCGTGCGCCTCACGCGCAACAACAGGCTCTACGTGCTCGACGCCGATCGCATGCTCGACAAAGGCGACACCACGCAGAACGTGATGCTGCAGAACGGCGACGTGATCAACGTGCCGGACCGCACCGACAGCCGCATCTTCGTGATGGGCGAAGTGAAGACGCCGATCCAGGTGCCGATCATTCGCGGCCGCATGACGATCGCCGACGCGCTCACGCAGTCGGGCGGCATTCTCGACACGGACGCCAATCCGCGTCAGATCTACGTGATGCGCGGCATGAAAGACCATCCGACCACGCCGGACGTCTACCGCCTCGACATGACGCAGCCGGACTCGATCATGCTGTCCTCGCAGTTCCAGTTGCAGCCGCTGGACGTCGTGTATGTGGGCACCGCCGCTTCGACCACCTTCAACCGTGTGTTGCAGCAGATCCTGCCGAGCGTGCAGACCTTGTTCTACCTGAAACAACTGACGCGCTAGGCGCCGTCGCCAGGCCCGCGTCACACCGCCAGCCGGCGGGGTGACGCGGGACCGAAGCAAACACGGATGTAACCGATACGGGAAGCGAATTGTGAGCAATCAACTCTCTCCACACATGGGCGGTCCGGTCAGGACCGAAGAAGAGGACATCGTCCTCGGGCAACTGATCCAGGTGATCCTCGACGACATCTGGTGGCTGATCGCGATCGCCGCGGTGATCGTCGCGATTGCCGGTGCTTACTGCCTGCTCGCCAAGCCGATCTATTCGGCCGACGCGCACGTGCGCGTCGAGCAATCCGACAACACGTCGCAGGCGCTCACGCAGACGCAAACGGGCGCGGCGATCACCACCGGCTCGACCTCGCTGCCGACGGACGCCGAAATCGAAATCATCAAGAGCCGTGGCGTGGTCGGCCCGGTCGTGCAGGACCTGAAGCTGAACTTCAGCGTCACGCCGAAGACGATTCCGCTGCTCGGTAGCATTTCGGCCAAGCTGGCCGCGCCGGGTCAACTGGCGAAGCCGTGGTTGGGCCTGTCGTCGTATGGCTGGGGCGGCGATGTGGCCGACGTCGATTCGATCGACGTGGTGCCCGCGCTCGAAGGCCAGAAGCTCGCGCTGAAGGTGGTCGACGATCAGCACTATGCGCTGTTCGCCGGGAACGGCGCGCTGCTGCTGCGCGGCCAGGTCGGCCAGCAGGCGCAGGGCGGCGGCGTGACGATGCGGGTCAACAAACTGGTCGCGCGTCCGGGCGAGCAGTTCACCGTGGTGCGCGCCAACGACCTCGACGCGATCACCGCGTTCCAGTCGGCGATCACCGTGCAGGAGCAGGGCAAGCAGACCGGCGTGATCCAGATCTCGCTGGAAGACAAGAGCCCGGAACACGCGGCGCTGGTCGCCAATGCGCTGGCGCAGTCGTATGTGCGCCAGCACGTGTCGAACAAGCAGGCCGACGCGATCAAGATGCTCGACTTCCTGCAAAGCGAAGAGCCGCGTCTGAAGGCCGATCTGGAGCGCGCGGAAGCCGCCTTGACCGCGTATCAGCGCCAGTCCGGCTCGATCAACGCGAGCGACGAAGCCAAGGTGTACCTGGAAGGCAGCGTGCAGTACGAGCAGCAGATCGCCGGTTTGCGTCTGCAGATGACGCAGCTCAGCGAGCGTTACGGCGACGACCATCCGATGCTGGTGGCCGCGCGTCAACAGATGGCCGAGCTGGAAGCGCAGCGCACCAAATATGCGGACCGTTTCCGCGACCTGCCGGCCACCGAAGTGAAGGCCGTGCAGTTGCAGCGCGATGCGAAGGTGGCGGAAGACATCTACGTGCTGTTGCTGAACCGCGTGCAGGAATTGTCGGTGCAGAAAGCGGGCACGGGCGGCAACGTACATATCGTCGACGCCGCGTTGCGCCCGGGCGCGCCGGTCAAGCCGAAGAAGGTGCTGATCCTGTCGGCGGCGGTGATTCTCGGCCTGATCGCGGGCACCGGCTTCGTGTTCCTGCGCCGCAATATGTTCAAGGGGATCGACGATCCGGATCAGATTGAGCGTGCGTTCCATCTGCCGGTGTTCGGCCTCGTGCCGTTGAGCGCCGAACAGGCGGTGCTCGAAAGCGCGTTCGAACGCGGCGGCGAACGTCTGCGTTCGGTGCTGGCGAATGCGCGGCCCAAGGACATCACGGTCGAAAGTCTGCGCAGCCTGCGCACCTCCATGCAGTTCACGATGATGGACGCGCGCAATCGCATCATCATGCTGACCGGCCCGATGGCCGGCGTCGGCAAGAGCTTCCTCACGGTCAACCTCGCGGTGCTGCTCGCGCATTCGGGCAAGCGCGTGCTGATGATCGACGGCGACATGCGGCGCGGCGCGCTCGAACGTTATCTGGGCGGCGTGCAGGACAACGGTTTGTCCGAGTTGCTGAGCGGCCAGATCTCGCTGGAAGAAGCGATCCGCAGTTCGAACGTGGAAGGCCTGAGCTTCATCTCGTGCGGCCGCCGTCCGCCGAATCCGTCGGAACTGTTGATGTCGCCGCGGCTGCCGCAATACCTCGACGGGCTCGCCAAACGCTACGATGTGATCCTGATCGACACGCCGCCGGTGCTGGCGGTGACCGATGCGTCGATCATCGGCGCGTATGCCGGTTCGACCTTCTTCGTGATGCGCTCGGGCGTGCACAGCGAAGGCGAGATCCAGGACGCGCTGAAGCGTCTGCGCGCGGCCGGCGTGCATGTGCAGGGCGGCATCTTCAACGGCATGCCGCGCTCGCGCGGCGGCTACGACCGTGGCTACGCGGCGGTGCAGGAATACCTGAGCGCCTGAGCGGAACGCGTTTCCCGGGTTTTTCCGACCCTCGCGCAATGACGATACAAAAGGACATCACGATGAAAGTGACGGTACTGGTTCCGACTTATCGCCGCCCGGCCGATCTGGCGCGCTGCCTCGCGGCACTGCAACGCCAGTCGCGTGCGCCCGACCAGGTGGTCGTGGTGGCGCGCGCCGACGACGAGGCGACCCACACCTGTCTGCGCGATCCGGCGGTGCCGGGTGCGCTGCCGCTGTCGGTGGCGCTGGTCGAGGCGCCCGGTCAGGTCGCGGCGCTGAATCGCGGGCTCGACGCGGCCAGCGGCGACGTGATCGCGATTACCGACGACGATGCCGCGCCGCACGTCGACTGGGTCGCCCGGATCGCCGCCGCGTTCGAAAGCGATGCGCGCCTCGGCGCGCTCGGCGGGCGCGACTGGGTGCACGAAAGAGGCCGCGTGCTGGATGGCGAGCGGCAGCGGGTGGGCAAGGTCACGGCGTCCGGCAAGATCATCGGCAATCATCATCTCGGCGCCGGCGGCGCGCGCGAAGTGGACATTCTGAAGGGCGCCAACATGAGCTACCGCCGCGACGCGATCCGCACGATCCGCTTCGACGCGCGCTTGCGCGGCGCGGGCGCGCAGGCTCACAACGACATGGGCTTCAGCCTCGCGGTGAAGCGCGCCGGCTGGAAGCTGGTGTACGACCCGCGCGTTGCGGTCGACCATTTTCCCGCCGAGCGTTTCGACGAAGACGGGCGCAACGCGCAAACCATGGCGGCGTTGCGCAATGCCGCGTTCAACTTCCATCTGATCCTGCGCGACCAGTTGCCGCCGCTGCACCGCGAAACCGCGTGGTGGTGGTGGACGCTGGTCGGCACGCGGGCCTATCCGGGACTCACGCATGCGGCGCTCGCTTTGCTGTCGAACCAGGCCGGGGTGAAGCTGTCGCGCTGGCGCGCGGTGCGCGGCGGCGCGCACGAGGCGCGCCGGGCGCGAAGCGGAGTGGCCGCATGAGTACAAACGTTCACGTTCACCTGTTTTACGGCGCCGACCCGCGCTTTTACCGGCCGGGCGACGACATCGGCTGCCTGTACGGCTATCACCACGCGCAGTCCGACGGCTTCGCGCTGAGCTATTCGCAGGACGCGCCCGAAAGCAAACCGGTGCGGCTGTTGCGGCGCGCGTTGAAGGCGGCGCTGGGGTTCGATTTCATCCATACGTGGCGCAATCGTGCCGAGATGCTGCGCGCGGACGTAATCTGGACGCATACCGAGCAGGAATGGCTCTCCGCCGCGCTGATGCTGTTGCTGAGCGGCCGCAAGGCCGGAGCCGAGGCTTCCCCCTTGCTGCTCGCACAAAGCGTGTGGCTGCTCGATAAATGGCCTTCGTACGGGATTCTGCGTAGCTGGCTGTATCGCAAGCTGCTGAGCCGCGCCGATCAACTGACCACGCTCGCCACTGAAAACGCCGCGCTGTGCCAGCGTTATTTCGATCGCGACGCGACGCCGCTGCTGTACGGGCTGAACACCCAGGACTTCCCCGTCAAGGCGCCGACCGAATGGTTGCCGCATGCGCCGATCCGCATTGCCGCGATCGGCAACGATCGCGACCGCGATTGGGAAACGCTGATCAAGGCCTTCGGCAACGATTCGCGCTACACGGTCAAGCTCGCGACGCGGCGGCGGATACCCGCGTCGCTGCGCGCGCCGAACGTCGAGATCGCGCTGTTTTCGGGCATTAAAAAGCAGCACGAGTTGTACGACTGGGCCGATCTGATCGTCGTGCCGCTGCGGCCGAATTCGCACGCCTCGGGGATCACGGTGATGCTCGAAGCGGCGGCCGTCGGCAAGCCGATGGTGGTCACCAACGTCGGCGCGTTGCAGGATTATTTTCCGGCCGGCGAGGCGCTTTATATTCCGCCGTTCAATCCGCAGGCGCTGCGCGAAGCGGTCGACCAGCTCGCCGCATCGCCGCTGGACGGCTTGCGTCAGGCGCAAGCGGCGGCGGCCGGTTTGCTGGCACGCGACCTGACCACCCAGCACTACGCGATGCAGCACGTGCGGATCACGCAGGAGATGCTGCGCGCGCGCGCCGCTCGCACGCAACCGCAGGCGAGGGCGCAAACCTCGCGGCCCGCCGCGCGTGAATCACGCGGAGGTCTCTAAGCGATGTCGACCATCACGCACACCGCTCCATCCGGCGCGACCCGCGCGGGACGCAGCCGGTCCGGCGGGGCGCAGGAGTGGGGTCCGCCGGCCTTGCTGTGGCTGATCACGGCGGTGTTGATCATCGCGCATCAGGGCACGGTGCTGACGCTCGCGTTTCCGGTGCTGGCGATCCTCACGGGCTTGTGGCTCTACTTCAAGAGCCCGGCGCGCTACATCGGCTTCATGTGGTGGCTGTGGTTTCTGAGCCCCGAAGTACGGCGTCTCGCCGACTGGTCCAAAGGCGCGTTCACGCCCACCAGCCTGATCCAGGTCGCGCCGCTCGCGGTGACGATGATCAGCGCGCTTTCCCTGCTGCGCTACTACCGGCTGCTCGCGCAACGGCGCGGCCTGCCGGTGCTGCTGATCCTGCTCGGCCTGATCTACGCGTTCATGGTCGGCGTGATGTCGAGCGGGCCGCTGGCAGCCACCTACGACCTCGCGAACTGGCTGTATCCGATCCTGATCGGCTTCCACATCATGGCGCACACGCGTCAGTATCCGCAGTACCGCGACACCATCGTCAACACGTTCATCTGGGGCATGCTGGTGATGGGCGGCTACGGCCTCGTGCAGTTTTTCATCATGCCGCCGTGGGACGCACTGTGGATGCTCGGCTCGCAGATGAACTCGCAAGGCGACCCGGTGCCGATGGGCGTGCGCGTGTTCAGCACGATGAATTCGTCGGGCCCGTTCGCGTTCGCGATGATGGGCGCAATGGTGTACGTGATGGCAGCAAACCACCGGGTGCGCTGGATCGCCGCGGCGCTCGGCTTCTTCGCGTTCGCGCTGAGCCTCGTGCGCTCCACGTGGGGCGGCTGGGTGATCGCGCTGCTGGTCCAGCTGGTCAAGTCGAACAACAAGGTGCGGGTGCGTATCGTCGCGAGCGCGGTGTTGCTGGCGGGCCTGTGCGTGCCGCTGCTGGCGGTCGGCCCGGTTGCCGAGCGGATGCAGGCGCGGCTCACCACCATCGTCAATCTGAACGACGACCAGAGCTACGCCGCGCGTAACGAGTTCTACGCGACCTTCGCGAAAACCGCGTTTACCGACGTCTCCGGTGAAGGCATGGGCGCGACCGGCACCTCGACCAAGCTCTCGAACGACGGCGGCCAGCTCGGCCAGTACGGCAACTTCGACAGCGGCGTGATGAATATCCCGTTCGTGCTCGGCTGGCCCGGCACGCTACTCTACATGTCCGGCATCGTCTGGCTGGTGGTGCGCGCGGTGCTGGCCTCGTTCAAGCTGCGCAACGACAAGTTCGTCTCGGCCTGCCTGAGCCTGAGTCTCGCGACCTTCGCGATGCTGGTGTTCACCAACTCGCTGGTGGGCACGGGCGGACTGTTGCTGTTCATGAGTGTTTTTTCGATCCTATCCGCGGTGCACTACGAAAAAATCAACCGCAGACGCACGCTACTTTTCCACGGAGGCACTGATTGAGAGTCGCCATAGTCACGCACGTCGTGCGCCATAACGACGGCCAGGGGCGCGTCAACCACGAGATCGCGCGGGCCGCGCTCGACGAGAACATCGGCGTCACGCTGGTGGCCTCGCACGTCGCGCCGGATCTGCTCGCGCATCCGAACGTTCGCTGGGCGCAGATCAAAGTGGGCCGCTGGTGGCCCACCAATCTGCTGCGCCAGCAGGTGTTTGCGTTCAAGAGCACGCTGTGGCTGCGCGCGCATCGCCGCGAATACGACGTGCTGCACGTGAACGGCTTCATCACGTGGATACCTGCCGACGTCAATACCTCGCACTTCGTGCACAGCGGCTGGTTCGGCAGCAAGTACTACCCGTTCGGGCTGACCAAGGGCGTGTGGTCCGCGTACCAGTCGGTCTACACGCGCTGCAACGCGCTGCTCGAACGCTGGGCGTACCGGCGCTCGAAAGTGATCACCGCGGTGTCGCAGAAAGTCGCCGACGAAATCCGCGCGATCGGCCTGACGCCCGATAACCGCGTCGACGTGATCTACAACGGCGTGGACACGCAGGGCTTCGCCGCCGCGACCGGCGACCGCGAGAAGTTCGGCTTGCCGAAGGACGCGTTCCTGCTGCTGTTCGTCGGCGATCTGCGCACGCCGCGCAAGAACCTCGGCACCGTGCTCGCCGCGCTCAAGCATCTGCCCGACTACGTGCAGATCGCGGTGGCCGGTTTTCTGCCGGGCAGCCCGTATCCGGATGAGGCGAAGGCGCTGGGCATTGCGCATCGCGTGCATTTTCTCGGGCTGGTGAAGGAGATGCCGGTGCTGATGCATTCGGTCGACGCGTTCGTGTTTCCGTCGCGCTATGAAGCGATGAGCCTGTCGCTGCTCGAAGCGATGGCGGCGGGCTTGCCGGTGGTCACGGCACGCAGCGCGGGCGGTGCCGAAATCATCACGCCGGAATGCGGGATCGTGCTCGACGATCCGGACGATCCCACGGCGTTGGCCCGCGCGGTCGCGCGTCTCGCCGAGCATCACGACGCGCGCCGCGCGATGGGCGTCGCCGCCAACGAACTCGCGACCGGCTTCGGCTGGGCGCGGATGGCCGAGCAGTACATCGCGCTTTACCGGCAACTCGCGGGGCAGCAGCAGAATCGCCGGCGCAGCGAGGCGGAAGCGGCGGCGGTCGCGAAGACCGACGCGCTGACGCTGAACACGCTGGCGGGACAGAAGGCATCGTTCGACCATCACAACTCACAGAACGCACAGGGGCATCAATCATGACAACGAGTTCAATCAAATCGCTGCAGATCGGGATGCACTGGTTTCCCGAGCGCGCGGGCGGTCTCGACCGCATGTATTACTCGCTGGTCGGCGCGCTGCCGGGCGCGGGCGTCGCGGTGCGCGGCGTGGTGGCCGGCTCGGCGAAAGTCGCCGCGGACACCGGCGGCGCGATCAACGGTTTCGGTTCCGCCGCGCAATCGCTGCCGCTGCGGCTGATGGCGGCGCGCCGCGCGTTGCGCGAGGAAGTCCGCCGGTCGCGGCCCGACGTGATCTCGTCGCACTTCGCGCTGTACACGTTTCCGGGGCTCGACGTGACGCGCGGGATTCCGCAGGTCTCGCATTTTCAGGGACCGTGGGCCGACGAGAGCCACGTGGAAGGCGCCGACTCGCTCGGCCAGCGCGCCAAGCGTTACCTGGAGCAGTCGGTGTATGCGCGCTCGTCGCGGTTGATCGTGTTGTCCGAGGCGTTCGGCAAGATCCTCACGTCGCGCTACGGCATCGCGCCGGAGCGCGTGCGCGTGGTGCCGGGTTGCGTCGACGTCGAGCAGTTCAATCTGCCGATCACGCCGGCCGAAGCGCGTCTGAAACTGCAGTTGCCGCAAGACCGGCCGATCGTGCTGGCGGTGCGGCGGCTGGTGCGGCGCATGGGTCTCGAAGATCTGATCGACGCGATCCAGTTGCTCAGGCAGAGCGCGCCGGACGTGCTGCTGCTGATCGCGGGTAAAGGGCGGTTAGAAGGCGAATTGCAGGCGCGCATCAGCGCGGCCGGCTTGGAAGATAACGTCAAGCTGCTGGGCTTCGTGCCCGATCAGCATCTGGCGGCGTTGTACCGCGCGGCGAATATCAGCGTGGTGCCGACCGTGGCGCTCGAAGGCTTCGGGCTGATCACGGTCGAGTCGCTGGCGTCGGGCACGCCGGTGCTGGTAACGCCGGTGGGCGGCTTACCGGAAGCGGTCGCGGGGTTGTCGCCGAATCTGGTGCTGCCGGAGACCGGCGCGAAAGCGATCGCGGCAGGGTTGGCCGGCGCGTTGAACGGCACGCTGAAGCTGCCGGATGCCGATGCCTGCCGCCGTTACGCGCGGGAGAATTTCGATAACTCGGTGATCGCGAAGCGGGTCGCCGCGGTGTATGCCGAAGCGATCGCGGCGGGTGGGGTGCATTGAGGGGGAGGGAAGCGATGGCGGGGCGCTTAGGCGGCCCGGCTGCCGTCGGCGTTGAGTAGACGGAAGTCGGCAGCGGATTCTTCGAACGCGTTGGCACCGCGCATGGCCAGTACGACGTCGGTAATTTCCGCGTAGTCGAACGCTGCGCACCAGCTACCCATGCGCGATAGCGCCTGGATGAGCGGCCCCGGCCGCCCGCCTTGCGTGAGTGCCCGCAGACAATCGACAAACTGCGGGTGAAATAGCGTAGGAATAATGATGCGGGAGCGCCCGCATCGCGACAGTTCCGCGTTCATCACCAGTCTGGATAGCCGCCCGTTGCCATCTGCGAACGGATGCACTTCGGCCACGAGAAACAGGTAATAAATGGCTCGTCCGATTCCTTCCGGGATCGTCAGCGCAAGGCGCGATCCTTCCGCGAGGGTGCCGCGTACGTGCGAGGGTTCGACAAACCGGGTCGTGCCCGCGTAGTTTGCCTCGAGCTTGAGGTGGCCCGGGTTGGCCTCCGGCCTGCGCTCGAGCATGACACGGTGGTGCTCCTGCAGTACATCGACGAAGTCGTCGCCGACTGGCGGCACCGCCGCCCGGGTTTCCGTTCGGTGGGCGAGATTGAACACACCGAGAATGTCATGCGAATCCTTCAGGCGTTGAACTACGATCTGATTGCGTAAAACGATGCCTTCCGCTTCTTCCACGGAGAATCGGGTGCCTTCGACGAAGTTGGAAAAATACGATTCAAGAAACGCAAAATAGATTCGCGTATTGCCTTGTGCGGCGACGTCCGCGATATCGGGCAGTATCGCCGTGCGCAACTCAGTGGCCAGGGTGTTGAAGAGATGGATACGCTCCATGTCGATGGGCGTGCCCGGGGCGATTGCCAGGCCGGCTCGGGTTTTGAGCACGCCCTTTGAATGTGTGCTGAGCAACGCGCCGATCAGCCCATTCAGTGCCGCATAGCTGGCCGTTGCGCCAAGCGGTTCGGTCAGTGCACGGGCGCGGTCCCGGATCTGATTGAGACCAGATTCCTTATTCGCGTTCAGACAGGTGATGAGTCGTTCTTCAATCGCATCGCGCGTTGCGCGGGTGGTTGCCGAACCGCGACTGAGATTCTCCAGAAGCGCCCGCTCTTGCGATGCCCAGTAAAGGTCGAGCGAACCGAGGCGAAGGTCGCCGGGTTGCGGGGACGGCCCTTTCGTCAGCACCAGCGTGAGGCCCGGATAACGGATGCGCCGGTTAAAGCGTGTGGGGTGAGACAGCACAATTTCGTTGGACGCAGTAATACCGCTTGCAAATGCGCTCAGGTGCGAGACGACTGCGCCCGGCACGGCGTGCGCCGCGACTTTTTGCCAGTTGCGATGGATTTTGCCAACGATCTCCGCCTCACTGCCTGATTCGACGTACACGCCCGGTCCGACGCGCGTCAGGACGCCTTCCTTCGCGCGGCGCTGCAAATTGCGGTTTCGCGCAGGATCGGCGGACGAAAAAAAAAAGTCGTCTGATTGTCGTTTTTCAGCTTTAGAGAGGCTCACGCGGTGCAAGGTTGTCGTTTTCCAGCTTTCAATTTAGCATATTTGTCGTTTTCTAGTTAAAACAAAGTGAACGCCGCCGTGATCCCGATTGTCGTTTTCTAGCTTATCCGCTCGCCAGGCTGGCGTAATTTGTCGCAATCCAGCTAACAAAGTGGCCATTTTGTCGTTTTTTAGCTTTTAGGCATGTGCGCAGGCTGCCCATGCCTCAGCGGGCTCGCCGCTTTCGCAGAGAGCCCGCGCCGTTTCCCGACTCAGAACGATCAAAACGTCTCGTGCTGTTCGTTACGCGTCAGGTCCGCATGGACCATCATGTGGCACAACTGTTCGAGCGTCGTTTCCGGCTTCCAGCCGAGCATGTCGCGGGCCTTGTCGGCGCAGCCGATCAGCAGGTCCACTTCGGCCGGACGATAGAACTTCGGATTGACGCGCACCAGCGTCTTGCCGGTGGCGACATCGATACCGGTTTCGCGCTCTTCCTTGCCCGACCATTCGAGCTGATAACCCGCCCCGGCGAAGGCCATACGCACGAAGTCGCGAACCGTCTCGGTGCGGCCGGTGGCGAGCACGAAGGTGTCCGGCTGCTCGGCCTGCAGCATGCGCCACATGCCTTCCACGTATTCGAGCGCGAAGCCCCAGTCGCGTTTCGCGCTCAGGTTGCCGAGTTCCAGGATGTCCTGTTTGCCGAGCTTGATCTTGGCGACGGTGTCGGTAATCTTGCGCGTGACGAATTCGCGGCCACGCAGCGGCGATTCGTGATTGAACAGAATCCCGCTGCTCGCGAACAGACCGTACGACTCGCGATAATTGATGGTCGACCAGTGCGCGAACAGCTTGGCGACGCCATACGGGCTACGCGGATAGAACGGCGTGTCCTCGCGTTGCGGCACGGCTTGCACGAGGCCGAACATTTCCGACGTCGACGCCTGGTAGAAGCGCGTCTTTGGATTCAGAATGCGGATGCCTTCCAGCAGATTCAGCGCGCCGACGCCCGTCACTTCCGCGGTGGTCACCGGCTGATCGAACGACACGCCCACGAAGCTCTGTGCCGCGAGGTTATATAACTCGTCGGCCTGCGCCCCTTCCAGCAGGCGCAGCGTCGAGCCGAGGTCGGTCAGATCGTGTTCGACCAGACGCAGATTCGGATGAGCAAGCACGCCGAGCTCACGAATGCGCCAGAAGTTGACGGAGCTCGTGCGCCGGTAAGTGCCGGTCACGTGATAGCCCTTGTCGAGCAACAGTTTCGTCAGATAGGCGCCGTCCTGTCCGGAAACGCCGGTGATGATCGCTTTGCGTGGTTGGCTCATAGCTTGCCTTCATATTGGTAAAAGAGAAAAAACAATCGACACTCGCGCCCGGTAAAGCACATGGACCTGAAAAAGAGCCTCAACGTGTGCCGTCCAGCAGTTGCCGCACCATCGGTTCGACGACCCGGCAATCCTGTTCCGCCTTCAGGCGGTACAGGTCCGGCTTTGGATGCGCGCCGTCGGACATCAGCGTTTTCCAGTCCGGCAAGCTGCTCACGTACGCGAACTGGTCGACCAGCGGCACCTGCTGTTCGGCGGCCACGCGGCGCGTCATCGCAACCATCGCGGCGAGCCGCGCATTGAGACGGTTGTCGGGCATCGGGTTCGAGGTCTGCAGAACCGGCTGCTTGCCGAGCGCGCGGGCGCTCGTCACCAGCGCCGTTTCGGCCGCGTAAAACTGCTCGGGCGTCTGGTTCTGCATGACTTCGTTGATGCCGTAATTGATCAGTACGATCTGCGCGGGCGACGCGGCCAAACGCGCCTGCCACGGTAGACCGGCAGTGGGGCCGGCGCGGCGATTGCCCGTGCCGTCGCGCAACTGGGTGGCCATCGTGCCGCCCACGCCGTAGTTCGTGACAAGAACCCGCTCGCCGACGCGCGCCTGCAAATCGTCCTGCAGATACACGACGGCGTTGCGCGACTGCGGACCGCAGTGGCCGTCGCTGCAGGTGATGCCGAGCGTGGTCGAATCGCCGTAGGCTTCGATCAGCACCTGCGCCTGCGCGGCCCTGGCGGGCAGCGCCGCGGATGAGGTTTGCACCGCGTCGGCGCGGCTAGCGTGAGCCGTCAAACTCACGCAGGCCAGCGTCGCCGCAGCGGACCACGGCCGCATCCGCAGCCAGCTCCACGCGCTCGCGGCGAGCCCTGCGCGGCGACTCATGCGCGGCTTTGCGGCGCACGCGGCGCGGTCCCGGTCACGCCGGAACCGACACCTGAAGCGACGCCGGAACCGACACCCGACGGCGCCGGCGCGTGGCCGTTCGCTGCGCCGAAAATCAGCCGCTTCTCGAATGCGAACCACGTGATGCTGGCGTAGACGAGCGTGATCGCGAGCGCTAGCGCGGCGGTCACAAAGCGGTTGATCTGCAGCGGCCACAGCATGTACAGCACGCTCAGATGAATCAGATAGATCGTGTAGCTGATGGTGCCGATATAGACCAGCACGGGATTGCACAAAAGCCGCTTGACGATGCCCTTGCTCTGCAACGCGATCACCACGACCGACGTGCACAGCACCAGCGAAACGCTATAAAGCCCGGCGTTCGACAGCGGCGTATTGGCCGCGCGAAACCGCGGGTAGTGCAGGTGCAGCCAGGCCAGCACGGCGAGCGCCGCGAAAAACCCCAGCACGGCGAGACCCTTGTACGGTTCGAGTGCATCGCGATCGCGCCGCACGGCGACCGCCAGCAGCGCGCCGGCCGCGAGCAGATCCATGCGGAACGGCGTCAGGTAATAGATCGGCCAGAACGAATCGAACCACGGCGTGGCGAACCCGCGCAGCAACGGCACCAGTACGATCAGCGCGGCCGCCACGTAGCCGAGCACACGCTCGGGCAGCAGCAGGATCACGAACGGCCAGAAGATATAGAACTGCTCTTCGACCGCCAGCGACCACAGCACATTCAGGCTGTCGTGACCGCTCTGATTGAGCGCGTCGCCGATATTGGTCGCGAAGAACGCATACCACTGCCAGTGCTGCGCCCAGCCGAAGCCGAACAGGATCGACGACACCACCATCAGCAGCACGTACGGCGGCAGGATGCGGCGCGCCCGCCGTGCGTAGAAATAGCCGAAATACGACTGCTGGCGCGCCTTGCGCTCGAGCAGAATGCCGGTGATCAGAAAGCCGCTTAGAACGAAAAACAGATCGACGCCCATCCACAGCGGCGCTTTCAATGCGTGCTGCGCGAACACGGCGAGGACCGCGATGGCGCGCAAGCCATCGAGCTGCACGATGCGGCGAGAGTGAGAAGGTGATGAGGGCAGTGCGCTAGCAGTCATGAACCGTCCATGGTGTGAAGCGGGGAGGCCGCGCGAGGGTCGGCGCAGCGCAGGCACGCCCGCTTCGCGTCGCAACGAAAGTGCAATTGATTCTAGGGAAAAGAAAATCGCGAAAAAACGGGAATGAATTGGATAAATGAATCAGTTTGCAACAGGGTGTTTCGTTATCCATTCGCAATGGATTTTTATGCTTGTGTTCAGGCTTGTCGCGCCAATGACGCATCGCGTAATAAGTGCAGCCTGCCGTGCCATAACATCGGTAAAGATGAATCGCAACGTGCGGATGGAGAGGTGCGGCGTGGTTAATTTCCGGTTAATCGATTTTTAAATCGATTTCTTTCAGGATGCTTGAAGCGTCGAATATTTTTGAATTATTTTCGATTTTCGTCGCGAGGTTTTTTCCGCGTAATGTGAGCCGTGCGGATTGGGTGGCGAGGGAAGGCGCGTGCGCCGCACGCGCAGCCCGTTCACGGCGATCCGCCGCGTTGTCGTGCTCACGTTGTCCCGCTGTTTCGCTTGCGTGCCGGATGGCACGACCCGGTCTCACGTTCTTGTTCTGCTTCTTTCGATGCCCGCGCGGGCGTAGGTCCGCGCGCGGCGCCGCGCTGACTGGAGGAAATACCTTGCGCCGTTTCACGTTCAAAAGCTGGTTCGCTGTGCTCGCCTGTGCCACCGGCTTCGCCGCGGCATCGCTCAGCGTCACGGCCGGCGCGGAAACCGCGTTGAACGCGAAGACTTCATGGATCGGCAATACCTTCGGTTTCGGCGACGGCACCTGGGCGCAGATCAACATCACCGCGATCGCAGTCGCGCCCGACGGCAAGGTCTATACGAACGCACCGTGGGACGAAAGCGGCGCCGAAGCGAGCGTTTATCAGAACGGCAAGATGCTCGGCTTCGCGGGCGGCACGCACGGCTGGGGCAATAGCGGCGGCAGCGCGATCGCGGTGAACCGCAAGTATGCGTTCGTCGCGATCGGCGTCGGCAACGAGAAGGGGCGGCTGGTCGAACAGGGCGTATGGCCGGAGAAGGGCAAGCAGTGGTTCGGCATCTCGCGGCGGCAGATCGCCGACCCGAAGCTCGCCGCGCCGTTCCAGCCCGCCGCGAAGGCTGCGGATCCGCACGCGCAACTGGCGGCCGGCTTCCTGGTGATGAACGAAGTGCCGACCGGCACGAGCGCGGAGATCGGCGGCCTGGCGGCGAACGACAGCACGCTCTACGCGGCGAACACCGCACGCGATCGCATCGAGGTCTATGACGCCGAATCGATGCAGCAGAAAACCACCTGGAGCGTGCACGAACCGGGCCGCCTTGCGCTCGCGCCCGACGGCACGCTGTGGGTCTTGAGTGGCACGCGTAACGATCGCGCGCCGCACGTCGAGCACTACACGCCGACGGGCAAGCGCATCGACGAGACGCTGACGTTGCCGGCCGACACGGTGGCCGTCGATATCGCGGTCGACGCGCAAGGCCGCCTGCTGATCGCTGACAACGGCCCGCGTCAGCAGGTGCTGTTCTTTAGCAAAAGCAATGGCCGCTATGCGGAGTCGGGCTCGCTCGGCGAGCGCGGCGGCATCTTCAGCGGCGTCGCCGGCAAACCCGGGCCGCAGCGTTTCAACGGACTCACCGGCGTGGGCGTGGACGCGCGCGGCAACGTCTACGTGTCGACCAACGGCATCGGGCCGCGCTACGACCCGATCGGCGCGGGTCTCGGCGCGACGCTCGAAAGCTATGCGCCGGACGGCAAGCGCAACTGGCAGGTGCAAGGGCTGCTGTTCGTCGACGGCGCGTGGATCGATCCGGCGCGCCCCGACAGTGTCTATACCGGCAACAAGCGTTTCGAACTCGATCTGTCGAAGCCCGCCGGGCAGGACTGGAAATATGCGGGCTTTCTGTCGAACCGTTTCAAGTATCCGGACGATCCGGTGTTTCACACCGATCAGTATCCGGGCCTGCCGATCGCCCGTCAGTTGAAGGGCCGCACGTTCCTGTATCTGACGGACATGTACGCGGACCATCTGAAGATCTATCGCTTCGATCCGCAGCACGACGGCGAGACGGCGATTCCGTCGGGCTTCATCGCCGGGCGTGAGCGCGCAGTCGCGAAAGTGCCGAATGCGCCGCCGGGCGGCGACTGGATCTGGCGCGATACGAACGGCGACGGCAAGTTCAACACCGACGAATTCACACTTAACACGAGCGGCACGAAGCTCGCGGGCGGTTGGGGCTGGTGGGTGGATAGCGCCGGCGATATCTGGCGCACGCGCGACAGCAAGGGCATTTACCGCTTCCGGTTCGGCGGTCTCGATGCGAAGGGCAACCCGGTCTACTCGTATTCGAACCTGACGCAGTACCCGGTGCCGCCGCCGTTCACGGAACTGCATCGCGCGATTTACGAACCGGCCACCGACACGATGTACGTGACCGGTTACACGGCGGACACACCGGTCGATCGCGGCTTCTGGAAGGAAGTGGGCCGCGTGCTGGTGCGCTACGACAAATGGTCGAGCGGCAATCCGGTGCAGCGCTATTCGATCACGCTGCCGTGGCAGACGCAGAGCAAACCCATCGCCACGATCATCGGCCTGACCGTCGAGGGGCAATACCTGTTCGGCGTCGAACCGGTCGGCGCGGTGCACGTGTGGGACAAGGACAGCGGCAAGGAAGTCGGCGTGATCCGGCCGGGCCCGGAAGTGGGCCGCGCGTCCGGCTGGGTCGACGTGCCCAACGGCATCAGCGCCGCGAAGCGCGCCGATGGCGAGTACCTCGTGTTCGTCGAAGAAGACGCGCGCGGCAAAGTCATGATGTACCGGTGGAAACCTTGAAGCACTCCGTGATTCAGGCGCGCTTCAGCAACCGCAGTCAAAACCAAGGCATCCGATGGACAAAGGCATTCTCAAGAACGTAGCGATCAATTTCTTCGGGCTGGTCCTGCCGACCTTCGTCTCGCTCGTGACCGTGCCGTCGTATATCAAGCTGCTCGGCGTCGAGCGCTACGGCGTGATCAGTCTCGTGTGGACACTGATCGGCTACTTCGGGATTCTCGATCTCGGCATGAGCATGGCCGCGCAGAATCACATCTCGAAGGCGCGGGCTTCCGGCGACAAGGACGAGTGCGTGCGCGTGTTCTGGAGCGCGACATGGCTCAACCTGGCGACCGGCGTGATCGGCGGCCTGATCATCTATTTCGGCGCGTTTCTGTACACCGCGTATTTCACCAAGGTGTCGCCCGAGTTGCAGCACGAGGTGTATATGGCGCTGCCGTGGCTCGCGGTGGCGATTCCGATTGCCAATGTCTCGTGGGTGTTCGCCGGCGCGATCAACGGCGCGGAGCGCTTCGGTGTGTACAACACCAATCAGACCATCGGTACGTTCCTGTTCCAGTTGCTGCCGCTGGGCGCCGCGCTGTGGCTTGGCGCGACCTTGCAGAACGTGCTGGCCGCTGCCGTATTCGCGCGGATTCTGGCCGCGCTGATGCTGGGCCGTTCCGCGCTGAAGGTGCTGGAAATTCGGCGCATTCGGGCGCCGCAATTCGGCGTCGCGAAGGGGCTGTTCAACTTCGGCGGCTGGATGCTGATTGCGAGCGTCACCACGATGGTCGCCGACTCGCTCGACCGCGTGATGCTCGGCACGAGTCTCGGCGCGCGCTTTGTTACGTATTACACGGTGCCGCAGAACCTCGTGACGCGGCTCAATATCGTGCCGACCGCGCTGGTGCGCACGCTGTTTCCGCGTTTGTCCGCCGTGGGTCGCGCCGACGCCGACGCCATCACGCAGCAGTCGCTCGAATTTCTCAATGGCGTGTTCACGCCGGTCGCGCTGGTCGCGATGCTGGTGCTCGATCCGTTCCTGCATCTGTGGGTCGGCAATGAGATCGCGACCGTGGCCGCGCCGGTGGGCCGGATCATGATCATCGCCGTGTGGCTCGTCGGGCAGGCGAATGTGACGCGGATTCTGATCCAGTCGCAGGTTCATCCGGCGACCGCCGCGCGGGTCGGTTTGTTCGAATTGCCCTTGTTTGCCGGGGCATTGTGGTTCGGCATCTCGCATTTCGGTCTGACCGGCGCGGCGGTGGCAGTGGCCGGCCGCGCGCTGTTCGACTACGCGGTGCTGCTGCATTTCGCCGCGATTCGCGCACGCCAGATCGCGCTCGACATGCTCGCCCATCTCGCGTTTCTGCTGGCCAGCCTGTGGCTCGCCAGCTTTCTGCCGGGTCTCGCGCTGGCGATCGTGGCCGGCCTGCTGATGGTCGGCGCGAATCTCGCCTGGTCGTTCACGATGACCCCCGCTTTGCGCGATCTTGCGCGTTCACTGCTGTTGCGACTGAATCCGAGGAAAAGCGCATGAACCACGAAGTCCTTGAAGACGAAGCCGTGCTGCGACCCGCGACGCGCAGCGCACTGGCCGAGCTCACCAGCGTGCCTGGCGTGCAGGCGCCGCCGCGCCGCGCCGCGTTGCGCGCCGATAAAACCGTGCGCGTGGCGATCGTGCACGACTGGCTCGTTACCTATGCGGGCGCCGAGAAGGTGCTCGAGCAGATCGTTGCGTGCTTTCCGGATGCGGATCTGTTCAGCCTGGTCGATTTTCTCGACGACCGCAGCTTTCTGCGCGGCAAGCGGGTGACGACCTCGTTCATCCAGAAACTGCCGCTCGCGCGCACCAAATACCGCACCTATCTGCCGCTGATGCCGCTCGCGATCGAACAACTCGACGTCTCCGCGTACGACGTGGTGATTTCGAGCAGCCACGCGGTGGCCAAGGGCATTCTGACCGGGCCCGACCAGGTGCATATCAGCTACGTGCATTCGCCGATCCGTTACGCGTGGGATTTGCAGCACCAGTATCTGCAGCAGTCGAAACTGACCAACGGGCCGAAGTCGGCCATGGCGCGGCTGATTCTGCATTACATCCGCAACTGGGATATCCGTACGTCGAACTCGGTGGATGGCTTTGTCGCCAACTCGGATTTCATCGCGCGGCGCATCAGGAAGGTTTATCAGCGCGACGCGCAGGTGATCTTTCCGCCAGTGGACGTGGAAGCGTTTTCGCTCTGCACCGACAAGGAAGATTTCTATCTGACCGCCTCGCGGATGGTGCCGTACAAGAAGATCGACCTGATCGTCGAGGCGTTCGCGCGGATGCCCGAGCGCAAGCTGGTCGTGATCGGCGACGGCCCCGACATGCAGAAAATCCGCGCGAAAGCGGGGCCGAACGTGGAGATCATGGGCTACCAGCCGTTCAAGGTGCTGAAGGACCGCATGAGCCGCGCCAAGGCGTTCGTCTTTGCCGCCGAGGAGGACTTCGGTATCTCCGTGGTCGAGGCGCAGGCCTGCGGCACGCCGGTGATCGCCTACGGCAAGGGTGGCGCGCTCGAAACCGTGCGCGACGTGTCCGAGTCGCGGCCCACCGGCATGTTTTTTGACGAGCAGAATGTCGAGTCGATCATTGCGGCGCTCGAGCGTTTCGACGACCACGTGAAGCGTTTTTCGCCCGCGGACTGCCGTCATAACGCCGAGCAATTTTCCGCGGCGCATTTCCGCGAACGCTTCTTCTCGCATGTGCGCGCCGCGGTGCCGGCATTGCGCACCGCGACGCTGCCGCCGTACGTGCCGTACAAGGCGGAAGCCGCGGCCGGCGCGCCGCGCATTCTGGCCGTCGATCAAAGCGGCGTGCTCGGCGGCGCCGAGTTGTCGCTGCTGGAAATCGTCAAGGCGTTGCGCTCGCGGATCGAGGTCGTGCTGTTCGACGACGGCCCGTTCCGCACGGCGCTCGCCAAAGCCGGTGCGAGCGTCGAGGTGCTGGAAGCCGGCGCGTTGCGTAATGTGCGCAAACAGGGCGGTTCGCTGCCGAAGGGCCAGGCGCTGAAGGGGCTGCTCTCGCTCGTGCGCGCCACCGCGAAACGCGCGCGCAAGGTCGACGTGATCTACGCGAACACCCAGCGCGCGATGGTGATCGGCGCGCTCGCCGGCAAGCTCGCGCGGCGGCCGGTGGTGTGGCATCTGCGCGATATTGTCAGCCCCGAGCATTTCGGCGGCAAGCAACTGGCCATCATCAAGTGGTGCGCGCGGTTCGGTCTCGCGCACGTGATCGCCAATTCGGCGGCGTCGGCGCGCGCGTTCACCGAACTCACGCAGTTCGACGGGAAACGCGTCGACGTGGTGTTCAACGGCATTTCGGCCGCGCCGTTCGACGCGCTGCGCACGGTGCCGCAGGCCACGCTGCGCCAGCGGCTGAATCTGCCGCAGGACGCGTTTCTGGTCGGCTCGTTCAGCCGCCTCGCGCGCTGGAAAGGGCAGCACGTGCTGCTCGAAGCCATGGTGCTGAATCCGCAGATGCACGCGGTGCTGGTCGGCGCGCCGCTGTTCGGCGAAGACCAGTACGAGATCGAATTGCATGCGTTCGTGGCCGCTCACAATCTGGGCGAGCGGGTGCATTTTCTCGGCTTCCAGCACGATATCGCGGCCTGCATGTGCGCGGTCGACGCGGTCGTTCATACGTCGATCACGCCGGAGCCGTTCGGCCGCGTGATCGTCGAAGGCATGCTCGCGCAGCGGCCGGTGGTGGCGGCGCGTGCGGGCGGCGTGCTGGAGATCGTCGACGACTATGAGAACGGCGTGCTGTGCACTCCCGGCGACGCGCACGGTCTCGCCGATACGCTCGCCGAACTGCGCTCGAACGACGAACTGCGCAACCGGCTGGTCAGGAACGGCTATCAGACGGCGCTGAGCCGTTTCGGCACGACAACCTATGTGGACGGTGTCGCGCGGATTCTGAAGGGCGTGGCGGGGCGGTAAAACGGTCCGGCGGCGGCTTTAAGTTCTGGCCTCAGTGTTTCCTGGGGCTTGGGACTTTCATGCCGCCGCCGGCAGTGACGGTTCCGGGAGCAAGTCTGTGAAGCGGGCTTTAAAGCGGTTTTGACGCGGGGGTGTAGGCAGGGGCTTGGCCGGTTCCTGTCGTTGGCGCAGCGGAGCGAAAGTCTCGGGACTTTCGCTCCGTTTTTTTCGCGTGGGATCGCGTGGAATTCAGGCCGGCGTCCCAGTCGCTTTTTTGGGTTTAAAACTCGCGGACCATTTCATGGCCGGCAACTCGACCAGCCGGTAGAACACATACGCGACCGGAATGGCCACCAGCATGTAGCCGAACGACGGCCAGATCGTCATTTGCAGCGACGAGCGGAACAGCAGCGACGACAGCAACACGAAGATCGGCAGATGAATCAGATACAGCGAGAAGCTGAAATCGCCTAAGCGCGACAGCACACGTGTGCCCCACGCATTGCCTTGAGTCGCGTTGCCGCGGTCCAGCGCCTGGTACAGATAGAACGCGAAGCCGATCGCCCAGAACTGGAACGCGCCGTACTGACCGAAATGGAACGCCGCGCAGCCCAACGCGATAAAGCCGGCGGCCAGCGCGTAGAGCCACACCGGCGAGCGCTTCTTCTGCGGCGTGCCGGAGGAGGCTTTGGCGTCGGCGATCCACGCGCCGAGCGTCCACGCGAACCAGTACGACGTGAAGAACTGGATATCGTGCCGTTCGAGCACATAGGCCGATACCACATTGACGACGGCGACCAGCGCCAGCACGTTGGTCATGCCGATCCGGCGACGCAGCGCGAACAGCAGCGGATAGATCGCGTAGAACTGCACTTCGAGCGACAGTGTCCACAGTGCGCCGTTCGAGCCGTACGTCTTGCCGGCCACGCCTTGCAGTGAGAACAGATTGACGAGGAACGCCTGCAGGCCGATCTCGCGGATCTTGTGGCTGACGGGCGGCAACTGCAGGCTGAACCAGTCGAGCGCGAAGGTCAGCAGCAGCGCCGCGAGCAGCACCGGATAAATCCGCGCGAACCGGCGCACCCAGAAATTGCCCGCGTCGAGCCGGTAGGCCGGATTGGCGGCGAGCCGCAACGCGCCGCTGCGATGAATGCAGTAACCGCTAATCACGAAGAAAATCGGCACACCCGCCGAGCCCCATGCAATCGGAAAGGTCAGATACGCGGCCAGCGTATTCAGACTGAACGAATGCCCCGCATTCTGGTGAAACGCCTGCATGCCGACCCACTCGATCTGCCGGCAATGAAAATACGCGACCAGCAACGCGGCGAAACCCCGCATGGCGTCGATCACATGCTCCTTGCCGACGCTCGTGGCGCGTGCTTCGTCCTGCGCGCGCGCCACGCGGACGGCTCGTGGCGAAGAAGGCGGCAGATGCGGCAGGGATGAGCCGGCGGCATCGAGTGCGGGGTCGCTCATGCGCGGTCCTTGGTTTGAAGGAGGTGAAAGGTAAAAGGCAAAGGCGGGTGAATGCGGACGGATGGGCGCATGCCGTGCACGCCCGCGGTGCGTTACATCGTAGTGCAGCGCGGCGGCAAAAAAATCGCTAAAAAATTGCGGAATGAATTGAATTGGGTAACGATTTTGTGACGAATTGTAATTGAGCATAAGCAGATGCGGCGCTGAATTATTTACTGCTTTTGTCATGCTAATTTAAGTCACGGATTCTCTTGACCCGAGGTGAAGTCATGAACCTGCATTTACTCGCCGGCATTGCCGTGCTGTTGCTCCTTGTCGCCGCCTCCGCTTACCGGGAAGCGCTGCGCAACGAGCCGATCCGCCGTTACCGGGTGACTTCGGGCAAGCTGCCCCAGCACGACGAGAACGAATGAAGTACCCAATCTGGCGGGCCTCCGCGGCGGCGTGCGTCGCGTGACCCGACGCACGCCGCTGAACCGCGCAACTGAGCCTGACAAGTAAGATTTTCGGAATTTCGGAAAAATAATTCGATTGAGATACGTAATTGTTGCTGGCCGTTTATCACGATGCGACATATCGAAATTCAATCCAATTATTTATTCGGGGCGAGAAAATTTTCACGTATGAACCCGTTTGATTTTTTTGCTAGTCTTGCCGGCGGCATCGATTGGCCGCCGGGCCCGCGAACACTCTAATTTCTAACCGATGGAATGCCTACCATGCTGAAAGTCACCAAAGCCGTGTTTCCCGTAGCGGGCCTCGGGACACGATTCCTGCCGGCTACCAAGGCAAGTCCGAAAGAAATGCTGCCGGTCGTCGACAAGCCGCTGATTCAGTACGCGGTGGAAGAAGCGGTTGCGGCCGGCATCACCGAGATGATCTTCGTGACCGGCCGCAGCAAGCGCGCGATCGAAGATCATTTCGACAAGTCGTACGAGATCGAAGCCGAGCTCGAAGCGCGCAACAAGCAGAAGCTGCTGGATCTCGTGCGCAGCATCAAGCCGGCTAACGTCGACTGTTTCTATGTGCGTCAGGCCGAAGCGCTCGGTCTGGGCCACGCGGTGCTGTGCGCCGAGAAACTGGTGGGCGAGAGCCCGTTCGCCGTGATTCTGGCCGACGACCTGCTGCACAGTTCGAAGCCGGTAATGAGCCAACTGGTCGATACGTTCAACCACTATCACAGCTCGGTGATCGGCGTCGAAACCATTGCGCGCGAAGACAGCCGCTCGTATGGCGTGGTGGATGGCCGCGAGTGGGAAGACAACGTGATCAAGATGTCGGGCATCGTCGAAAAGCCGGCGCCGGACAAGGCGCCGTCGAATCTCGGCGTGGTGGGGCGCTACGTGCTGATGCCGACCATCTTCAAGCATATCCGCGCGCTGAAGCCGGGCGCAGGCGGTGAGCTGCAATTGACCGACGCGGTGCAGTCGCTGCTGACCGAAGAGCAGGTGCTCGCGTATCGCTACTTCGGCACGCGTTTCGATTGCGGCAGCAAGCTCGGCTATCTGAAGGCGACGGTGGAATTCGCGCTGCGCCATCCGGAAGTGAAAGAGGAATTCGAGGCGTATCTGCAGGCTTATATGCAGGGTAAAGGGCAGATCAATGGCCAGGCCGGCACGGCGACGCAATACACGGCCGAAGCGGCTTGAGGATTTGAACGGTCGAGGGCTCTGATGAGCCCCAAGGCGGAGCCGGCGATCGGCGCGAGTTGAGCCGGGCGCACCAGGCGCGACTCGTGTCGATTGGGAAACGGCGGCCGCTGCAAACGCATCACGCAGAAGCAACGCGCAGCAGCACCGCGCACATTAAAACGGGCACCACTTTATTGCGTGGCGCCCGTCTTTTTTTGCGCGGTTCGAACGTCGTGATCAAACGCCGTTCAAGCCATTCAAGCCGCGCTGAAGGCAGAAAACCGCTCAGCCTTTCTTCACTTCCAGCCGGAACTTATGCAGCAACGGTTCCGTATAGCCGCTCGGCTGCTGACGTCCTTCGAACACCAGCGCCTGCGCGGCCTTGAACGCGATCGTGTCGAAGCCCGGCGCCATCGGCAGGTAATGCGGGTCGCCGGCATTCTGCTCGTCGACCACCTTCGCCATGCGCCTGAACGTCTCCTCGACCAGCTCACGCTTCACCACGCCGTGGTACAGCCAGTTGGCGATATGCTGGCTCGAAATGCGCAACGTGGCGCGGTCTTCCATCAGGCCGACGTTGTGAATGTCCGGCACCTTCGAACAGCCCACGCCCTGATCGATCCAGCGCACCACGTAACCGAGAATGCCCTGCACGTTGTTGTCGATCTCGCTGCGGATTTCGTCGTCGCTCCACTTCGCCGCTTCGACGACCGGAATCGTCAGCAGGCCGTCGAGCAGTTCGTCGCGCACCTGTGCGTAATCCGTGCGCTCCAGTTGCTGCTGGACCGCTTGCACGTCGACCTGGTGATAGTGCAACGCATGCAGCGTGGCGGCGGTCGGCGAGGGCACCCAGGCGGTGTTGGCGCCGGCCTTCGGATGCGCGATCTTCTGTTCGAGCATGGCGTGCATCAGATCGGGCATGGCCCACATGCCCTTGCCGATCTGCGAGCGGCCACGCAGGCCCGCGCTCAAACCGACCAGCACGTTGCTGCGCTCGTACGCGGCGATCCATGCGCTCGACTTCATGTCGCCCTTGCGCATCATCGGACCCGCTTCCATCGCCGAGTGCATCTCGTCGCCGGTACGGTCGAGGAAACCGGTGTTGATGAACGCGACACGCTCCGACGCTTCGGCGATACAGGCGAGCAGGTTCACGCTGGTGCGGCGCTCCTCGTCCATGATGCCCATCTTGATCGTATTGCGCGGCAGCTTCAGCAGGTCTTCCACCCGCGCGAACAGCTCGCTTGCGAACGCGACTTCGGCCGGGCCGTGCATCTTCGGCTTGACGATATAGATCGAACCGGTGCGCGAATTCAGTTGCTGCTTGCGGTCGTGCAACGCGCACAGCGTGGTGATCACGGCGTCGAGAATGCCTTCCGGAATCTCCGCGCCGTCTTTCGTCAGCACCGCGGGATTGGTCATCAAATGACCGACGTTGCGGATGAACAGCAGCGAGCGGCCATGCAGCACCACCGGCGCCGTACCGTTCGCGGCAACGTACACGCGATCCGCGTTCAGACGGCGCGTGAAGGTCTTGCCGTTCTTCGTGACTTCTTCGGTCAGCTCGCCGTTCATCAGGCCGAGCCAGTTGCGATAAAGCAGGACCTTGTCGTCCGCATCCACCGCCGCGACCGAGTCTTCGCAGTCGATGATCGTGCTCACCGCCGCTTCGACCACCACGTCTTTCACGTGCGCGGAATCGGTCTTGCCGATCGAGTCGTTCGCGTCGATCTGGATCTCGAAGTGCAGGCCGTTGTGCTTGAGCAGCACCGCCGACGGCGCGCTCTCTTCGCCCTGATAGCCGATGAACTGCGCCGGCGTTTTCAGTTCGCCGGTGCCGTTCTTCAGCGTGACGACCAGCTTGCCGCCTTCGACGCTATAGCGGGTCGCGTCGGCATGCGAGCCGTTCGCGAGCGGCGCGGCCTGATCGAGGAATTCGCGTGCATAGGCGATCACCGCGGCGCCGCGCACCGGGTTGAAGGCCTGCTGTTTTTCCGCGCCGTTCGTTTCGGGAATCGCGTCGGTGCCGTACAGCGCGTCGTACAGGCTGCCCCAGCGCGCGTTCGCCGCGTTCAGCGCGTAGCGCTGATTCGACAGCGGCACCACCAGTTGCGGGCCGGCCTGTTCGGCGATTTCGGTGTCCACGTGGTCGGTCGTGGCTTTGACGCTGGCGGGCATGGGCACGATATAGCCAATGCCTTCGAGAAACGCGCGATACGCACGCAGATCGCGCACCGGGCCCGGATTGGCGCGATGCCAGCCGTCGAGTTCGGTTTGCAGGCGGTCACGCTCGGCCAGCAGCGCACGGTTTTTGGGCGCCAGCTCGTGCACGAGGGCGTCGAAACCCGACCAGAAAGCTGCGCTGTCGATTCCGGTGCCGGGCAGGGCTTCGGTTTCGACGAACTGGTCGAGGTTGGCGGCGACCTGCAGTCCGCCGCGCGGGTTCATCTGAGTCATCGACTGCTCCATCTGTCTGAATGGGGCCGATGAGGGGGCATCGGCCCGCGTTGAGCTACAACTGCGGTTTAAACGGCCAGCGCCTGAATGCCGGCTTTGGCGATCTGTGCATCCTGATCGGACTTGACGCCCGACACGCCGACCGCGCCGATCACGTGGCCTTCGACGATCACCGGCACGCCGCCTTCCAGGGTGCCCAGCAACGGCGCGCTCAGGAACGCGGTGCGGCCGTTGTTGATCATGTCTTCGTATACCTTGGTTTCACGGCGGCCGATCGCCGAAGTGCGGGCCTTTTCCGTCGCGATGTACGAACTGGCCGGCGCGCTGCCGTCCAGCCGCAGCATGCCCAACTGGTGGCCGCCATCGTCGACCACCACGATCGCGACGGCCCACTGATGCTTCTCGGCCTCGGCGCGAGCGGCCTCGAGGATGCGGGTCGTTTCGGCGACGGTCAACACGGGTTTGCTCAGCATAATGAATTTCCTGTCTCGGGTTATGGTAAGGATGCTTCTATAAATTCAATCCAGTGACGCTTTGACGCTAAGCGAGGGCCGTCGCGCAGCCCGGTGATTTTACGTCCAAGCGCGGTTCGAACAAACCGCTGCATGACGCATGCCGGCTATCGGTGATGCGGCGAAGGCGGTTCGAAGCGGACGCGCCGTCCTGCCGGGCCTTACAATCGAGCTTCAAAGACCAGCTTCAAAGCTGAGCTTCAAAGACCAACCACCTGAGCGCCGCCCCACGCGCCGACCCACACCATGCCGACCATCAGCGAGCTTTTCGTCTATCCGATCAAATCCTGCGCGGGCATCGCATTGAGCGAAGCGCGCCTGCTTGCCACCGGGCTCGAATACGATCGGTGCTGGATCGTCGTCGACCCGGCCGGCGCGATGCTCACGCAGCGTGCGTATCCGCGCATGGCGCTGATCAAGGTCGAACTCGGCGACACGGAGCTCGTGATTCGCGCGCCCGGCATGAGCGAATTGCGCACGCCGCTCGACGCCGCGCGGCTCGATGCGCCGCGTAAAGTGCAGACCCAGGTCTGGCGGGACGCGGCCTATGGTCTCGACACCGGCGAGGCCAGCGCGGCCTGGTTCTCCACGTTTCTCGGCGTGCCGGCGCGGCTGCTGCGTTTCGATCCCGAGCACGAGCGTACCGTCGATCCGGATTACACCGGGAGCACCGGCGGCGCCAACACGTTATTCGCCGATGGTTTTCCGCTGCTGGTGGTCGGCCAGGCGTCGCTCGACGATCTGAACACGCGGCTGCAACGCAAGGGCGCGCCGTCGATTCCGATCGACCGGTTCCGCCCGAACGTCGTGCTGACGGGGCTCGACGCATACGAGGAAGACTACGTGGAGACGTTGAGCGTCGATGCCGGCGACGCGGCTGATGGGGTCGCCGCGGTGCAACTGCAATTGGTGAAGACCTGCGCGCGCTGTCCGATGCCGACCGTCGACCAGGCGACGGGCGCACCCGATCCGGACTGGCCGGACGAGCCGACCGACACGATGAGCACATACCGGGCGAATCCGCAGCGCAACGGTGCGTTGACGTTCGGCAATAACGCGCTCGTGGCGAGCGGCGCCGGAGCGTGGTTGCGGGTGGGGCAGACGGTCGAGGCGGAGTTGGGCTTCGGTGATTGAAACGCCGCTTGAAACGCTGCTCAAACCACGCCTAACCCCCGCTCAATGCCGCCTCGATCCGTTCAACGCGGCGAGAATCACCGGCATCGGCACGGGTTTGACGAAATGGTGATTGAAGCCCGAACGTAGCGATTCACTGCGTTCCTCGGCGCGTTGGAGTCCGCTGACCGCGACCAGGGTCGGCGCCGGCACATCGCCGACGGAGCGGATCCGGCGCGCCACCGCGCGCCCGTCGAGGCGCGGCATCTCGACGTCGAGCAGCGCGGCGGCCGGATGCCAGGCGCAATACTGCGCCAGCGCGTCGAGCCCGTTGCGGGCGGTGCGGATGTCGAAACCCTGGGCGCTGAAATAGAGCGTGTAGGCGGCCAGCAGATCGGGGTCGTCGTCGGCGATCAGCAGGCGAGCCGTTTCCTGAGTAAACATCGGCTTCCCCTATGAATATTCCTGGTATGTGTATTCCTGGTAGTGAGCAATTTGAAGTCCCGATAGAATTATTGCGCGACGTTTTTTCGTTTTCCGGCCCGCTCTCAGGCCCTCCGCGCAAAACATCCAGCACCATTTATTTATGACGAATCTACCGCTCGGCAATAGCGAAGACGCGCAAATCGCGCGCGACATCGAGGCGGTCCAGCGTATCGGCGCTGTGCCCGCGATCCTGCGCCTGATCTGCAAAAACACGGGGATGGGCTTCGCCGCCGTGGCCCGGGTCTCTGAGCGTAGCTGGACCGCCTGCGCGGTGCAGGACGAAGTGAATTTCGGCCTGATGGCGGGCGGTCAGCTCGAACTGCAGACCACGCTGTGTTTCGAGTCGCGCGCGGCGCGGGCCACCATCGTGATCGACAATTTCGGCAAGGACCCGGTTTATCACGGCCATCACACGGCGCGAATCTACCAGCTGGGCAGTTATATTTCCGTGCCGATCATTCTTCCCGACGGCAGCTATTTCGGTAATCTCTGCGCGATCGACCCGAATCCGGCCGAGGTCTCGAACCCGCGCACGCTGAGCATGTTCGAAGGATTCGCCGACCTGATCGCGATGCAGCTCGTGACCGAAGGGCGTCACGAAGCCGCGCAAACGGCCCTGATTCGCGAGCGGGAAACCGCCAGCCTGCGTGAGCAGTTCATCGCCGTGCTCGGCCACGATCTGCGCAATCCGCTGTCGGCGGTCAGCGCGACCGCCGAACTGCTGTCGTTACGCAAGAACGAGCCCGATCTCGTGAAAATCGGCCAGCGCCTGAAATCTTCCACGTTGCGCATGGCGCGTTTGATCGACGACGTGATGGACTTCGCGCGTGGCCGGCTTGGCTCGGGCATCGGCGTGTCGATCGACGAGGTCGACGATCTGGCCGGCGCGCTGCGGGCGGTGGTCGCGGAAGTGCGCGAGGCCAATCCGCAGCGTCTGCTCGCCGACGACATCGCGATTACCACGCCGGTGCGCTGCGACCGCACGCGCGTGCAGCAGTTGCTGTCGAATCTGCTCGGCAATGCGGTGACGCACGGCGACGCGGAGTTTCCGGTGCGGGTGCAGGCGCGCATCGAGCGCGCCGAGCTGGTGCTGACGGTGATCAACGGCGGCAACGAAATCGCCGCGGACGTGTTGAGCAAAGTGTTCGAGCCTTATTGGCGGCCGCCCACCAGCAAGCCCGGCGGCGGCCTGGGGCTGGGCTTGTATATCTGCAAGCAGATCGTTTCCGCGCACGGCGGCACGATGGAAGTCCGGTCGTCGGCGCAAGAGGGCACGTGTTTCGTAGCGCGCTTGCCGACCGGCGTTTAAGCGTATCGGGCGGCAAGGTCGGGAAATCGACTCATGCCGTCAAGACGGAATGCTTCGCTCTCGCCAATCGCATCGCCCACCAGAATCACCGCGGGGCTGCCGAAGCCGGCGCTCGCGGCATCCGCAGCCAGGCGGTCGAGCTGAGTCGCGAGGCGCCGTTCGTCGGCGCCACCCGCCCATTGCACGACGGCGGCCGGCGTATCGGCCGGTAGATTGGCAAGCAACGCGGCGGCAAGACTTTCGATACGCCGCATCCCCATATAGATCGCCAGCGTGGTGCGTGTGGCGGCGAGCGCGGCCCAGTCCGGCTCGTCGTGATTCTCCGTGTGAGCGGTGACGAAGCTCACGCCGTGGCAATGGCGCCGATGCGTGAGCGAAATGCCCAGCGCCGCCGCGGCCGCGAAGCCCGACGAAATCCCGTTGACGATCTCCACGGTAATCCCCGCCTCGCGCAGCACCGCGATCTCTTCACCCGCGCGCCCGAACAGCAGCGCTTCGCCGCCTTTCACCCTTACCACGTGCAAGCCCTTGAGCGCGTAGCGCCGCATCAGCCGCTCGATAAATGCCTGCGGTGTCGAGCGGCAGCCGCCGCGCTTGCCGACGCGAATCACGCGCGCTTGCGGTGCAAGGGTCACGATCTCGGGATTCGCGAGATCGTCGAGCAGCACGACGTCAGCGGATGCGAGCGCTTTCGCCGCCCGCAGCGTCAGCAGGTCGAGGTCGCCGGGTCCCGCGCTCAATAGCGTGACCTTGCCGGGGTTCGTGTTCATCGCGATGTTCCTGGTGGTTCGTGGTGGTTCGTTTCGTGATGCGTGCAGGCGGCCGGTAGTCGCACCGTCGGCGTAAAAAAAAGCGTCCGCACGTGATTATCACGAGCGGACGCCGTTGTCCGTTGCTTTCTGATTTCGCTTCTGGCGAAAACCGCTTCTGGTGAAAACGAAACACCGCGCTGTGTTTCGTTCGAGGCCAATGCGGTGCTTCATGCCATGCATGTCATGCGCTCGTTCGGGCCGCGTTGCCGGAACGGTTCAACGGTGACTGATGCAAGGACTACGCCACGCATGGGCACTGCGGGTTCGAAGTCACGCCACGCGTCGCCGGCCGCTTCATCAATGCAGCGTTGACGTTCCCCTTCGTTAGCCGGGCGCCGCACGCGTACAGTGCTGCGTCGCACCATCCCTGTGCTTTACTGCATCAAAACGCATCGCGCCGGTAGCTTGCCGCACGCGCGTGCCATTCCCGTTCAAGCCCCGCGCCACGGCCTCGCCGCGTGCAATTCATCGCATTGGCACGGCCTTTGCATAATGCCGTGCCATCGGATCAACGTGGATCCGTCGCGAGCGCAATACAAAGTGCTCGCCGCAGCACAGGTCAGGACAACGGCGTCCCCCGGATTCAGTCATCGACTGGATTCGCGGGACGCCGTTTTTGTTTCCGGAAGCGTTTTTCGCTGCTGTCGCGCGGCGGCGCATGAACCCCAGCAAGCCCAGCACATGAGGACACCGCGGTCATGAAAATCATCGTTATCGGTCACGGGATGGTCGGCCACAAACTGGTTGAATGCCTGGCGCAAATTGCCGCGCACGGGCTCGACATCACCGTGCTGTGCGAAGAGTCGCGGCCGGCCTACGACCGCGTGCATCTGTCGGCGTTCTTCGCGGGCAAGAGCGCCGACGATCTGTCGCTGGTCGAGCCGGGTTTCTTCGAACGGCAGAACGTGCTGCTCAAACTGAACGCGAAAGCGGTCGCGATCGATCGCGACGCGCGCACCGTGACGGTCTCGACGGGCGAGACCTTGCCCTATGACAAGCTGGTGTTCGCCACCGGCTCGGTTCCGTTCGTGCCGCCGGTGGCGGGCCGCGAGCGCGCCGACTGCTTCGTGTACCGCACCATCGACGATCTCGAAGCGATGCAGGAATGCGGCGCGCGCTCGACTACGGGTACGGTGGTGGGCGGCGGGCTGCTCGGTCTCGAATGCGCGAAGGCGCTGCGCGATATGGGCCTGCAAACGCATGTGGTGGAATTCGCGCCGCGTCTGATGGCGGTGCAGCTCGACGACGGCGGCGGCCGCGTGCTGCGCACCAAAATCGAAGAACTCGGCGTGACGGTGCACACGCAGAAGAACACCACGGCGATCGTGGATGGCGAAGCCGGCACGCACCGCATGCAGTTCGCCGACGGCAGCCATCTCGACACCGACATGATCGTGTTCTCCGCGGGCATCCGTCCGCGCGACGACCTGGCGCGCGAAAGCGGCCTGACGCTCGGCGCGCGCGGCGGCATCGTGATCGACAACGCGTGCCGCACCAGCGACCCGCACATCTACGCGATCGGCGAGTGCGCGTTATGGAACGGCCAGTTGTTCGGCCTCGTCGCACCGGGCTACGAAATGGCACGCGCGGTGGCGAAACAGTTGCAGGGCGAAACGACCGGGGCCGAATTCGCCGGCGCCGACATGAGCACCAAACTGAAGCTGATGGGCGTCGACGTGGCGAGTATCGGCGACGCGCACGGCAACACGCCGGGCAGTCGCGCCTATCAGTTCAGCGACGAACGCAAGCAGGTCTACAAGAAGCTGGTGGTCTCCGAATGCGGCAAGTATCTGCTGGGCGGCGTGATGGTCGGCGACGCGAGCGAATACGGCACGCTGTTGCAGATGATGTTGAACCGCATCGAGCTGCCGGAGGCGCCTGAATTCCTGATCCTGCCGCAAGCCGACGGCACCGCCAAACCGGCGCTCGGCGTCGACGCGTTGCCCGACGCCGCGCAGATCTGCTCGTGCAACAACGTATCGAAGGGCGCGTTGTGCGCGGCGGTCGGTGCGGGCGCAACCGATATCGGCGCGCTCAAGTGCGCGACCGGCGCGGGCACCTCGTGCGGCGGCTGCGTGCCGCTCGTCACGCAGGTGATGAAGGCCGAGATGAAAAAGCAGGGGCTCGCTGTCAGCAACCATCTGTGCGAACACTTTCCGTTTTCGCGCCAGGAGTTGTATCACCTCGTGCGGATGGGCGAAGTGCGCAGCTTCGGCGAATTGCTCGCGAGGCACGGTCATGGTCTCGGTTGCGATATCTGCAAGCCGGCGGCGGCGAGCATTCTCGCGTCGTGCTGGAACGAATTCGTGCTGAAGAAAGAGCACGCGCCGCTGCAGGACACCAACGATTACTACCTCGCCAATATCCAGCGCGACGGCACGTACTCGGTCGTGCCGCGCATGGCGGGCGGCGAAGTGACGCCCGACGGCTTGATCGCCGTCGGCCAGGTCGCGAAGAAATACGGGCTGTACACGAAGATCACCGGCGGTCAGCGGGTCGATCTGTTCGGCGCGCGCGTCGAGCAATTGCCGCTCATCTGGGAAGAACTGATCGCCGCCGGTTTCGAATCCGGCCATGCGTACGGCAAATCGCTGCGCACGGTGAAGTCGTGCGTCGGCTCGACGTGGTGCCGCTATGGCGTCGGCGATTCGGTCGGGCTCGCGGTCGAGATCGAGAACCGCTACAAAGGTCTGCGTACGCCGCACAAGATCAAGTTCGGCGTGTCGGGCTGCACCCGCGAATGCGCGGAAGCACAGGGCAAGGACGTCGGCATCATCGCCACCGAAAAGGGCTGGAATCTCTACGTGTGCGGCAACGGCGGCATGAAGCCGCGCCATGCCGAACTGCTCGCGTCGGATCTGGATAAAGACACGTTGGTGCGTTACATCGACCGCTTTCTGATGTTCTACGTGCGCACGGCCGACCGTCTGCAGCGCACCAGCGTGTGGCGCGACAACCTCGAAGGCGGACTCGCGTATCTGATCGACGTGGTCGTCCACGATCGTCTTGGCGTGGTCGCCGAACTCGAAGCGGACCTGCAGCACGTGGTCGATACGTACGAATGCGAATGGAAGAAGGCCGTGACCGATCCGGAAACGCGCAAGCGCTTCCGTCACTTCGTCAACAGCAGCGAGCCGGACCGCAACGTGACGTTCGTCGAAGAGCGCGGCCAGATCCGGCCGGCCACGCCCGCCGAACGGCAAACCCGGCTGGCGGCGATTCCGGTCGTCGTCGAAACCGTCTGATCCCATTCACGCGTGTTGCGTTATTTACCGAGGACTTCGCCATGAACCAAGACCGTGTGCCGCGTGTCTGGCAGCCCGTTTGCCCGCTCGATGAAATCGTCCCCAACACGGGCGTCTGCGCGCTCGTCAACGGCGAGCAGGTGGCCGTATTTCACGTGCACGACAGTCATGCACACGCCACCGTCTACGCGATCGAGAACTTCGATCCGGGCTCGCAGGCGGCGGTGCTGTCGCGCGGACTGATCGGCAGTCTCGGCGAACGCGTCGTGGTCGCTTCGCCGATCTACAAGCATCACTTCGATCTGCGTACCGGCGAGTGCCTGGAAACGCCCGCGTATTCCGTCAGCGCGTTCGATACGCGCGTGGAAAACGGTCAGGTGTGGGTCGCCGTTTGATCGCCCGCTAACTGTATTGAGCCACGTTGCCCGCCATGTCTTCCTCTAACGTTAAAACGGTATGCCCTTACTGCGGCGTTGGCTGCGGCATGGTGCTGCACGTCGAGGACGGACAGGTCGTGAAGATTTCCGGCGACAGGGAACATCCGGCCAACTTCGGACGGCTCTGCACGAAGGGGCAATCGGCGCACGTTGCGTTGCGCAAGTCAGGGCGTCTGGAAGGCGCGTTCGTGCGTCACGCGCGCGACCAGGATCCGGCGCCGCTGCCCATGGCGCAGGCGATCAGCAGCACGGCGGCGCGCTTGCGCGGCCTGCTCGACGAACATGGACCGGACGCACTGTCGTTCTACGTGTCCGGGCAGATGTCGATCGAAGCGCAGTACCTCGTCAACAAGCTCGCCAAGGGTTTCGTCGGCACCAACAATATCGAATCGAACTCGCGTCTGTGCATGGCGAGCGCGGGCAGCGGCTACAAGCTGTCGCTCGGCGCGGACGGCCCGCCGGGCTCGTATGACGATCTCGATCACGCCGACGTGTTCTTCGTGATCGGCGCGAATATGGCCGACTGTCACCCGATTCTGTTCCTGCGGATGATGGATCGCGTGAAGGCCGGCGCGAAACTGATCGTTGTCGATCCGCGCCGCAATACGACCGCCGACAAAGCCGATCTGTTCATGCAGATCAAACCGGGCACCGATCTCGCGTTGCTCAACGGCCTGCTGCATCTGTTGCACGAAAACGGCCAGACGGATACCGCTTTTATCGCCGAGGTTACCGAGGGCTGGGACGCGATGCCCGCGTTTCTGGCGGATTACACGCCTGAGAATGTTGCGCGCATCACGGGCTTGCCCGCCGAAGCGATTCGCCGCGCGGCCCAGATGATCGGCACGGCAAAAGAGTGGATCAGCTGCTGGACCATGGGCCTGAATCAAAGCACGCACGGTACGTGGCATACCAACGCGATCTGCAACCTGCATCTGGCGACGGGCAAGATCTGCCGGCGCGGCAGCGGGCCGTTTTCGCTAACCGGCCAGCCGAATGCGATGGGCGGCCGCGAAATGGGCTACATGGGTCCGGGTTTGCCGGGCCAGCGGTCGGTGCTGGTGGAGGAAGACCGCGCGTTTATCGAGGCGCTTTGGGAGATTCCACCCGGCACGTTGAAGACCGAAGTCGGCACCGGCACGATCGATATGTTCACGCGCATGGCCGCGGGCGAGATCAAGGCCTGCTGGATCATCTGCACGAATCCGGTGGCGAGCGTCGCGAACCGGCAGAACGCGATTGCCGGTTTGCGCGCGGCGGAGCTGGTGATTTCGCAGGACGCGTTTCTCGACACCGAGACGAATCGCTACGCCGACGTGCTGCTGCCCGGCGCGTTATGGGCCGAAGCGGAAGGCGTGATGATCAACTCGGAGCGCACGCTCACGCTGATGCAAAAGGGCATCGAGCCGCCGGGCGCGGCGTTGCCGGACTGGCAGATCATTGCGCGCGTGGCGTGTGAAATGGGTTTTGCCGAGGCCTTCAGCTATGAGAGCGCCGACGAAGTGTTCGCGGAAATCACGCGGGCGTCGAATCCGAAAACCGGCTACGACCTGCGTGGCGCGAGCCATCGGCGGTTGAAGGAAACACCGTTGCAATGGCCGCTGGCGGCGGACGATTCGAACGCACGCAATCCCGTGCGTTACGTCAACGACGGCGTCAGCCAGACGTTGAAAGCGTTGCCGGACGGCAGCCATCCACGGCTCGCGTTTCCGACCGCCAGCGGACGCGCGATGTTTTTCGCACGCGCTTATGCGGCGCCGGCCGAATTGCCCGATCGCGAATTTCCGATCGTGCTGAACACCGGCCGTTTGCAGCATCAATGGCACACCATGACCAAGACCGGCAAGGTCGCGATGCTCAACAAGCTGAACCCCGGGCCGTTCGTCGAGATTCATCCCGAGGATGCGGCCACGCTCGGTATCAAGGCCAAAGACCCGGTGGAGATTCGTTCGCGCCGCGGCCGCGCGGTGTTGCCGGCGGTCGTGACCGAACGCGTGAGCGCGGGCCACTGCTTCGCGCCGATGCACTGGAACGACGTGTTCGGCGACGACCTGTGTATCAACGCTGTGACAAGCGATGCAATCGATCCGGTCTCGCAGCAACCCGAACTCAAGTTTTGCGCGGTCGCGTTGAGTGCGGTGCGCGTGGAGGTTGGCGAGTCGGTTTTGAACGATGACGCGGTTAAGTTTGCCGCCGCATCTGCATCTGCATCTGCATCTGCATCTGCGTTGGCGGTGGGCGCGACCGCCACGTCGGTGGATGTTGCAACGGCCAGCGCCGAGGATCTGTCTATGCCGCATATCGAAGCACTCACCCGTTTGTTGCAATTGCCGCCGACGCCCGCGCCGTCGTTCTCCGATGCCGAGCGGACTTATCTGGCGGGTTTCGTCAGTGGCTTGCGCTCGGCGCGGGAGCAGGGCGTTAGTGGAGACAGCAGCGCCGTGCCGGTTTTGCCGATCAGCGCGCCGTTCGATGCAACAAAACGCCTCTACCTGGACGGTTTGCTCGCGGGGCTGTTTAGCCGCAGCGCGCCGCTCGCTGCATCAGCGGCCATGCCCACCTCGCTCGCGCACACGCCCTCAGACACGTCGCAAACATCCGGCGTGCGGATCGCACGCGCACGGCCCAAGGTCACGCTGCTATGGGCCTCGCAAACCGGCAATACCGAATCGCTCACCGAGCGCTACGCCACGCGTCTGATGGAGTCGGGTTTTGAAATCCGTACCTCGTGCATGGCGGATTACGACGTGTCGGCGCTGGCCAAAGCGCAATACGTGTTGCTGATGACCAGTACGTTCGGCGATGGCGATCCCCCCGACAACGCGCAAAGTCTCTGGACGGAATTGGGCACGGACGCAGTTGCGAACGCAGCCACGGACGCCGCGCCCCGTCTCGACGGCGTGCGCTTCGCGGTC